>NZ_JBFAID010000075.1:0-24788 GCF_040654475.1 Micromonospora sp. NPDC050686
CCGCTGGGAACGCCGCGACGACATCCACGAAGCCTTCCTCGGCCTCGCCACCTGCATCATCACGTACCGACACGTCCTACGACTTTGTTAGGAACTTTAAGGGACGTCTCGCAACTCGGGTGTCAGGTCCATGGTGGACCGCCTCGTGGTGCAGGTGATCACGGCGGCCCGCCCGGAGTGGATCTTCCCGTTCACCGGGCTGCAGCCCGCCCAGTTTTGCAGGCTGGTCCGGCTGGTCGCCGAGCGTAGCGAGGACGCGATCGCCGACGATCGGCCGGGCCATCTGTGGTCACTTGACCTCGCCGATCGGGTGCTGCTGGTCGCCACGTACTGGCGGACGAACCTGACCATGCGCCAGATCGGCCCGCTGTTCGGGGTGTTGCACTCCGCCGCGCACCGGGTCATCGACACCCTCGGCCCGCTACTCGCCCTGGCCTCGGTACGCTGACGGCGCGTCGACCAGATCGCCATCGTCGACGGCATCCTGGTCCCGACCCGCGACCACCGGCTGGCCGCACCGAGCAAGAACTACCGCTACAGCACCAACCTGCAGGTCGCCATCGACGCCCACACCCGCCTCGTCGTCGCCCTCGGCGACCCGCAACCGTCCGCGATGCGGCAACTCACTGCTCTGATCTTGGAGCCACGGCGAATGGGATACGGCTATTCAGCCGCGTTCCTTTACATTGGTCCGCTCGCAGCTTCGACCAAGATCGCGCGTGCTAGGCGCTCAACCTCAGCAAACATATGTTTCCTAGCGATCCCCAGCGCGGACGACGCCGCGCGCCTAGCACCACGTACATCACCGAGGACGAGGTAAACCCTGCACAATCCCAAATATGCGCGCGACTGGACGTGGGGAGCGCCAACTTTCTCTGCAAGCGCGATAGCGGCCTTGTAATTTGTCAAGGATCTATCAAAGTTTCCTAAAGTAAGGTGTATGACTCCGAGACAGTTGGCCAACTCAGCCTGCATACCGCGGCCGCCCACCTTGTTGACCATGCGGGCAGCAGCGGTGCCGTGCCGGAGGGCCGCGGCAAGATCCCCGGCATCGCTGCACAGCAGTGCCAAGTCAATACGAGTAGTAGCCTCCACTTGGGCATGCCCGATCACTTCGCATATTTCTAACGCTTCTAGCAGTAACCCCCTCGCCTCTTCAAACTTCCCGAGCTCGTGATGTACGGCTCCAAGCGAATCAAGTACGGCGGCTTCGCCAATTGCCGAGCCGCCTGCCTGCTTGTATATCAGGCGTGCCCGAGACAGCACGTCCAGGGCCTCATCCAAACGTCCGAGAAACCGATAATCGTTGCCCAGGTTGTTCAGTAGGGTGCCGCGCTGAGCGGGATCGGAAGCAAGTTCAAGCGCACCAGTGTGCTCGGCGAGAGCCAGCGAAAGCTCGCCCATTTGGGCGTAAACTGTCCCTAGATTTGTTTTGGCAGCGATAGTGCCAAGACGCCAGCCGGCACGCTCACTAAGCGACACCGCCTCGGCCAGATGGCTCGCCGCGTCTCGGTAGTTGCATTTATAGTGAGCTGCATGACCCAAGCTCAGTCGCATCGCCGCCTGGGCTATCGAATTATGAGACCGCTCGGCCGCTGCGAGTGCGGCAGAAGTGATACTACGCCAATCGGCAAACATGCCTTGGCGCCAATGAAAGCCTCGAAGGCCGTCGGCAATAAGCCAGGCAACCTCACTACCGTTCGTGCCGGCTTCGTGGACGCAGGCGACCAAGTTTCGGTACTCTGCTTCAAGCCACGCTGCTGCCAGAGATGGCGTCGCTGTCCAACGATTGCTTTCGCGGTTGGACAATGGCGCGGGTAAGCGCACCATCTGGGGGTACAGAGCTGAGGCGGCTGAGTCAACGTTTACCAGGTACCAGCGAAACAGCCGCTGTCGCGCCCGCTCCTTCTCATTGTCCTTCTCTTCAACATCGGCACGCTCCCTGGCATACTCCCTGAGAAGGTCGTGGAACGTAAACCGCCCTGCTCGTGATTCGGAGATAAGGTGGGCGTCAGCGAGTTCACTCATGAGCACCGATACGGAAGGCTCGTCCGCCCCCATTACCACCCCCGCGGCTCCTATTCCGAAGTCGGGACCGGGAACGAGACTGAGAAGCCGGAAAAGGCGACGCCCTCCACCACTGGCGGCATCGTACGAAAGTTGGAAGGCCGTACGCACGGCCGCCTCGCTGTCGTCGAATACAGCCAGAGCGCTCAAACGATTAACCCCGCGTAGTGCAGCCAGGTAATCACCGATCGGTTGTTGAGACCTGCTATCGAGGTTGGCGGCAGCTATGCACAGGGCCAACGGGAGATAGCCACAAGCACTGGCCAACTGCTTAATATCAGTCTCCTGACCCCGTGCACGACGTGGCCCGAGCTTCCCGACAAGAAGTTCGTAGGCGGCTGACGGTTCGAGTGCGTCCAGGGTGATGCGCTCGGCTCCATCCGTGGCCACGATGCCGGACAGACAACTGCGGCTAGTTACGAGCGCTACGCACCCTGGACCAGCCGGCAACAAAGGACGCACCTGCTGCGGCGAATGCGCATTGTCAAGGATCACGAGCATACGGCGGGCTGCGAGCAGCGTTCGGTATAGCGATGAAGCCTCTGCAACGGACTCGGGCACGTGTTCGGGCCGGACACCAAGGGTCCTCAAGAACATTGAGAGCACATCAATGCTCTCTCGGGGTGGCGCTTCCGCGTAGCCATTTAGGTTCACATACAATTGCCCGTCGAGGTATCGGGCTGCCGCCCTATGCGCCCAGTAGACTGCCAGTGCCGTCTTACCGACGCCTGCCGCGCCCGTTATCACGACGGTTCTCCCACGCTGATCAATCCCAACGATCTCATCGAGTTTCTCAAGCACATCCCGACGTCCGGGAAGCGCGTGGACGGCCGGCGGTAGAGCACGCGGGATCGCGGGATATGTGGTGGCAAGACCCTCTGCGCCCACCGGCGTGGGCACCGCTTTACTAATATGGAGGCCGGCATGCACTGACAGGAGTTCATCGCTGGAGCGAAGGATTGCCTCGTGAAGCCTTTGGAGGTCGGGCCCTGGTTCAAGCCCGAGCTGATCAACGAGGATCTCTCGGGCTCGCTGGTAGGCCTCCAGCGCCTCGGCTTGGCGACCGTCACGATACAAGGCCAGCATCAATCGGCCATGTACCCCCTCTCGGTAGGGATAACTAAGGGTGAGGGTTCGCAGCTCGCTGATCAACTCGCGGTTCCGGCCGAGTTCAAGGTCCAGACCGATCCGCAGGTCAAGGGCTGCCAAACGCCGTTCTTCCAGGTTCCCGGCAGCGAGGCGGAGGTGATCACTGCTCAGGCCGTCCAACGCCGCTCCTCGCCAATGGGTTAGCGCCACAGCGACAGCTTCCCGAGCTTCCTCCAACTCCCCAGACTGTGCTAGCCGATGAGCCTCGGAGAAGGAGTCCTCGAACCGCCGAAGGTCAAGTTCCTCGTTACCAAGCATCAGGGAGTACCCCGACCCTCGCGTCAGGATCGATGGAGCCCTTGGCTCTGCCTCCCTCAGAACTTTGCGCAGGACGGACACGCGGTTCTGCACCTGCACGCGAGCACTGGAGGGTGGGTCCCCTCCCCAAATTGCCTCGATCAGGGTCTCTATCGGGACGACTCGATCTGCATCAAGTAGAAGTGCAGCTAGCAGGCTGCGGCTGCGCTCGCCACCGACGGCAAGCGCGCCCTTTGTGGTTAATACCTCCAAGGGTCCGAGGATTCTGAACTGCACTTGCTGGGTCCGATCCAATCTTGCTCGCGGGTAGGGTTGCGTGACGGCTAGTTGCGGAAGGCTACTGCCTTGACATCGATTGGCCTCGGGCCCACGCCTCCCGCCGTTGGCGCTCGGCCAACTACCGCACGACGCGACCCGAAGCGTTGCGTTGTTCAAGTGACTGGTTGTGGATACATCTCGTTGTTAAGTGACAATCTCTATACTGCGGCGCATGCGGACACTTGGACCAAACGGCCAAACTCTTCCACTCCGCGTCTCGAAGCCCTCATTAGTTGATCATGGACACCCTGTTGCGGCTTTACCGGCAGCTCTGTGGCGAGGAGTTCGGTCAGGTTCGCCGGACGTTGCGTCCGTCGCGAGCCTCTTCAAACGTCAGGGCCAACCCGCTGGCTAAGGCAGCCAGCATGCTCGGCTACAAGAATATGAGCTGGACGATCGGCTGCGATATCTGCCGATCAGCAGATACTCAGGTGATCTCAGCGAGAGGCGTGGGCTGGACCTGATCGACACGGGCGAATCGGGTCAGGTCGGTCGGTGCTCGATACAGACGTGGAGCCATCGATAGACAGGTTCTTGCGACAGAAACCACGTCTTCGAGAGGGCTCCACGTGATTGCCTATCGTGCCTGGTTGACGTGCCCAGGGAACTGGTGCGCCACGTCGCCCGCCTGCTCGCCGCCGAGCGATGTGCCCGGGGCACTCGACGCGGGACACGGGCGTCACGGCCGTTTCAAGATCATGAGCTTGGCGTGAGTGCCGGGTCGCGGTCTGGCCACAGTGGGCGTGTCGCGAGGTGAGGTGAGGACGAAGCTCCGGTAGGACGAGGTCTTCTCACGGATCTTGTCTTGACGGAGCTTCGTCGTGGGGCAGTGTGTCATGTCCGACGCCGATGTCGCGTCGGTTGCGGGTGTCCCGGTGGCTGAGGCGTGTGCTGACCTGCTGGAGTTGCTGTCCGGGGTGTCGGACGGCCGGTCGTCGCAGGGCCGGGATCATCCGGCGGTGGTGGTATTGGCGCTGGTCGCGGCGGCGACGGTGGCCGGGATGACCGGGTACACGGCGATGGCGGGCTGGGTGGCCGACGTGCCGCAGCCGGCGTTGACCGACTTGTATCTTCGGGCCGGTGTGCTGCCGGCCGGTCGGCCGTCGCGGTCGACGCTGTGGCGGGTATGCACCGATACTGATCCGCAGGCCCTGGACACCGCGATCGGAGCGTGGACGGCGGCCCGCCGATCAGGCCGCGAGCCGCAGGATGAGGCCCCGCCCCGCAACGCTGCGGCACCGGAGTCCGAACCCGGGGATCTGGTCCGCCTGGACGGCAAGACGGTCTGCGGCGCCGTCGATGCCGACGGGCAGCAACTGCACCTGCTCGCGGCATTGGCCGGCGGCATCGAGCCCGGCACACCCGCGGTGGTGATCGGCCAGGTCGACGTCGCCGGGGCCAAGACCAACGAGCCGGCCTGCGCCCGCGACCTGCTGGAAACCCTCGACCTGCACGGCAGGACCGTCACCGCGGACGCGTTACACACCGTCAAGGCCACCGCCGAGCTCATCCACTCCCGCGGCGGCCAGTTCGTGTTCCCGGTCAAGGAGAACCGGCAAGCCCTGTTCGACGCCCTCAACACGCTGCCCTGGCCGCAGGTCCCGATCGCGGCCAGCCGCACCGACACCGGCCACGGACGGATCACTCGACGCACCATCCGGGTGCTACCCGCCCCGGCCGATCTGCCGTTCCCACACGTCAACCAGGTCTGGCTGATCGAACGTTACGTCACCGACACCAGCGGCCGGCACCTGCGCGCCGCCGCCCAACTCGGCGTGGCCAGCCATACCCCCGAACACGCCACGCCCACCCGAATCGCCGCCTTCAACCAGGGCCACTGGGCCATCGAATCCCTGCACTGGATCAGAGACACCTGCTACCGCGAAGACGCCAGCAAAGTCCGCACCCGCAACGGACCCCGCGTCCTGGCCTCCATGCGCAACCTGGCCATCAACGCCCTACGCCTGGCCGGACGCTGCGATATCACCGAAGCCACCCGCTGGGCCAGCCGCAACATGACCAGACCCTTCGCCATCCTCGGCCTCACGTCATGATCTTGAAACGCCCGTGACACGGGCGTTGACCTGCTTCTACCAGGCGTTGCTGGTGCTGATCTGGTTCTGCAAGGCCGAGGACAAGACATGCTGGGTGCCGGGATCGGCGTCTCTCAGGCCACCGCGTACCGGTACGTGGCCGAGGGCGTCGCGGTCCTCGCGGCGCAGGCGCCCGATCTGCACGAGGTGTTGCAGCGGGTCGCTGACGACGGCTGGTCGTACGTGATCCTGGACGGCAAGCTGTTCGACTGTGACCGCCACGTTCAGCGTCAAGGGCGACACCATCGACGCGTGGTAGTTCGGAAAGCACCGAGACATCGGCGCGAACATCCAGGCGATCATGCGCCCGGACGGGCTGCCGATATGGACCGCCGACGCAATGATGGGACATCTGCACGACCTGACCTGCGCCCAGCAGCAGGGCCTCACCTTCACAGCCATTTTCATCGCGGTCAGAGCGTGTTTGAGATGGGGTTGGTCAAGTCCAGGTGAAGTTGCGGCGAACTTGACGGCGTGCGGGGTGGATGCGGCGTGTCATGCCGGCGATGGCGGCCCAGCGGATGAGGGCTCCGGAGACGGCGGGGTGGCGTTCGTAGTCGCGGGCGAGCCGGCGGGAGGCGGTGAGCCAGGCCAGGGTGCGTCTCACGACCCAGGGGCGTGGACGGCGAAGCCGCGCTGGTCGGCGGGTTTCCGGACGATCTCCAGCGTCGTGCGCAGGGTGTCGCGGGTCCAGTCGACCAAGCGGCCGGCGAAGTCTTGGTCGGCGAAGACGTGCCGGATCGGGGGTGAGCATGTAGGCACTGAGCAGGGTGGTCTTGGCGCCATCGCGGTCCTGCTAGTGTTCTGTCTCGCAAATAGCTAGCCGTTTTGGTAGACTCTGGGCGTGACTCGTGCTGCCGCACCGCTGGTGCTCGAACCGGGCCAGCGGGAACTGCTGGAGTCTGTTGCCAAGTCGCGTACGGTCGCGCATCGGTTGGTGCAGCGGGCGCAGGTGCTGCTGCGCGCGGCAGACGGGATGTCCAACGCCGACAATGCGGCGCTGGCCGGAGTGACTCGGGTGACGGTGCGGGCATGGCGGTCGGAGTTCGCCGAGCGTGGGCTGGCCGATCTGGGCAAGGTTGCGGCGGGGCGTGGCCGTAAGGCGTCGATCCCGCAGGCCACGATCGACCGGATTGTGGAGCTGACGCTGCATTCGAAGCCGGAGGGGGCGACGCACTGGTCGTGCCGGTCGATGGCGGCGAAGGTCGGCGTGAGTCCGGCGACGGTGCAGCGGGTGTGGGACGCCCGAGGCCTCAAGCCGCACCTGGTGGAGACGTTCAAGCTGTCCAACGACAAGCGGTTCGAGAAAAAGCTCGTCGACGTCGTCGGTTTGTACCTGAACCCGCCGGACAAGGCCGTGGTGCTGTGCATGGACGAAAAGTCGCAGATCCAGGCCCTGGACCGCACCCAGCCGAGCCAGCCGCTCAAGCCCGGCCGGGCCGGCACGATGACCCACGACTACAAGCGGCACGGCACCACGACCCTGTTCGCCGCGTTGGACGTGCTGACCGGCAAGGTGATCGGCAAGTGCTTCGCCCGGCACCGGCACGACGAGTTCCTGCGGTTCCTGCGCACCATCGACACGACCGTGCCCCGCAACCTGCAGATCCACATGATCGTCGACAACTACGGCACCCACACCCACCCCAACGTCAAGGCATGGCTGGCCAAGCACCCCCGCTTCCACCTGCACTTCACCCCGACCAGCTCGTCCTGGCTCAACCTGGTGGAGCGCTGGTTCGCCGACCTGACCGACAAGATGATCCGCCGCGGCGTGTTCCGCAGCGTCGACGACCTCGTCACCGCCATCGAGGAATACCTGCGCGTACACAACGACGACCCGAAACCGTTCGTGTGGACCGCCACAGCCGAATCGATCCTGGCCAAGGTCCGACGTGGACGAGTCGCTCTCCAACAAGCGGCTAGTCAAAACTGAGACAGAACACTAGCTCGCGGCGAGCACCGCCACGGTGACCAGCAGGCCCAGGGTGTCGCTGACGATGGACCGCTTCCGACCGTTGACCTAATGGGCAGAAGTTAAAGCCGCTGAAGTCTGCTGGTCACCCGAGCGCGAGTTCTGAGTGTGGATCGTCTCGGCGATTTCAGCGGGTCCGTCGTCAGCCTGCCAGCGCCAGCACTACGTCCTCCGTTGGTCCGTGCGTGCAACCCTCAAAGAAGGCTGACGGGTGCTGACGCTGGCCGCCAGCGGCGTGCCTCACCACGCGATGACAACGAAGATGGCCGCTGGTTCGAGTCGCCCGCGGGAATCACCTCCTCCCACCGTGTTCGGGAGCCGACGAGCTCCTGATCAGACCGAGGGCCCCGCGGGCTGCTGGGGTCACGAACGACCAATCGGATGTCGGGCCACCGAGCCCTTCCATTAGGGAGCCGCGTGCCCTGCACGACAACGACCAGCCAGCGTGCGCCTACCAACGGAGACAGCGTGGATCAACCGACCGTGTTCTGTGGCATCGACTGGGCCAGTGACCACCATGACATCGCCGTCATCGATGACACCGGGGCGTTGCTGGCCCGGGCCCGCGTCGAGGACACCGCCGCAGGCCTCGCGCAGCTGCTGCAGGTCCTCGCCGAGCACGGCGACTGCGCCGAACAACCCATTTCTGTGGCGATCGAGACGTCGCGAGGACTACTCGTGGCGTGTCTGCGCGCCACCGGACGGCGGGTCTACGCGATCAACCCGATGGCCGTCGCCCGATACCGCGAACGACACACGCTCACCCGCAAGCAGTCTGACCACCTCCTCGACGCCATGACACTCGCGAACATTCTGCGCACCGACGCAGCCGCGCACGGCGAGCTGCCCGCCGATACCGAGCTGGCCCAGGCCGTCGCGGTCCTCGCCCGAGTTCAGCAGGACGCCGTCTGGGACCACACCCAGGCCGGGTAACAAACTCTGCTCGCATCTGCGTGAGTACTTCCCCGGATACCTCACCGCGGTCGGCGTTCGCCGTGAAGCCGTCTTCCACCCCATCGCCCGAGTGCGCCCGTCACCCGCGCCTCCGGCAAGAGCCGAGCCGTCCTCGCTCGCCGGGTCAAGAACCAGAGACTCGCCGCCGTCGGCTACGTCTGGGCCTTCGCCGCCCTGACCCACTCCACCGGTGCCAGAGCCCACTACGACCGCCGCCGGCAAGCCGGCGACCGGCACACCGCCGCCCAACGCAACCTGTTCAACCGCATGATCGGCTGCCTTCCCACTGCCTCAGCAACCGCATCACCTTCAATCAAACCGTCGCCTTCCCCAATGCTGCCAACCAGCGACTACCTTCCACCGCTTGACAGCAGTTCCCATTCGGATGTCTTCTTCCCCGCGTCGTAGCCCCGGCTGTCCCGGCCGACGGTATCGGCGCCTCTTCACGCTCTGGGAGTCGATGATCCCCGCCGACGGCTCCGGGGCTCGGCCCTGCTGCACCCGCGTCTTGATCCGCAGCGGGGCCAGGAGTTTCTCCGTCACACCGGCTTCTTCCCACCGAGTGAAGTACCAGTACACCGTCTGCCATGGCGGCAGGTCAGCAGGCAGATACCGCCACGGACACCCGGACCGCACCACGTACAGGACCGCATTGACGATCTCCCGCCCGCGGATGCTTCTCCCACCGCCCGTCCGTGTTCGGCTCCGGCAACAGCGGCTCGATCAACGCCCACTGGGCATCGGTCAGGTCCGAGGGGTAGCCACGACGCGCAGACACCGCGCCGCCCTGCCCCGCCCGCCGGTAAAAGTCATGCCGCCACGCCGTCCATAACAGACCTTCTCAAACACGCTCTGGAAGTCGAATGCCGCACGGGCACAGTCGCACCTGTCAATGGCAGACCCTCGGCTGGGCGATCGGGCCGTTCGCGTCACGGCACCCAAACTGTTCGATCCACAATGATGGTTCGATGATGGATCGGTGACGGAGACAGGCAAGCTGCCGGTTGTTCCGCTGTATCTGATCCGAGGCCGCAGGTTTGCGGCGTCGAGCGAGCACAAGGAGGTTCGGGCGCTGGATTACTTGCTCGACAGCACCAACCCCTTTACCGCCTACACCATCGGGTTGCCCGACCGTGGCCTCCACGTCGGCGTCCTAGTCGATCCCCTCCCCTGACCGCCGAGCCACATTTACTCCGTCGCGGCTTGACGCCATCGCATTTCCACGGGAACCGGACAGCAGTTCCGCTGGTGTCCGAGTACCACCGAGTCAGTGCGACCGCGCCGGTCCTTCAGAAAGGCATCCCATGCGAAGAAGTGCAATCTTCCCACGCAGCGCAACTCTGGCTGCCGTTCTTAGCGCGATGATCCTGACTACAGGTGTCTCGGCCGCTGCGGCCGTGCCAAACCCGACGCCGAAACCAATTCCCGCGCTGGCATCGCCGGGAGTGGCGTACGCGACCGCACCGTGCGATCCGAACGGTACGACCAGCGCTGACGCGGCGCTCGCGACGACGTTGAACAGCCAGTTGCAGTCGGACATGCGCGGCTACATGAACGCCTACCGCACCTCGTGTGCCCGGATGGTGGTCAGTGCCACGAAGGCGCGTGGCTTGGCTTCCCGGGCCGCTGTGATCGCCATCGCCACGGTGATCGTGGAAACCCATCTGCAGAACATTGCCGAGGAGGTGGACCACACCAGCCTCGGCCTGTTTCAGCAGCAAGAGTGGTGGGGCAGCCGGGAACAGCGGTTAAACGCGACCTGGGCCACCAACAAGTTCCTCAGCGTGATGGAGGACAAGTATCAGAACGGATCGTGGATGACTGCGCCGATCGGTGAGGTCTGCCAGACGGTGCAGGTCTCCGCCTATCCGGACAAGTACCAGTACCAGGCCAACGATGCCCAAATCATCGTCAACGCGCTGTGGAACGAACCGCGTGAGGGGCGGGTTCAGTTCGCCGATATCAACGGTGACAACAAGGCCGAATTGTTGAGCATCTGGAACAATGGCGATATCCATGCCTACACTTTCAACGGCGACGTGTACGACGGTGCCAACACGATTGTCGCCAGCGGCTTCTCCGATCCCACCAGGGTCAAGTATGGCGACGTCGATGGGGACGGCAACGCCGAGCTACTGAACGTGTGGAGCGACGGCAATGTTCACGCTTACACCTTCAACGGCAGCGTGTACGACGGCGCCAACAGCGTCGTCGCCGGGGGATTCGGTGACGGTGCCAATCTCAACGTCGCGGACATCGACGGCAATGGCCGCGTCGAGCTGATGGCCACCTTCGCCGACGGCGGCACTCGTGCCTACTGGTACAACACGACCACCAAGAAGTACGACGGCGCCACCAGCAAGATCATCGCCAGCGGTTTTACTGATCCATTCGCCCGAAAGTTTGCCGACATCGATGGCGACCGCAAGGCTGAACTCGCCGGCATCTGGGGCAACGGCGACATCCACGCCTACACCTACAACGGCAGCGCGTACGACGGCACCAACACTGTTGTCGCCCAGGGATTCAGCAGCCCTGTGATGACCAAGTTCGGAGACATCGACGGCGTCCGAGACAGCGCCGGCAAGTTCCACGCTGAACTCATGGCCACCTTCGCCGACGGCGGCACCCGCGCCTACTGGTACAACACGACCACCAAGAAGTACGACGGCACCACCAGCAAGATCATCGCCAGCGGCTTCACCAAGCCCTAGATTGACCCATCTCTGATGGCCCCGCCTGATCTAACAGCATCAGGCGGGGCCGCGGCGCGTCCCCTTCAGCGGCCATCAAACCACCGGAATACCCGGCCCGTCGCGCCGGGTCGACGTCGACCACGACCACCTCGACGTTGCGCCGGTGCGCTGGGTGACGGGCGGCGATGAGGACCCGTCGGAGCTTGACGATCGTCTCCAGGTAGGACGGATGGTCTTGGTGCGGCACTACCGGGCGTGGGCGCGACGCTCGTCGAGGATGTTGGGGCTCTGGCCGTGGAGGGCGTACCAGATCACCACGATGCTCTGGGTGATCAACCCGAACGGCATCGTCCGCTCGATTGCGCGATCCAGGACCGCCGTGGTCGGCTCCGGCTCACGGCCGGCCGCTTACCCGTACCAGGATCAGCGGATCTTCCCACTTACGCGGCCGACCGCCTTTACGCAGGTCACATACCGGCATGAGGGGGCGAGGACCGCACATCGCGTCGGTAAGGCTGGAGGGATAGCATGAGCGGCCGTCATCCCCGCCAAGGTATTGGTTGCGCACACACATGATCATGGCAGGGATGATCTGTTCGCTCAGCCCCAGTTCACGGGGAAACGGGTTGATCGTCGCCCCGACGACCGGACCAGGCCAACGCATCGCGCTGAAACTCTTCCGTGTACTTCGATGGACGCCCAACGGGGACCCCTTCCTCTGGACCAACGTCCAGGCTCAGGGTGTCCACATCTCAGAGGACGTCTGATTCACGTACTTTGTATGTTATAGCGGTTTAGTCGTCTCGCCAGGTTGGGGTGGTTTCGGTGGTGAGGCGTTTGGCGAGGTCGCCGATCATGGCGATGGTGATCATGCTTGCGGAGTTGTCGGGTCGGGCTTCGTAGTCGCCGACGAGTCGGCGGTGGTGCATGAGCCAGCCGATGTGCGTTCGACGATCCATCGGCGTTCAACCACGCTGAAGCCCTTGACCTGCGGGTCCTTGGTGGCGATCTCAATGTCGACGCCGAGTGCGGCGCCGTGTTCGACGACGCGGTTCTTGAAGCCGGCGTCGACCCAGGTCCGTCAAAGCGGGTCAGGCCCACACGGGTTGACTCGCAGTCGGACGTCTGATGACGGATCGATGACTGGCTTGGATCGCATCCCTGCAATATTGCTCCTGTTCGAGGGAGGACCCATGCCCGAACGCGCGGGCTTGGGTCAACCCGAACCCCCGCCCTTGAAAGAAGGAAGCATGATGCACTGGTCATTAAGCAAGATCGTACCGACGGAAAAGCGTCTGACTCTACTTGGCGCAATGGCAGTCGCCTCGGCGACACTCGCCGCCAGCATTATCGTGGCACCCACCTCGGCCAGCGCGGCAGCCAACCCGAACCCGGGGAGGATCACCGAGGCTTCCTGGTGGCTGATGGAAGAACTCCTTAAGCTCCAACCGGGTTCGCAGAACGGCGGGATCTACGCCAACAAGCCGGGTTACCACAACACTCGCGCGGCCAACGATCCCACCAACTACTCTGTGCGGGACACGGAGGACAAGGGCGGCCCGTCAGACAAGGCCGCCGCCTACGACTGGACCTTCCCCGAGGCCCAGAGCCTGTCACTGAGCTCCTTGTCCGTCGATCCGAATGCGGACCAGGCGCTTCCGGCCGACGTGACGGTCGCCGTCTCGAACTTCACCAACATCGCCCGCTATTCCAACCGGCTTCTTGCGTCGGCCCAGAACCCGAATGATCCGCGTCTGGACGGATGGCGGGAGTTCTTTGGCCAAGCCGACAGCGACACCTCGGTCGAGGGATGGGACTTCCGTTATGGTCGTGCGGCTACTTCCGACTCCTCTCACCTGTGGCACATCCATCTGAGTGAGGACCGCGACAAGGTAGAGAGCTTCAAGAACAAAGAGGCGCTGCTCAGCGTCCTCCGTGGAGAGACCGTCGAGGAGTGGCTCAACGAACCGCGTGAGGGGCGGGTTCAGTTCGCCGATATCAACGGTGACAACAAGGCCGAATTGTTGAGCATCTGGAACAATGGCGATATCCATGCCTACACTTTCAACGGCGACGTGTACGACGGTGCCAACACGATTGTCGCCAGCGGCTTCTCCGATCCCACCAGGGTCAAGTATGGCGACGTCGATGGGGACGGCAACGCCGAGCTACTGAACGTGTGGAGCGACGGCAATGTTCACGCTTACACCTTCAACGGCAGCGTGTACGACGGCGCCAACAGCGTCGTCGCCGGGGGATTCGGTGACGGTGCCAATCTCAACGTCGCGGACATCGACGGCAATGGCCGCGTCGAGCTGATGGCCACCTTCGCCGACGGCGGCACTCGTGCCTACTGGTACAACACGACCACCAAGAAGTACGACGGCGCCACCAGCAAGATCATCGCCAGCGGTTTTACTGATCCATTCGCCCGAAAGTTTGCCGACATCGATGGCGACCGCAAGGCTGAACTCGCCGGCATCTGGGGCAACGGCGACATCCACGCCTACACCTACAACGGCAGCGCGTACGACGGCACCAACACTGTTGTCGCCCAGGGATTCAGCAGCCCTGTGATGACCAAGTTCGGAGACATCGACGGCGTCCGAGACAGCGCCGGCAAGTTCCACGCTGAACTCATGGCCACCTTCGCCGACGGCGGCACCCGCGCCTACTGGTACAACACGACCACCAAGAAGTACGACGGCACCACCAGCAAGATCATCGCCAGCGGCTTCACCAAGCCCTAGATTGACCCATCTCTGATGGCCCCGCCTGATCTAACAGCATCAGGCGGGGCCGCGGCGCGTCCCTCCGTTGCAGTACTAAGGGGATAGATGGTCATGGCTGAGAAGAGGAGACGGTTCGACCGGGAGTTCCGCGAGGGTGCCGTGCGGATCGTCCGGGAGACCGGCAACCGATCGCGCAGGTTGTCAATCCCCTGGAAGCGTGGAGGGCTCTGTTATGCGGCTTGGGTCTCCAGACCCTGCGCCGCTGATCGTTCATATTCGATAGGTGATCGCCCGTCGCAGGCGGAATGGCGACGGCGGTGGTTGTAGAAGTCGGTGACACACGTGGCGATCTTGATGCGCGCTTCGGTGCGGGTGCGGAACTGCCGGCGGTGGACGTACTCGACTCTAATGGTGGAGAAGGTGGCCTCGGCGACGGCGTTGTCGAAGCACGACCCGACCCGGCCCATGGACTGGCGTACCTTCCAGCGGGCACACGCGCGGGCGAACTCGGCCGAGGTGTACTCGCTACCGCGGTCGCTGTGGAAGATCACACCGGCGACGTGGCCGCCTCGGGTGACGGCGGCCATGTTCAACGCCGCGGCGACGAGGGCGGCATCATGGTGGGCGCCCATGGCGTAGCCGAGGATGCGCCGGGAGTGCAGGTCGATGACGGTGGCCAGGTAGAGCTTGCCCTCGCCGGTGGCGATCTCGGTCATGTCGCCGCACCAGGCGACGTCCGGTGCCGGTGTGGTGAACTCTCGCTTGATCAGGTCGCAGCGGCTGGCCGCTTACCCGGCCGGGTCAGCCCGCGCCTGCGTCGCCTGGCCCGAGCGACCAGCCCCAGCTCTGCCATCAGCTGGGCGACCGTGTTGTCGGAGACCTGCCAGCCCTGCTCCCGCAGCTCGTCACCGATACGCGGACTGCCGTAGGTGCCGCCGGAATCGTCGAACACCTTCCGCGCCGCGTCGGCGAGCCGGACCCGACGGTCCTGCCGCGGCGTGGGTGGCCGGTCACGCCACTTGTAGAACCAGGACTGCGAGACACCCAAGGCTCGGCAGGCCACCGCGTGCGGCACGTCGTGCTCGGTCCTCTGGGAAGCGATGAAGGCAGCCACGCTCACCGGCCCGTCGCTTCCTTGACCCACAGGACCACGGATCGCTTGAGGAAGTCCTGGCCTCCAGCTACGAGGGGAATCGCACGCCCTCCTTAACGTCGCCCGCGCGTGGCGCGACCAAAGTGTTCAGCGTCGACCCGACGGCCTGTGGCAGGGTGGCATCACAGGCTGGCTCGTTCCCTGGAATGCCTCACCTACCGTCCCTACGCTGCCGCCGCCACCGAGGACTCGATGACCATGAAGATCACCGCCGGTTTCGCGCCGAACACCCCACCGACCACTTACCGAGAACCACACCCGCCAAACCAGGGGCGAACGACAACCCGCGCCTCGTGCGACCTCATCGGCTACTCCGGTCGTTTCTGACGATCTTCACTTTCTCCCAGCAGCGGTACGGCCTGGGGAGGCACCCCGTCGCCGAAGCCGAGCCGATCGCGGGCCTGTTCGTCCAGATCGTGCAGCCAGTCCGTGATCGCGGCAAACGACGACGCGCCCACCAGGACCGCGCGCTAACCGACTACGTAATCGCCCTGGGAGATGACCAGCGAAGGCCGGTCAATGACAGACATCCCATGAGCTTTGCTATCCCCCTGGAGGGTCGATGCCGCGGCCCGCGGTGGCGATCTGAGATCGTGGTTAGTCAACCCAAAACGGGGGTATGCGGCGTTCGAGACACCGTGTGCGGTGAACGTCGGGGTTGAGGGGGCTATTGGCCAAGGACGTGATGGCCTGCGCGATTGCCGACGGTTGGACTGTTCGCGCATCTGTGAATAGACGCGGCCCGCGGCAAAGGGTCGGCACGTCGAGGCCGGCCTAATCCGAGAGGAACGACTGTGTCACACGAGTATCACAAGGACTCCGGGGCAATTTCCCGACTGTCGAAGGAGCAATACCGAGTCACTCAGGAAGCTGAGACAGAGCCGGCCTTCAACAACGCCTATTGGGACAACGAGGCGCCGGGCATCTACGTCGATATCGTATCCGGCGAACCGCTGTTTGCTTCCGTCCACAAATACGACAGCGGTACCGGATGGCCGACTTTCACCAAGCCGATCGAATCGGAGAACGTGGTCGAAGTCCGAGAATCCAGCCTCGGTATGATTCGTACCGAGGTGCGGTCGGCGCACGGGGACAGTCACCTTGGTCACGTGTTTGATGATGGTCCTGTAGAGGCTGGCGGTTTGCGTTATTGCATGAATTCCGCCGCACTTCGGTTCATCCAGTATGACGACCTTGAACGTGAAGGTTATGGCGAGTACCGCAAGATATTCGAGCCCCAGATGGGGAAAGGAGGCGGTGACTGACACGACCGAGAAGGCGATCCCTGGCTGGCGGGGGGGGCTTTGGGGAACCCAAGACCTCATCCGCATCCGCGCCGGTGTGCTTGCACCGCAGTGGTCTGACAGATGCCGACCTCACTGCCGTCAGCTGCTGCCTCAAGCCACGAGTGGATCCTGGCACCTGATACGACCCGTTAGCTGATGATTGCCAGTAGTAGTGACTGCGTGGGGGAGGGGCGGGCGATTGGCCGGCGGCGGCGGATTGACCCGGCTGTCCCGTACCGTCGGTCTGCTGGGGCTACGTTACCCCGGCGGGCCGGAGCTGAACGAAGAGCGGCACGCCACCTGGCTTGAACTCTTCTTCGACCTGGTATTCGTCCTGGCCCTGTTGGGCGTGACCGCACGGTTGGACACCCGGGCATCGCCGAGTGCAGCAGAGCTCGCCGTTGCCGTCGTGCTCTACGTGCTCATCCAGTGGTCATGGATCGGCCAGTCCTTCTACGACACCCGCTACGACCCGGACGACACTTTGCACCGACTGCTCGTGCTGGCCGCGACGGTCGGCGCGGGCGCCATCACCCTCGGTGTGCCGGAGGCTCCGTCCGGGCTGCTGTTGCCGGTCGGGTATCTGATCGTGCGTGGCTGTCTGCTCCTGATGTACCTGCGAGTCCTCACAGCCGACCGGTCCGCCTGGGATCTGGTCGCCGTCTACTTCACCGGATTCGGTACCGGCTGGTTGCTCTGGGCTGGGTCACTGGCCATCTCCCCGGCCGCGCGACCGGCAGTGTGGATCACCGCCCTGGCTATCGAGTTGCTCACCCCGTGGCTCGGCCGCCGCTGGCTCCGCCGCCATCCCGTACACCGCACCCACCTGCCTGAACGGCTGGGGCAGTTCACCATCATTCTGCTTGGCGCCACGCTGACCAACCTGCGTGACGCGGTACCCAGCGCCCACCCGCCCGCCCGCGTGGTGGTGGCCGCCTTGGCGGCCTTCCTCCTGCCAGCCAGCATCTGGTGGATCTACACCACCTACGTGAACAGCAGGCTCGCCGTGCCGCAGTTGGGTAGCGGTCAGGGCTACGCCTATCTCCACTCACCCGCTGGCGCTGCCGTGCTCTTCCTAGGTTGGGCGCTGGGTGTAGTGGTGTACGAGATCGGGCAGTCACGTCAGATGCCGCTCAACGCGCGACTCGTGCTGGGCGGATCGATCGTCACGTGGATGCTGTGCGGGTTGGGTCTGCACCGCTTCGCTCTCGGTCGCCTGCCCCGGCGCCGGTTCATCGTTGGCCTGGTGGGAATCACGCTGGCCATCGTGGTGACGCTGGTGGTCACCGAACCTGACCTGCTGCTCGGGCTCACCTCGGCGCTTCTCGTCGGGTACGCCATCGTGGTCAGCCCGCAGATCGTCAAGGCCACCAAAGGTTATCGATGAGCTTCCCTGCCGTAACGGCGGTGCCCACCCGAACGAGTGCCCGCTCAGCCCTGTTCGCCCCATTGCGTCGGCCCGGTCGGGCTGGGGGAGAACCGCGGCCGGGTCTTGCGGAGAGGCAGTCGGGAGAGGCCCCGGCTCCTGCGGCCGCCGTCAAGATCCGCTTACGGCGGCTCCACCTGGGCGGATGAGGTTTCGGCCCCGGCAACGCCAACCATGGCGTGAATATCACGCCCTGACCTGTCTGTCCCGCTCGCCAGCGGCTGCTTGTGCTGGTTGCTCCAAGAAGTCGGGATTGACTCCGGGTGACCCGCGACGATGGTGGCCATGAACCCACCTTGGCTACCACGGTCCGGTAACGGGCAGCTCGTCGGCGTCCTGGCGCCGCCCAAGATCACGCGCTCCGTCCGGGCTCCGACGCCATTGCCAGTGTTGTCGCGGCTGAACCTGCCGGCCTCGGCACGACGGACACCGGTCACGCTGGTGCCGGTGGTCAGGGTGCGTACTGGGTGCGCAGCTTGCTCGTATCCCAGCCGGCACGGTGGGCGCCGGCCTGGTAGGCGCTCTCCAGGAAGGCGAGGACCGTCGCGCGGGGGTCGGCGGCGGCGCGGGCGTCGTCGTACGTCAGCAGCGCGAGGTGTGCATCCCGGCTTTCGACCCAGTGCGCCTGCGCGGGTCGCAGCGGTTCCTCGGTGAGGCCGTCGGGCTCGGGTGCGGTGTAGGAGTAGAAGGCCGGCTCGGAAATGTTCTCGTCGCCGAACCAGAAGCCGGCGCTGATCACCTCGTGCGAGTACGCCTCCCGGGTCACCGGGTCGACGGTGTGCGGCTGCGGCACCTGCCGGCCGGAGAACCGGCTGACCGCGATGTCGAAGGTGTGCCAGAAGTGGTGCACCGGTCTGGTCTTGGCGTTGCACCGGGCGGCGTACTCCTCCAGCACCAGCCCCACCTGGCTGAGTACCTGCCAGTACCGGTTGACCCAGTACGGGTCGTACGCGCCGTGCGTGGTGTCCTCGGCGAACGGGATGCTGTCGCTCAGATCGTAGGGCTCGGCCTTGATGTGGACGCGGATATCCAGGTACTCGAGCGCGGTGAACAGTCGCTCGTGGAACGCCGCGACGGACAGGCCGGGCAGCGGGAAGGAGACCGTCTGGCCGGCCAAGGTGTTGATGACCAGCCGGTGGTCGACGAAGTCGAAGTCGATGGCGAACATCACGTCCCGGCCCATCGGCCGGGACGTGATGCCGCGGCCGGTCAGATGGAACGGTACCTGCCACCAGTGGTTGCGCGGCGGTGCCTGGTCCAGCCGGATCTTGCCGACGATCTGCGCGAACCGGTGGACGGTTTCCTTCGAGTCCGCCCAGGCGGACAGCGGGATCGGCGGGAACAACTCGGTCATCCGGACTCCTCCGACAGCGTGCCGTGCACCGTCCAGGCCCATAGGCGAGAGCCGCGGCCGAGATGGTCCGTGCGGCCAAGGAGCACGGCCGCCGAGGGCGCTTAGCCGGGCTCCGGCAGCGTCAGTCCGGATTGGACGGCGAAGACGACGAGCTGGGCGCGGTCCCGGGCGTTGAGCTTGACCATCGCGCGGCTCACGTGCGTGCGTACTGTCGCCGGGCTGACCACCAACTCGGCGGCGATCTCGTCGTTGGAGCGGCCGGTCGCCACCCAGGCGACCATCTCCCGTTCCCGCTCGGTGAGCCGGTTCAGTTCGGGAGGGGTAGTACTGGACGTACCGCGGACGGCGAAACGTTGGATGACCCGGCGGGTCACGGACGGCGACAGCAGCGACCCGCCGCCTGCGACCACCCGCACGGCGCGCAGCAGTTCGTCGGGCGGGGAGTCCTTGAGGACGAACCCGCTGGCGCCGTTGTGCAGGGCCCCGAAGACGTACTCGTCCAGCTCGAACGTGGTGAGCATCACGACGCGGACCTTGGCGAGTGTCGGGTCCGCAGTGATCTCCCGGAGCGCGCCCAACCCGTCGACCTGGGGCATCCGGATGTCCATCAGCACCACGTCCGGCTTGGTCCGCCGGACCAACTCCACGCCGGACCGCCCGTCGGTGGCCTCGCCCACGAGCTCGGTGTCGTCCTCGTTCTCCAGCAGCGTGCGCAACCCCATCCGGACCAGGGCTTGGTCGTCGATGACCACGACGCGAATCATGGCTCCGATCCTGGCACGTCGGCGTCGCAGGGGTGGCCCGCCAGCGGCAGGCGGGCGCGCACGGCGAAGCCACCTTCGGGCCGCGGGCCGGCCACCAGTTCGCCGCCGAGCCGCTCCGCGCGGGCCCGCATTCCGGCGATGCCGCTCCCGGTGCGGCCGTCGGCACCCGGTCCGCTCGCGGCGGCGCCGCCGGCGGGACCGTTGTCGTTGACCTCTAGGACGAGGACGTCACCTTCCCGGGTGGCCCGCACCCGGGCCAGCGTCGCGCCGGCGTACCGGAGGACGTTGGTCAGCGACTCCTGCAGGATGCGGTACGCGGCGGCGTCGACCTCCGGTGGCAGCTCTCCCGCCGAGATGGTCGCCGCTACCTTGAGCCCGCCGGTACGGATCCGGTCCAGCAGCACCTCGGCGTCGGCGAGGCCGGGAGCCGGCCGCCAGGGCGCGTCCTCGCCTTCAGGGCTCCGCAACACCTCGAGCTGGGCGCGCATCCCGTGCAGCGACTCCCGGCTGGCGGCCTGGATCGCCTCCAGCGACTCGCGCGCCTTGTCCGGGTTCCGCGCCAGCACATGCAGCGCGACCCCGGCCTGCATCGCGATCACCGCAAGACCGTGTCCCACGGAGTCGTGCAGTTCCCGCGCCATCCGCAGCCGCTCATCCGAGACCGCGCGAAGCGCGTGTGCGGTCCGCAGCCTGGCCTCCGACTCCCGGCTGAACCGGACCGCCACGCCGATGGCGGTGGGTACGGCCACCATCGTGAACATGGTCGCCAGCCAGCCCAAGAGGGGCCGGCCGCCTGCCAGGCCGAACCGGACGCCCCCGGCCGCGAGCACCGCCAGGCCCATCCCTCCGTTGAGGACCAGCGTCCGGCGCAGCGGCCATGCGACGGCTACTCCGGCTGCGGCGACGGGCACGGCG
The DNA here is from genome assembly GCF_040654475.1 of Micromonospora sp. NPDC050686. Taxonomy (NCBI): domain Bacteria; kingdom Bacillati; phylum Actinomycetota; class Actinomycetes; order Micromonosporales; family Micromonosporaceae; genus Micromonospora; species Micromonospora sp. NPDC050686. Next base: position 21,141 of record NZ_JBFAID010000075.1, read on the forward strand.
ATGAGCATCGGCCCGACCGGATAGCCGACCGCCAGGTAGGTCACGACCGCCGCGGTACAGCAGGCGAACGTCACGCCGGGGCGCCGGCGCATCACGGCTGCGGCCAGCGCCGCGAACACGACCAGCGCGTACGCGAACAGGTCCGGCTGTCTGGTCCACCCGACCTCGCCCTCGCCGGCCGACCGGGTACCCAGCAGTCCGGGAAGCATGATCAGCAGCACCGGCCAGACGCTGTCCCAGCGACGCCTCAGGCCATGGGAACGCACCCGCCGAGGATATGCGCTCGCGGTGGAGCCGCGCGTTGGCGCGTTGCCGTACGCGCCGTACGCGGATCTGCGTACGCGGATAGCGGTGCGCGGCCGACGCGGGACGCGGTAGCCGGCTGCGACGCTTCCGGCATGACCGGAACAGTCGTGACCACCGATGGAATGACCAAGCGGTACGGGACGCACGCCGCCGTCGACGGCGTCAGCCTGACCGTCCGCCGGGGCGAGGTGTACGGCTTCCTCGGGCCCAACGGCGCCGGTAAGACGACCACCCTGCGCATGATCCTTGGCCTGATGCGGCCGACCAGCGGGGGCGCGAGCGTGCTCGGACACCGGCCCGGCGACCCGGCGGCGACCGCCCGGATCGGCGCCCTCATCGAGGGTCCCGGCTTCTACCCGTACCTGTCCGGGCGGAACAACCTGCGGGTGATGGCCCGTTACCAGGGACTCCCGGACGCCGCCGCGGACGCTGCGCTCGAGCGGGTCAACCTGGCCGGGCGGGGTCGCGATGCGTTCCGCTCCTACTCGCTCGGCATGAAGCAGCGCCTCGGGGTGGCGTCGGCCCTGCTGGGCGACCCGGAGTTGTTGGTGCTCGACGAGCCGACCAACGGGCTGGACCCGGCGGGCATGGCCGACATGGGACGGCTGGTCGCCGACCTCCGCGCGCAGGGGAAGACCGTGCTGCTCTCCAGCCATCTGCTCAGCGAGGTACAGGAGATTTGCGACCGGGTCGGGGTGATCTCCTGCGGCCGGCTGATCACGGAGAGCAGCGTCGCCGACATCCGGGGCACCCGGTTGCTGTACGTCCGTGCCGAGCCGATCGACATCGCCTTGGCGGTCGCGATGCGGGTGGCCGGCGACGACGCGGTCGAGTACACCGGCGAGGGCATCCGGCTCAGGGCGGATGCCACCACGGCGCCAGAGATCGCCCGGGCGTTGGTTGAGGAGGGGGTCCTCCTCAATGAGCTGCGCATCTGCGAACGCACTCTCGAAGAGGTCTTCTTCGAACTCACCGCGGCAGCGAACGCTTCCGGACCGAGTGGCACCAGCGAGAGGATGGCGCACTGATGAACGCGCGACGTGGATCGGCATCGCTCCTTTCCAGCACCCGTGCCGAGCTGCTCAGGCTGGGCAGGTGGCCGGCGCTGTGGGTGATGCTGGGGGCCGGAATGCTCCTCAACATCCTGTTCGGATACGTCTTCAACTACATGAGCTACCGCACCGACAGCGGTTCGGAGATCAACGAGAGCATGCCGCCCGAGCGTGTGCTGCAAACGCTGCTGCCGGCCGGCGTGCCGGTGACCACCGTGCAGGGGATGCCCATGTTCGGCGGTGCGATCCTGCTGATCCTCGGCGCGCTCGCGGTGGGCAGCGGGTTCGGTTGGGGAACGTGGAAGACCGTCTTCACCCAGGGACCCTCCCGGGCATCGACCTACGGTGGCACGATGGCCGCCCTCGCCACGGTGATCGTCGGTCTGGTTGCGGCCGTGTTCGTGGTCAACTTCGGGATCGCCACACTCATCTGCTCGGCCGAGTCCCAGACGCTCGACTGGCCGCCGCTGTCGCAGGTCGCGCAGGCGTTCGGCGCCGGCCTGCTGATCTACGGCATGTGGACCACTGCCGGGGTCCTGGTCGGGACGCTGGCCCGGAGCCCGGCGCTGGCCGTCGGCCTAGGCATGGTGTGGGCTCTCGCGGTCGAGAACCTGCTGCGCGGGGTGGCGAACGCGCTCGAACCGCTGGAAGTCGTGACCGACGTGCTGCCCGGCACGGCAGCCGGCTCCCTCGCCGCCGCGCTGGGCGCGCCCACTTTCAGCGAGGACGGCACGCCGGGTGTTCTGGACGCGATCGGTGGCGGCCCGGCCGTACTGCTGCTCGCCGTCTACACGGCCGCCTTCGCCCTTGCCGCCGGCCTGCTGATCGTCCGGCGGGACACCGCCTGAGCGCTCCATCCCCGATCCCGCACTTCGGGTGGGGTCCTGGGCTGGAATAACAGGGGTACGGATGACATGGATGAACGTGGGCCACAGGCCTCCGTGTCGAGCTTGGCGACGGTCAGTTCGATGTAGAGATTCGGCTCTGGGGACGCATCCGGAACGGAATGCATCCGTAGGTAGGTGACGTCCTGAGCGGCCGGGGATCGATAGCAAACGTGCTTAGCTGTGCCGGACAGGACCGCTCGAGCTGCTGCTTCGGCGTCGATGGCGTCGGTCTTGCCGCGGCGACGCCGGTGGGCCTTGCGCGCTCGAGCGTCAGCACGGCGACTCAAGCTCCACAGGCCGACGACGTCCGCTCATGCCGATGAGGGTGCACCCGATCATGCTGGCACGCCTGTTCTGGCACCCGGAAGCAGCGGAGTTGGCCCGCCGGTGGGACCGGAAGTTGCAGCGGAGTTGGCCCGCGGGCGGGACCGAAAGTTACGGCCCGATAACGACGTTCACGAGCGGCTCGTCCGCTGCGTACCGCCGGACCTGGTCGACCAGTAGTCGGCGGGCCCGGGGCGCCAACGCGGCGGTCAGGCCGCCGACGTGCGGGCTGATCAGGACGTTCGGCGCGGACCACAGCGGGTGGTCGGCGGGCAGCGGCTCGGGTTCGGTGACGTCCAGGGCAGCGTGCAGCCGGCCCGCGTTGAGTTCGGCGAGCAGCGCCTCGGTGTCCACCACCCGTCCCCGTGAAACGTTGATCAGCAGGGCGCCGTTGGCCATCCTTGCGAGGAAATCCTTGTTCACCAGACCCTCGGTCTCCGGGGTCAGCGGGGTGGCCAGGATGACAACATCCACTCGTCGCAAAATCTCCGAAATTTCGGAAATTGGCCGTACGCCGGGGCGGGCGCTGCGGGCCACCCGGCTGATTTCCACCTCGAACCCAGCCAGCCGGCGCTCGATCGCGGCGCCGATCGAGCCGTACCCGACGATCAGCACACGGGCATCAGCCAGACCGGTCGACCAGCCCGAAGCCCAGCGACCCTCGCCCGCAGCCCGGACGAAGTCCGGCAGCCGGCGCCGGGCGGCCAGGGTGAGCGCCACGGCCAGCTCGGCGGTGGCCGCGTCATGCACGCCCCGGCCGTTGGCCAGGATCAGGCCGGGCCGCAGGAACGGAAGGACATGGTCGTAGCCGGCGGTCACGGTCTGCACCACTTTGAGTCGGGGCATCCTGGCGATCAGCTCGCAGAAGCGCGGATCAATAGTCCCGTACGGAAGCGCATAATACTCGACATCATCCAGGTTTTCGGGCATGGGCTGAGTGCCGTCGTAAAGCGCGACGTCCAGATTGAGCCTTTCCGAGTAACAGTTGGTGGCGTTGGGTGATCACGTTGTGCGGTCGTGGTCGATGTGGAGCAGGACCAAGGCGGCAGCGGTGATCCGGCCGATGCTCCAGGGACACA
>NZ_JBFAID010000076.1:0-24544 GCF_040654475.1 Micromonospora sp. NPDC050686
CCGCTGGGAACGCCGCGACGACATCCACGAAGCCTTCCTCGGCCTCGCCACCTGCATCATCACGTACCGACACGTCCTACGACTTTGTTAGGAACACTAAGCGATTGATCGAGTCACTGAGCGCCAGCCTCGATGGCCTACGAGGTCAGTGGTGTCTGTGCTGAGAAAGACGTCTCCGGACGTCGGCGACCAGGCCCGGCAGGTCCGCCAGCGCCGGCCCGTGCACACCCTCGCGGCACGCCTGGTACGCCGCCACCGCTCACGCGCCGTGACGCCGCAGCCATCCGAGCACGTCACCTCCTCGGGACAGCTTGCGGAACCTGGCGGGCCCAGTCGGCTCTGCCGCACGCAATGCCGCACTGCGTGGCCGACGCTGCTGATCGGCAAGCGCGAAGATCCGTTCACCACGTCGGCCGGCTGCCAGGCGAAACCCAGTGCGGCCGGGGACCTGCTGGGCCTCCGCGGCCGCTCGTTTCGATTTGAAGGCGCCGGCCGAACGGGGCGGCGGCACCGAGGGGTCTCATCGGCGGGTGCGGCAGTTGCGGGACCTGCATGCCCGTAGCCGGGTCTGCTGGACCGCCTCGCCGCTGAGGTGGGCCCACCGGCCGGCCAGGGCGATCGCCCAGGGACCAGAAGTCCTGGGTAGTTTTCCTGGCATGAGTGAGCAGACCTTCCGATCGGTGAACATCGAGCGCACCAGCGTCGGGCAGTACGTCGTGCGAAACGACCGCGGCGGATCGATGTCGATGGGCGCGGGCGGGGACGACAGCTTCACGCCGGTAGAACTGCTTCTGGCGGCTATCGGCGGCTGCACCGCCATCGACGTGGACCACATCACCAGCCGCCGCGCCGAGCCGATCGCGTTCTCCGTCGCCGTCACCGGCGACAAGATCAGGGACGAGGCCGGAGGAAACCGGATGGAGAACCTGAGCGTCGAGTTCACCGTGACGTTCCCGGCGGGCGCCGATGGCGACAGGGCGCGCGAGGCGCTTCCCCGGTCGCTGCAGCAGTCACACGAGCGTCTCTGCACCGTCTCCCGTACCGTCGAACTCGGCACACCTGTCTCGATCACCGAGGCCGGCGGTTCCACCGCCGACTAGGTTCCCGCCGGCGCCTCGTCGAAGGCGGTCATAGGCGCCGCCTATGACCGTGATCCGAGAATGATCACTACCGGGCAGTGCCGCGTGCGCGAACCCTTGGAACAGTGATCGTTCTTGCTCACCGGCCCAGCCACCGCCGCACACTGGTCAAGGCCACCGGGCTTGCCGCAGCGGCATCGCTGGGACTCGCCGCGGCGGTCGCCGGCACACTCGTCCCCGTGATCGGCGGGCCCGTCTTCGCCGTCGTCGCCGGGGTCCTGCTGAGCCCGCTGGCCCGGCGCCGGTCCGCGGCGCTACTGCCGGGGCTGAACCTGGCCAAGGGCTTGATCCTGCAGCTGTCCGTCGTGTTTCTCGGTGCCCAGCTGTCGCTGAACGAGGTGCTGTCGGCGAGCGCGGCGTCCTTGCCGGTGATGCTGGGCACCCTCGGGGTGTGCCTGCTGTTGGCCTGGCTGGTGGGCCGACGGCTCGGCGTTCCCCCCGACCTGCGCACGCTGATCGGTGTCGGCACCGGCATCTGCGGCGCCTCCGCCATCGCTGCCACGACACCGGCGATCCGGGCGAAGAGCAACGACGTGACGTACGCGATCTCGACTATCTTCCTGTTCAACCTGGCCGCCGTGCTGGTCTTCCCGCCGCTCGGGCACGCGCTGCAGATGAACGCGCACGCGTTCGGGCTCTTCGCCGGCACCGCTATCAACGACACCAGTTCAGTAGTGGCCGCCGCAGGCGCCCACGGCCAGGAAGCCGTCGAGTACGCCGTCGTCGTCAAGCTCGCCCGCACCCTGATGATCATCCCGATCGTTCTCGTCCTCATCACCCTGACCCGTCGCCGCACCGACTTCCGGGACACGCCGAAGGTCCGGCTCGCCGCCTCCCTCGTACCCTGGTTCCTGGTCGCGTTCCTCGCCGTGGCCGCGCTGAACACCGGTGGGCTGATCCCGGCCGCCGCCCAGGCAGCCCTGCACCGGATGGCGCTGCTGTTCATCGCCGTCGCCCTCGCCGCCGTCGGCCTGTCCACCGACGTCCCTGCCCTCCGCCGTACCGGCGCCCGGCCGCTGCTGCTCGGCCTGATCCTCTGGGCCGCGGTCACCTTGACCAGCCTTGGCCTGCAATACCTACTCACTGACTGAGGCGGCACCGAACCGGGCCGCACGCGAAGACACCTGTGACAGACTGCGCGCAATGCCACTGCCGCCCTGGATAACCGATCTGCCGGCGCTCGACCTGCTGCTGTCCGTCGCCGAGACGGGAAGCGTCGGACGTGCCGCACAGGCACATGGGATCACCCAGCCCAGCGCCAGCGCCCGGCTCGCCAAGCTCGAACGCCGGCTCGGCGTATCGCTGCTGGTCCGCTCACGGCGCGGGAGCCTCCTCACACCCGCTGGCGAGACGGTCGTCGCCTGGTCCCGCAACGTCATAGACGCCGCGCAGGCCCTCGCTGACGGCGTTCTGGCACTGCGCGCCGACCGGCAGGCGCGGCTGCGTGTCTCGGCGAGCCTCACGGTGGCCGAGTACCTGCTGCCGGCCTGGCTACTGACCCTGCGCCGCACCCATCCCGGACTGGACATCTCGGCCGACGTCGCAAACAGCCACGGTGTTGTCGACGCCGTCCGCTCGGGCGCGGCAGACCTAGGGTTCGTCGAGTCACCCGACATTCCCTCTGACCTGACCGCCCGGACCGTCGGCGACGACCGGCTCGCCCTGGTCGTCGCCGCCAGCTACCCGCTCGCCGCACACGCCTGGCGCGCACTGCGGCCCACCGATCTCGCCGGTCAGCCACTGCTGCTGCGCGAACCCGGCTCCGGTACCCGCGGCACGTTCCTCAACGCGATCGAACGCGCCCTCGGCTTCGCGCCGTCGCTGCCCCATGCCATCAGCCTCGGCTCGACCACCACGATCCTTGCCACGGTCCGCGCCGGTGGTGGCGTCGGGGTGATCAGCGCGCGGGCGGCCGCACCTGCCGTCGCCGCCGGGGAACTGGTCGAGCTACAGGTCGAGGGCCTCTCGCTGATCCGCCCGCTGCACGCTGTCTGGCTCGGCCGCACCCCGACCGCCCTCGCAGCGGAACTGCTGGCGATCGCCACTGCTGGTTCCGCTGAGTAGTGGGCGTTGGGTTATGACGGCGTCTCGTACTTCGGCCACAATTCTGCCCGCAGCGCCGTGCGGAGCCGGCCGGGCGGCGGGGGCGGCGGGCCCGGTAGGGTCACGTGATCGACACCCGGGTAGGCGAGCCGGGCCGAGTCGCCCGCCCGCTACCCGTCGTGCCACCGACCACGCCCGCTCCGGGGTGCCGACGCCTCACTTGCGTCGGGCGCGGGCGGTGGCCCGAGCGTTGGCCTTCTCGATCGCCTCGACCAGCTCACCCTTGTCCATGTTCTCCGGGTCGATGCCGACCTTGCGCGCCACGTCGTCCAGATGGCCCTTGCTGGCGTTGGCGTCCACCCCCTGGGCGGTGGGCCGGTCGCGGTTTCGCGACGCCGGTGTGCCCTGGGCCGCCTGCGGGTCCGAGGGGCCCTTGTGTTCCTTGGGCTCCCAGTGGTCGCCGACCTTTTCGTGGGTGTGCTTCAACGACGCGTACGCTGTTCGGTGCGCCCGCTCGCCGTCGCCGTAGCTCTCCTCGGCCGACTCCAGCGTTTTCTTGTACGTGCGAACCGCCTTGTCGTCGGAGCGTGCGATGGTCGACGGGACGTCGTCGCGCATCTCCTCGGCCTGCTCGTGCTTGTCCGGCATGTCGTCCTCCGGGTTCGCTGTCACCTGTCCAGTTCGTCGCGGGCGGCGTCGGCGCCGGCCGGCAGCACCCGGCCGGCGGTCTCGGTGACCATGTCCCGCACGTCGTCGGCGAGCCGGGCTGAAGGTCCGCCGGCCGCGCGCAGCTGCGCCAGCCCCACCCGTCCCAGCAGCACGGCCGTGACCAGGTAACCGACGGTGAGACCGGCGGCGGCCAGCCGGCGCGGAAGCATCGTCTCCAGCACGCGCAGCACGGTGGTCGACGCCGCTCCGGCGCCGAGCACCAGGCAGCCGCCGGCGGCGGCGAGCAGCGCGATCCCCACGCCGGCCGGACGGGCCGCCTCGCTCACCTGCGCGCGCACCGCCCGGACCTCCTCGCGGACCACGTCGGCCACGTCCTCGGCCAGCCGCTCGGACGGGCTTCGCCGCCCGTCCGGTCGTACGGTCCCCTCGCTCATCGCGCCTCCCCCTGCGCCGCCGCGTGTTTGCGGCGTACCCGGGTGGAACGGCCGCACACCGCGACGCCGCCGCTTTCGGCCGGCGGGTGGCGTGCGGCGGCGAAGCCGAGGCCACCCCCGGGCCGGCGTCCTGGTCGCCGTGCTGACGGTGCCCGGTGCACGTCCGGTCGCTGCCGCCCCGGCGATGCTCGTCGCGGTCTGCGGCGCGCTGGCGGTGTTCCAGCCGATCACCGGGGACCGCAGGCGGATCAAGGCGTCGCTGCGTCGGGAGGAACATGCCGTCGAGGAGGCGGTCAGCGCGTGGCGTCAGCAGTATCTGTGAGGCGGTCGCGCTGCGGGACCACGGTGTACTTCGGGTCGGCCGCCGAGTCGATGCCCGCGTAGAACCAACCGAACTTGGTCAACGCGGACTCGGCGGTCAACGCCAGTCCCCCGGCCACGTCCAGGACCCGGCTGGGGCGCAGCGACGACGCCGCCAGCAGTGCGATCCCCACCCGGGAGCACCACCGGGAGGCGCTGAGCAGCCGGCCCGGCCGGCCCCGGGTCAGCGGCTCGGCGGCCGCGCCGAGCCGCCGGTGGACGGCCGGGTCGAGCACCTGCGCCGCCACCGACCCGGCCACGCCCGCGATCCGGGCCGGCGCGGCCTGCCCGGGCGGGGTGACGGCGGCCACCAGGCCGCCGGCCGCGGCGAGGGCGCTCGCCCCGAACAGGTACGGCAACTCCCGGTACGCGCCGTGCCACACCGGCACGGCGGTGTCGGCGATGAGGGCGCCGGTGTACGTGGTGACCGCCGGCGCGATGGCCGTGGCGGCCAGTCCGCCCGGCCGGGCGACCCGCCCGACCAGTCCCGCCCAGCGGCGGGGCAGCAGCCCCGACGCCTCGTCCAGCGCGGCGACCGCCACCAGAGGGCTGAGCCCGCTGAGCAGCCAGGCGCCGATCGACATCGGCGAGGTCGGCTTGACCACCCGCAGCATGTGCACGAACCGGCCGGGCCGGCCCAGGTCGGCGACCAGGACGGTCAGGGACAGGCCGGTCGCGCCGGCGGAGACGAGCCGCGCGGCGCGGCGCAGGTCCGGCCGTCCGGTGAGGTCGGCGCCGGCGGCCAGCACCGCGGCGCCGCCGGCCACGCCGCCGAGGAACAGGTAACTGGCGATGTTGTGTGCCTTCCACACCGGTGGCTTGATGACCGCCCGCCCGTAGTAGGAGCGGAACTCGGCCGGCGGCACGACCTCGCCGCCGCGTCCCGCCCGCCGGCCGCCGCGGGCACCGATGCGCGCCTCCCGCCCGGGCGCGGTCCGGTGCAGCCCATCGCGGCGGACCTCGCTGCCGGGGTCCGGGGCCCCGCTCACCGGCGGGCTCCCGCGAATGCGGCCAGCCCGGCGACCGCCACCCCGAGCGCTGCGAGCGCGGTGTGCCGCCACATGGCCGGCAGGTCGCGGGTGGTGACCACGGGGTCGGGTGGGAAGCCGTACACCTCGGGCTCGTCGAGCAGCAGGAAGAACGCGCCCGTGCCGCCGACGCCGTCGTCCGGGTCGTCGCCGTACAGCCGGGCCTCGGTCACGCCGGCTCCGTGCAGTTGCTCGACCCGGTGCGCGGCGCGCTCGCGCAGCTCGTCGAGCGGTCCGAACTGGATCGATTCGGTGGGGCACGCCTTGGCGCACGCCGGTTCCTGGCCGACTGTCAGACGGTCGTAACAGAGGGTGCACTTCCACACCCGGCCGTCGTCCTTGCGCTGGTCGATGACCCCGTACGGGCAGGCGGGCACGCAGTAGCCGCAGCCGTTGCAGATGTCCTCCTGCACCACCACCGTGCCGAACTCGGTGCGGAACAGGCTGCCGGTGGGGCACACGTCCAGGCAGGCCGCGTGCGTGCAGTGCTTGCACACGTCGCTGGCCATCAGCCACCGCAACTCGGTGCGCCCGTCCGCGGTGACCGGCTGCGTCGGTCCGCCCGGGTCCGGACCGGGCCGGACGGCCCCGGTGTCGGTGCCGAGCTGCGCGCCGTGCCGCTCGCCGAGCCCGGCCGCGACCACCTCCTGGTTCCGCCCGGTCGACGACGGCCCGGCCGGCATCAGCGCGACGGCGTTGTTCTGCCGGCCCAGCGGGCGGTCCTGCTCGATGAAGGCCACGTGCCGCCAGGTGTCGGCGCCCAGCATCCCGGTGTTGTCGTAGGACATGCCGAGCAGGGACAGACCGTCTTCCGGGACGCTGTTCCACTCCTTGCAGGCCACCTCGCACGCCTTGCAGCCGATGCACACGGACGTGTCGGTGAAGAATCCCATCCGCGGCGGCGGCTGCGGGTAGCCCGAGTCGGGCGCCGGGTCCCCGCGCCCCTCCAGCAGGTTGTCGGTCACGCGGGCTCCCCATGTCGGTCCGTGGTTCGGTGTGCTGTGCCGGTCGTGTCGGTGATGCCCGCCCGCCGCACGTACTCCTCGACCAGCCGGCGCCGGTCGGGGCCTCGTGGGCGGCGTCCCGGACGGATGTCGCAGGTGAGCGCCTTGACCTCCTGGATGTGGACGTCCGGGTCCAGCGCCATGTGGGTGAGTTCGTTGGCGGAGTCGCCGGTGGTGAGGCCGTTGCGCCCCCAGTGGTACGGCAGCCCGACCTGATAGACGGTCCGGTCGTGCACCCGTACCGGGACCATCCGGTCGGTGACCAGGACCCGGGTCTCGATCGCGCCGCGGGCGGTCACGATGGTGGCCCAGCCCAGGTGGTCCAGTCCCGCCACGGCGGCCAGTTCCGGCGAGACCTCGCAGAACAGCTCCGGTTGCAGCTCCGACAGGTACGGCAGCCAGCGGCTCATCCCACCGGCGGTGTGGTGCTCGGTGAGCCGGTAGGTGGTCAGCACGTAGGGGAAGACGTCGCTGCCGGCGGGGTGGTACGGGTCGACGTCCCGCCGCCGGCTCAGCTGCCGGGCCGGGTTCTGCTGCTGCCCGTAGAGCAGGTTCGGCACCGGCGACTCCTGCGGCTCGTAGTGCGTGGGCAGCGGCCCGTCGGTCAACCCGGCGGGCACGTAGAGCCAGCCCTTGCCGTCGGCCTGCATGATGAACGGGTCCACGCCTGACAGCGCGTCCTGCCGCTTCGCGCCCTCCGGCGGCCGGTAGTCCGGTGGCTTCGTCGGCTGGAAGTCCGGCACGTCGTGGCCGGTCCACCGGCCCTGTTCGGGGTTCCACCAGATGTACGCCTTGCGCTCGCTCCAGGGTCGGCCCTGCGGGTCGGCGGAGGCGCGGTTGTAGAGCAGGCGGCGGTTCGCCGGCCAGGCCCAACCCCACTCCGGCGCCACCCAGTGCTGCTCGGTGTGCGGCTTGCGCCGGGCCGTCTGGTTCACCCCGCCGGCGTACGCGCCGCAGTAGATCCAGCAGCCGCAGGCGGTGGAGCCGTCGTCGGCCAGTTCCTCGTAGCTGGACAGGTTGGACCCGTCCGCCTTGCGGCCGTTGATTTCCTGGAGCACCTCCTCGGCGCTCGGCTCCTGGTGTGGTCCGGAGGTCGAGTAGTCCCAGGTCAGGTCGAGGACGGGCCGGTCGCGCTCGGCGGTCGAGCCGGCGAGCTTGGCGCGGATCCGCCGGCCCAGGTGGTACCAGAACCACAGGTCGCTGCGTGCGTCGCCGGGCGGCTCCACCGCCTTGTGGTGCCACTGCAACATCCGTTGGGTGTTGGTGAAGCTGCCGTCCTTCTCCGTGTGCGCGGCGGCCGGCAGGAAGAACACCTCCGTGCCGATGTCCTCCGTACGCAGCTCACCGGACTCGATCTCCGAGCCGTCCTGCCACCAGGTGGCGCTCTCGATGAGCGTGAAGTCGCGCACGACCAGCCAGTCCAGGTTGGCCATGCCGAGCCGCTGCGCCCGGGCGTTGGCGGAGCCGACCGCCGGGTTCTGCCCGTTGAGGAAGTAGCCCTTGCAGGTGCCGTCCAGTTGCGCCTGCACGGTGCGGTAGGTGCTGTGGTCGCCGGTGATGCGCGGCAGGTAGTCGAAGCAGAAGTCGTTGTCGGCGGTGGCGGCGTCCCCCCAGTACGCCTTGAGCAGGCTCACCGCGTAGGAGCGCATGTTGCCCCAGTAGCCGGTCTCGGCGGAGTCGTCGGCGACGTAGGCGTCCAGGCTGCCGTGCGAGTCGGGGTGCGGCATCGGCAGGTAGCCCGGCAGCAGGTTGTAGAGCGTGGGGATGTCGGTGCTGCCCTGGATGCTGGCGTGACCGCGCAGCGCCAGGATGCCCCCGCCGGGCCGGCCGATGTTGCCCAGCAGCAGTTGCAGCACCGAGGCCGCCCGGATGTACTGCACACCGACGGTGTGCTGGGTCCAGCCCACCGCGTACGCCCAGGCTGTGGTCCGGTCCCGGTTGGAGTTGACGGTGATCGTCTCCGCCAGTTGCCGGAACAGCTCCTCGGGAATGCCGCAGATCTTCGCCACTGTCTGCGGCGTGTACCGGCGGTAGTGCCGCTTCAACAGTTGGAAGACGCAGCGCGGGTCCTCCAGAGTCTCGTCGCGGCGCAGGTTGTGCAGGTCCTCCAGGGCGCTGCCGTGGCTGCCGTGCTCATGGCTGCGCCCGGTCACGTGGCGGTGCAGGGCCCGCTCGTCGCCGCTCTCGCGAGCCGTCTGCCCCGTGCCCTGCTCCCGCTTGCCGGCCGCGCTCGCGACGCGCACTCCCTCGTACTGCCAACTGTCGGTGGAGTAGCTGGCGGTGTCGTCCCGCCAACCGGAGAAGAGCCCGTCGAGATCCTCGGTGTCCCGGAAGTCCTCGTTCACGATCGTCGCCGCGTTGGTGTAATGCACCACGTACTCACGGAACTCGAGGCCATTGCTCAACACGTGGTTGATCAGGCCGCCGAGCAGCGCGATGTCGGTGCCGGCCCGGATCGGCACGTGCAGGTCCGCCAGCGCACCGGTACGGGTCAGCCGCGGGTCGACGTGCACCAGCGTGGCGCCGCGTGCCTTGGCCTCCATGACCCACTGGAAGCCCACCGGATGACACTCGGCCATGTTGGAGCCCTGCATGACGATGCAGTCGGCGTTCTGCAGGTCCTGCTGGAACGTGGTGGCGCCGCCGCGACCGAACGAGGTTCCCAGACCGGGAACGGTGGAGGAGTGTCAAATGCGGGCCTGATTCTCGATCTGCACGGCACCCAGCGAGGTGCCGAGCTTCTTGATCAGGTAGTTCTCCTCATTGTCGAGCGTCGCGCCGCCCAGCGCCGCGATGCCCATCGTGCGGCGTACCCGCCGCCCCTGGTCGTCGTGGTCGGTCCAGGTCTGTGCCCGCGTGGCGATGACCCGGTCGGCGATCATGTCCATCGCCGTGTCCAGGTCGAGGTCCTCCCACCCGGCCCCGTTCGGCCGGCGGTACCGCACCCGCGTCTCGCGCAGCGGGTTGGTGACGAGTTGCTTGGTGGCGGCGCCCTTCGGGCACAGCCGCCCGCGGCTGACCGGGGACGCGGGGTCGCCCTCGATCTGGACGACGCGCTCGTCCTCGACGTAGACCAATTGCCCGCATCCCACAGCGCAGTAGGGGCAGACGCTGCGGACGATCCGGTCGGCGGTCTCGGTGCGGGGCGTCAGCGCATCGGTGCGCCCCGACCGGGCCGCGGCCCCCCGGGCGAGCCGGTCGCCCGACCCCACTGCGGCCAGGGCCTGGCGCAGCACGGGCCACGGCAGGAACGTGTCGCGCAGTCCCATCGCACCCCCTCGCCGCCGGGTCACCTACCTCCTGTCTACCCGTGACGGGAGCGTCCTCGTGCCGATTCGTCGGATTCGGCCGGCCGGCCGGCCGACGCCGGCCGGCGCGACGGGAGCGGCCGTTCCCAGACCCGGATGCGGGTAGGCTGCGGCACTTCGATGATCCCGGCCGGCAACGAGGTGGGGACGACGCCGCCCTGCTCGGCCTCGCCCACCGGCTGGACAAGCCGATGGGCCGGGGCGGTGGCGTCGTCGCCGCCACCCCGCCGGACCACCACCCACCGAAAAGGGCTCACTAGACCGGGCCGAAGGTGGCGGCCAACACCCGCCAGTTGCCGTCCTCACGCACCCAAAGTCGGGTGTAGCGCAACCGCGCGGACATAGCGGCACCGGCCTGAACGGCATCCACCGCAGCGACCATGCGAGTCACCCCAGTCTGACCGTCTTCCTGGACGTCGAGCGACTCCTCCACCAGGCTGGTGATTCGCAGTGCACCGGAGCGGTAGCTCTCCAAGTCATCTTCCTTCATAAAGACCGTGCCGTCCGGTCCGGCACCCACGACCTGCGGGTGCAGTAGCGCGTCGAGGGACTCGACGTCGGCGGCGCGCTGAGCGGCTTGGAGTTGCCGTTCCGCGCTGAGGAGATCCATCCACCGATCCTCCGCAGCGCTCCGCAGCAAGACAAGCGGGTTCGCTCGCGGCAGAACGGCGACGTCAGCCCGGTAGGGCCAGTGGCGTCCCTGATAGTGGTGTAACGCGGTTGGCGTGATCGCCGGACAGCCCGTCCGGCATAGAGCGCGGCCATCGCGTGATCTTTCGAGTGAACCTTCCACAGCACTCTCGAAAGGGACTACCGCGATGACCGCGCCTCACATCATCGACCCTGCCGGCCTGCTGGGCCAGGCACTGACCGACGCGTCACCGGATTTGATGCGGCACCTGCTGTCCACGGTGATCAATTCCCTGTTGTCGGCGGAGGCCGACGCGGTCTGCGGCGCCGAGTACGGCATCGCCTCGCCGGAACGGGTCAACTCCCGCAACGGCTACCGGCACCGCGAGCTCGACACCCGTATCGGCACCATCGACGTGGCCATCGGCGAAACTGCGGTCGGGCTCCTACTTCCCCGAGTGGCTGCTCGAACGGCGTAAGCGGGCCGAGGCCGCGCTGGTCAGCGTGGTCGCGACCTGCTACCTGCTCGGCGTCTCCACCCGGCGCATGGACAAACTCGTCCAGTCGCTGGGCATCACCAGCCTGTCCAAGTCACAGGTCTCGCGGATGGCCGCCGACCTGGACGCCCAGGTCGCGGCGTTCCGCACCCGGCCGCTGGGCGAGTCAGGGCCGTTCACGTTCGTGGCCGCCGACGCGCTGACCATGAAGGTCCGCGAGCAGGGACGAGTCGTCAACGCGGTCGTGCTGGTCGCGACCGGCGTCAACGCCGACGGCCACCGCGAGGTCCTCGGCGTCAAGGTCGCCACCAGCGAGACCAAGCAGGCATGGAACGCGTTCTTCGCCGACATGGTCGCCCGCGGCCTGACCGGCACCCTGCTGGTCACCAGCGACGCCCACGCCGGCCTGATCGACGCGATCGCCGCGAACCTGTCCGGCGCGTCCTGGCAGAGGTGCCGCACGCACTACGCCGCGAACCTGATGGCGGTGTGTCCGAAGTCCGCGTGGCCGGCGGTCAAGACCGTGCTGCACTCGGTCTACGACCAGGTCGACGCCGCTGCGGTCCACGCCCAGTTCGACAAACTCCTCGACTCGGTCAGCAGGTCGCTGCCGGCGGTGGCCGCCCACCTCGACGACGCCCGCGCCGACCTGCTCGCCTTCACCGGCTTCCCGCAACAGATCTGGCGCCAGATCTGGTCGAACAACCCCAACGAACGACTCAACAAAGAGATCCGCCGCCGCACCGACGTCGTCGGGATCTTCCCCGACCGCGACGCCGTCATCCGCCTCGTCGGTGCCGTCCTCGCCGAACAACACGACGAATGGACCGAAGGCCGCCGCTACTTCGCCCTCGACATCCTCGCCAAGGCCCGCGAGACCACCAGAACCACCACGACGAGCGCGGACCTGCCCCAACTGGAGACCGCAGCATGACCGACGTGACAGGCGACCACACCATCCCCACCCCTGCAGAACGCGAGAAGCTCAACGCCGCCCTGGCCGCCACCGGCACCGAGACCGGCTTCTGGGACCGCCACGGCCGTCCCGCAGCCTGGCCCGACGACATCGACCGCTGGCAACCCGAAACCAGCGAACCCGCCACTGACCAGCCCGGAACGCAACCCTTCTAACCAGCACAACTCGAAAGATCAGCCGTTACACCACTTCCGGGGGCTTGACCGTAGGGCCTTCACGGCACAACCGAACCTCGGCACGACCCTGGTCAGCCCAACTGAGAGGGTCTTCTGCCGTGCTCCGCGGCGCGAAGTCATCGGTCCTGTCGAACCTGGACATATGTCGGTGCCACGGGCGGCGGCTCCAGCGCGAGCCTGCGCGCGTTGTCCGCCGCAGTTGAAACCAGTGCGAAGTAGCCATAATCGTCATTCCGGGCACGCCGGCGCCCGCGGCGGCGTTCGCTCGCCGCCCTCTGGCGGCGCCGTAGGCTCCTGCTCCCGCCACTGCCCGGCGGTGTCGGCCCGCAGAAGCCGGTCAACCATGAGCTTGGCGCCCTCCTGCGTGTCGAACTCCCACCGCAGCACCGTGCCGGTTCGCTGTCGCCGGCCCGGGCGATCACCCTCCAGCGGGTCTGGCGGACGAGCCACACGTCGCGGCGGGTCAGGCGCCCCCAGACGCCGTTCCACCACCGCCGGATCACCTCCTCCACGCGATGATCGTACGCATGTTCGAAGAGACTGGTGGCGAGGGTAGGGACACCGCAGCCCGGCGGCGCCTGGAATCACTCGCAGCGGTCCTCGGCGCCCCGTCCGTAGGGTTCACAGCAGTCGGAGCGGTGCCGGTACACCCGCAGCTCGCGGCCGTGCCGGTGACCGCGCTCGGGCGTGATCTCGTACAGGCAGGCCAGCCACACCACGGTCTCCCCACCGCCCGGCACCACCTGGCCGTCACCCGGCCCGCCGCGCAGCAGCACGTCCATCGTTTGACCGTACGCGGGGCACGCGGTGTCCGAGGCTCTGTCGTTCGAGCGATCGGCGTCGCCGGTGCAGACCGGCCCCCGCAGCTGAGGCCAGTTGCGGGGACCGGTCGTCGGTGGTGTTGTCCTGCTTGCGGGAAGTTCCACGAGCAGGCAGCGATCTCGGCAGTGCATCCACTCGTCGATCAGTTGTGATGGCGGACGGCTGACCGCAGAGGGCCGAAGCGGCCAGAAAGCCCTCTTCGACCAGCGGGAACTGGGCCCTCCCAGCCTGCCTTCGGTGCGAGCCACCACTGGCTGGCGCATTCGTCGTCCGGGATTTCCGCCCGACGCGACCCGCGTCTCTCCGACGATGAGGCGGGAGGGCGGAAGATGAGCTGTGCTCACGGCCGACGTGACGGTGACCGGAGGTGACTCCCGCTCGCGCGCGGGCGAGCGGCGGGGTGGACCGAGCGTTGCGTCGGCCGGTCGCGCCGATGCTCGCGGCGCCGGTCGACGTGGTGCCCGAGGGCCCGGACCTGGTGCACGAGCCGAAGTGGGACGGGTGGCGGTGCATCGCCTTCCGAGAGGGCGGCGGGGTGTACCTGCAGTCGCGGGCGGGGCGGAACCTGACCACCTACTTCCCGGACATCACCCGGGCGATCCGGGCTGCCGTCTCGCCTGGCGTGGTACTCGACGGTGAGTTGATCGTCTGGGAAAGCGGCCGGACCAACTTCGCGCACCTGCAACGCCGTGTCACCGCGGGCCGTGATCTTCTTCGGCTGGCACGGGATCGCCCGGCCCACTACGTGCTGTTCGACCTGCTCGCCGACAGCGACCGCGACGTGATCGTGGACCTACCACTGGAGCAGCGCAGGAGCCGGCTGGAGCGGCTGCTGGTCGACGCGCCGGCACAGCTGACGATGACGCCGCAGACGGCGGATATGAGGGAGGTGTCGGACTGGCTGGTGCAGTGGACCGCCGCGGTGGGGATCGAGGGTGTGGTGAGCAAGCGGCTGAGCGGCCGGTACGAGCCGGGCCGGCGCGGTTGGTCGAAGTTCCGCAGCCGTGTCGTCACCGAGGCGATCATCGGTGGCGTAACCGACGGCATCAGCCGCCCGGACAGTGTGCTGCTGGGCCGGTTCGATCGGCGGGGGCGGCTGCGGTACACCGGCCGCTCCCACCCGCTGCGCCCCGACCAGCGCGTCGCGCTGGCCGAGCTGCTGTCGCCGCCGCGCATGCCACGCCGCGGCGTGGCTGCGCATCCGTGGCCGAACCCGCTGCCCGCGTCGTGGTCGGGTCAGTGGGACCGGCCGCAGCCGCTGCCGTACGTGCCGGTGGAACCGGCCGTCGTGGCGGAGATCGACGCCGACGTGGCGTTCGAACATGGACGGTGGCGCCATCGGGTGCGGTACGCCCGGGCCCGGCCGGACCTGTCCGTCTACGACGTGCCGCTGCTGCTCGGCGAGGAGGAGAACTCCTTCGGCGACCTGCGGTGATCGCGCGAGGGCCTGGCTGACCCAGAGAAAATCGCCCCGTCATGCGCCGGTGGAATCTTGCTGTTGGTATCCCGGCTGCATCGATCGCCGTTGCCCTTGGTTGACCGCTCTTGGCTTGTGATCACCGCCACTTATCGCACGCAGACCGCACGCCGCCCCGCTTCTGCCGCCATCCCGTCGCCGCTGCCGGCTTCGGGCACTCGGCGCCGATAGCCAGTGGTGCCGGCCGTCGGGTCGGCGTTGGGTGATTGCCTGGTTGCCGGAGGCGATGGCGCCTTGCTGGGTGCCTTGGTGGCCGTTGACGAGCCAGGTGACTCCGGTGCCGGGCTGGCGCATCCCGATGAGTCGTCCGTTCGCGGGTTCAACGGTCTTCTTCCATCTCTCAAGCAGGCGTCGGACGTCGCCGACGGTGAAGATCGTCAGCCCCCTGAAGAAGTCAGATAGATGGACGAAGGCATCCGCTATCGGCGGAACCGAGTACCCGAGCAGGCCGCACTGATCAGGGTGTTTGATCGGCGGGTCAGTTTCCGGCCAGTCGCTGAGCAATCAGGGTGCCGGCCTCGACCAGCCACATCGCCGGGTCGTCGAGTGCGGCCGCGACCGACCCGGCCAGATCCACGAGTGAGATCGCCTCCGACACCGATCCGGGCACCGGGCCGGCCAGTTGCCCGGCGACAACGCCGATCGGCACTCCGGCTTTTCCGGCCTGGTCGAGCAGCGACCCGACGACCTTGCCGGTCAGGGATGTCTGGTCGAAGCGTCCCTCCCCTGTGACGACGATGTCCGCGGCTGCGAGCGCGGCGGGCATCCCGACGAGGTCGGAGATCGTCCGGGCACCGGGCATGATGTGCGCGCCCCAGAACGTGGCCAGGCCGTACGCGGTACCGCCGGCCGCGCCGCAGCCCGGCTCGTCCGGCCGGCCACCGGCTACCTCGGCCAACCGGCGTAACGCCCGGTCCAGCAATTCGACCTCGTCGGGTTGCGCGCCCTTCTGTGGGCCGAAGGTGGCAGCGGCCCCGGTCGGCCCCGCCAGTGGCGCGGTCACGTCGGCCAGTACGTCGATGCCACCGGACGGCGGGGGGAGCAGTCCGCCGACGTCGATCCGGGTGAGGTCGACCAGGGCCGCGCCGCCGGGCGGGAGGTCACGTCCGGCGGAATCCAACAGCCGCAGGCCCAGTGCGCGCAGCGCGCCGGTGCCGCCGTCGGTCGACGCGGACCCGCCGAGTCCCACGACCAGCCGAGTGGCACCAGCGTCCATCGCGGCACGCATGACCGCGCCGAGTCCGCAGGTGTGGGCACCGAGCGGATCCGGGATGCGCATCAGGGGCAGGCCGCTGGACTGCGCGAGTTCGATGACGGCTGACCCGTCCGGCAGCTGCAGCCAGTCGGCGGCCACGGTGCGCCCGTTGGGGCCGCGCACCGTCTCGGTCACCCGCTTGGCTTGCGGCAGCGCGGCGGCGAAGGCGTCGATGGTTCCCTCGCCTCCGTCCGCGAGAGGCAGCAGGCGTACCTCGTCGGCCGGCCGCCGGGCCAGCCAGCCCCGGGCGAGCGCACGGGCGGCATCACCGGCGGCCAGGCTTCCCTTGAACGAGTCGGGCGCGATGACGACCCGCATGTCAGCCTTCGAGCACCAGATCGACGTACCGCTGCTTCATGGTGGCCAGGACCTGGTCAGGGTCGGTCGCCCACACGTCGGCGTTGAAGATCTCGACCTCGGTGTCACCGGTGTACCCTGCCGCGGCTACCGCCTGCTGGTACGGTGCGAACTCGATGTGGCCGTCGCCCATCATGCCGCGCCCGAGCAGTACGTCGGCCGGCAGTGGGGTCAGGAAGTCGCACACCTGGAAGCTCGCGATCCGGGCGCCGGCCCGGGCGATCTGAGCCCACACGTCGGGGTCCCACCAGATGTGGAACGTGTCGACGACGATGCCGATCTGGTCGACCGGGAACTGTTCGGCGAGGTCGAGCGCCTGCCCGAGGGTGGACAGGACGGCACGGTCGGCACAGTACATCGGGTGCAGTGGTTCGAGGGCCAACCGGACTCCGCGCTCGCCCGCGTACGGGGCGAGTTCAGCCACGGCGTCCGCCATCCGCTGCCGCGCGCCGCGCAGGTCCCGGGACGCGTCGGGCAGTCCGCCGACGACCAGCACGAGGCAGTCGGTACCGAGGCCCGCCGCTTCGTCGATGGCCCGCCGGTTGTCGTCGAGCGCCGCCCGGCCGGCATCACCGGACGCGGTGAGGAACCCGCCGCGGCACAGCGACGACACGCGCAGTCCGGCGTCGGCGACGGCTTTCGCCGCTGCTGCGACGCCGATCTCGGCGACCGGTTCGCGCCACAGGCCGATGGCTGGGATGCCGGCTCTCACGCATCCGTCCACGGCCTCCCGCACCGACCACGACCTGGTCGTCATCTGGTTGAGGGACAGCTTCGCCAGGCGGGGATCGGGAGTGGTCATGCGACCACCCCGGCCACCGACAGGTACCGGCGCATCCGCTCGGCGGCCAGCTCCGGGTCGAGCAGCAGGCCGGCCTCGTCGGCCAGGCGGAACGTCTGGACCAGGTGCGGGACGCTACGGCCGCTGTGCAGGCCACCGACCATCGTGAATCCGGGCTGGAAGCCGTTGAGCCAGGCCAGGAACGCGATGCCGGTCTTGTAGTACTGCGTCGGCGCGGAGAAGACGTGCCGCGACAGCGGCACGGTGGGCTCCAGGATCGACAGGAAGCCCGCCTCGTCGCCGGCGTCGAGTCGCTGCAGCGCGGCGGACGCCGCCGGAGCGACGGCCGCGAACGCGCCGAGCAGCGCGTGGCTGAACCGCTGGCCGTCGCCCCGGATCAGCTCGGGGTAGTTGAAGTCGTCGCCGGTGTAGAGCCGTACCGTAGGCGGCAGAAGTTCGCGCAGTTGGACTTCCCGCTCAGCGGCCAGCAGGGACACCTTGACCCCGTCGATGAGGCCGGCGTGGGCGTTGACCAGCGACACGAACGTCTTGGTGGCCTCGTCGAGGTCGCGGGAGCCCCAGTAGCCGGCGAGTGCCGGGTCGAACATGTCGCCGAGCCAGTGCAGCACCACCGGCGTGGTGACCTCGGACAGGACCTGGTCGTACACGCGCAGGTAGTCGTCGGGGCCGGCGGCGAGTGCCGCCAGCTGGCGGCTGGCCATCATGACGGGGGTCGCCCCGGTGTCGTGGACGAAGGCGACCTGCTCGGCGTACGCGGCCACGACCTGGTCGAGGCTGTCCGCCGCAGCCGGCAGCTGGTCGGTGGCAGCGCCGGCCACGATGCGTCCGCCGCACGCGGCGGCCTCGGCGGCGCTGCGCCGGATCAGCTTCTGGGTGGCCGGCCAGTCCAGCCCCATGCCGCGCTGCGCGGTGTCCATGGCCTCGGCGACACCCAACCCCCACGACCAGAGGTTGCGCCGCACGGAAAGGGTGGCCTCCCAGTCGAGCCGGGCCGGCTGCCCGGGTGCGTTGTCGGCGTAGGGGTCGGCGACGACGTGGGCGGCGGCGTATGCGATCCGGCTGGTCGCCGGGGCGGTCGGACGCTGCCAGCCGCCTGGTTCCCGCAGGATGACCCGCTCGGTCGTGCCGCCGTCGAGCGGCAGTGAGACCGTCGCGCTCACAGGCTCAGCTCCTCGACCTCGATA
Source organism: Micromonospora sp. NPDC050686 (assembly GCF_040654475.1). Taxonomy (NCBI): domain Bacteria; kingdom Bacillati; phylum Actinomycetota; class Actinomycetes; order Micromonosporales; family Micromonosporaceae; genus Micromonospora; species Micromonospora sp. NPDC050686. The sequence continues at coordinate 18,162 of NZ_JBFAID010000076.1, forward strand.
CGTCGTCCGTCACGCGCCGACTGCAGGCCCAGTTCGGCGAGCTGGACGCCACGTACGCCGGCCATGAAGTCCCACGGGAAGGGTTCGTTGTCGACGACGTGCCGCAGGAACGCCTCCCACTGGACCTTGAAGCCGTTGTCGAAGTGCTCGTTGTCGGGAACGTTCTGCCACTGCGACCGGAAGTCCTCGGTAACCGGCAGGTCCGGGTTCCACACCGGCATCGGCGTGGCGCCACGGTGCTGGATGCGGCAGTCACGCAGCCCGGCGACGGCGCTGCCGTGGGTACCGTCGACCTGGAACTCCACCAGTTCGTCGCGGTTGACCCGCACCGCCCAGGAGGAGTTGATCTGGGCGACGATGCCACCGGCCAGCTCGAAGATGCCGTATGCGGCGTCGTCGGCCGTGGCCCGGTAGGCCTGGCCGCGCTCGTCGATGCGCTCGGGAATGTGCGTGGCGATGTGGGCGGTCACGGACTGCACCGGCGCGAAGATCTGTTCCAGCACGTAGTGCCAGTGCGGGAACATGTCGACGACGATGCCGCCGCCGTCCTCGGCGCGGTAGTTCCAGCTCGGGCGCTGCGCCTCCTGCCAGTCGCCCTCGAACACCCAGTAGCCGAACTCGCCGCGCACCGACAGGATTCGGCCGAAAAACCCGCTGTCGACGAGGCGCTTGAGCTTACGCAGGCCGGGCAGGAACAGCTTGTCCTGGACGACGCCGTTCTTGACGCCCTTGGCGGCGGCGACCCGGGCCAGATCCAGCGACCCGGCGACGTCCTCCGCCAGCGGCTTCTCGGTGTAGATGTGCTTTCCGGCGTCGATCGCCGCTCGGATCGCCTTCTCGCGCTGGGCGGTGACCTGGGCGTCGAAGTAGATCTGGTGGGACGGATCGGCGAGGGCGGCGCCCAGGTCCGTCGTGTACGACGTGAGCCCGTGCCGGTCGGCGATGTCGGCGAGCTTGCCCTCGTTGCGGCCGACGAGCGTCAGCTCCGGCCAGATCCGGCTGCCGTCGCGGGCGGGCAGGCCGCCCTGCTCCCGGATGGCGAGCAAGGAGCGGACGAGGTGCTGTCGGTACCCCATCCGACCGGTGACGCCGTTGAGGACGATACCGATTGACGTGCGCTCCACTCTGTGTCCTTCCAGTTGTTTCTGTGGCTATTCAGCGGTCGTCGTCGCGCCGAGCAGGTCGCGGATCCGTCCGGTGGCTCGGGCGAATGCGGGCTCCGACATCGTCTGGCCGTAGTCACGCTCGGCGGGAAGATCCACATCGATGAGTTCGGCGACGGTGCCGGGGCGCGGGGTCATCACGACCACCCGGTTGGCGAGGTAGACGGCTTCCGCGATGGAGTGCGTTACGAGCAGGACCGTGGTGCCGGTCTCCCGCCAGATCCGGCGTAGCTCGATGTTCATCTGCTCGCGGGTGAGCGCGTCGAGTGCGCCGAACGGTTCGTCCATCAGCAGGACCGGCGGGCGGTGCAGCAGCGCGCGGCACAGGGCCACGCGCTGCTGCATGCCACCGGACAGCTCGTTCGGGTAGGCATCCTCGAAGCCGGTCAGGCCGGTCATCGCGATCAGCTCGTCGGCGCGCTCGCGCGCCTGCGCCTTCGGTATCCGCCGGATCTCGGCTTGGAGCAGGATGTTGCGCCGGGCCGTGCGCCAGTCGAGGAGCGCGGCACGCTGGAAGACGTACCCGATGTCGCGCCGTGGCCCCCGGACGTCCTCGCCGTGCAGCCGGACCTGGCCCGACGACGGTCGCAGCAGGCCGGACACCAGCTTGAGCAGCGTCGACTTGCCGCAGCCGGAGGCGCCGACGATCGACACGAACTCGCCCGGCTCAATCCGTAGCGAGACGTCGGTGAGCGCGGTGACGTCCTTCTTCTTGGTACGGAACCGGACCGCGACATCGTCGATCTCGACCGCGGCGCCGGTCGTCGTGGCGTCGGAGGGCCGCTGCGTGGTGGTGTTACCGGCCATCATCGAGGTCATCCCTTCGGCGCGAAGCTCGCGTCCCAGTACGTCGCCGGCGGCTCGGCCTTCGTGATCATGCCCGCCTCGGCGAAGATCGCGATGGTCTTGTTCCAGTCGTCCTCGGTGTTCACGCCCGGCGCCTGGCCCTGGGTGGCGTCGGTGTGCAGCAGCTTCAGCGTGGCGGTGAATTGCTCGGTGAGAACCGCCTTGGAGGGCAGCTGCTGGGAGGCGCCCTCCATCGCGTCCACCGCGCCGGACGGGTTGCCCGCGGCCGCGGTCCACGCCTCACTGGTGGCCGCGACCATCCGCGTGACGAGGTCCTTCTTGTCCTTGATGGTGTCCTCGTTGGCGAGCAGGCCGTTGCTGTAGAAGCTCAGGCCGTGGTCGGCGAACTTGAGGTACGAGACCGGCTTGCCGGCCTTCTCCTGCATCGTCGGGCCCTGGTCGGTGGCGAAGCCGAGCAGCGCGTCGGTCTGGCCGGAGATGACAGCCGCCATCTTGCCCGCAGCATCGATGTTCTGGAGGGTGAGGTCGCTCTCGCTCAGGCCGTTGGCCTTGAGGAAGGCCGGGAAGGTCTTGCTGAGCGCGTCGCCCGCGGTGGTGGCGATCGTCTTGCCCTTGAGGTCGGCCGGCGACTTGATGTTCTCCTCGGTGAAGAACTGCACCGACGAGGGGGTCGTCTGCAGGAACACACCGAGGCTCTTGACCTTCATGCCCTGGCCCACCCCGCCGAGCAGGGCGGGAGTGTCCGCCCAGCCGAAGTCGGTCTGTCCGGCGGCGGTCGCCTGGATCGTCTTCTGCGATCCCTGGCCGGCCTGGATGGTCAGGTCGATGCCGTGCTTCTCGAAGATGGCCTGCTTCTTGCCGAAGTAGAACGGCGCGTGCTCGCCGTAGGGGTACCAGTTGAGGGTGAGCGTGACCTTGTCGAGGCCCTGGGCGTTCTTGCTCTGCTCGCCGGAGGACGAGCCACAGCCGGTGGCGGCGGCCAACAGTAACGTCGGCACAAGCACGGCGGTGAAGGTACGCAACTTCATGGATTTCTCCTTTACAGCGACGTCGTAGCGGCGTCGGTACGGCGGCTGGCGTGCCAGGGAAGGACGAAGTACTCGATCAGTTCGACGAAAACGAACAGGACCACGCCGAGCAGAGACATGATCAGCAGCCCGGCGAAGAGCATCGGGGTGTCGAGGTTGCCGTTGGCCTGGAGGATCACGTAGCCGAGACCCTCGTTGGCGCCGACGAACTCGCCGACCACCGCACCGGTCACGGCCATCGTCGCGGCGACCTTGAGGCCCGCGAACAGGTGTGGCAGCGAGGCGGGGAACCGGATCTTCCAGAACGTCTGTCCCGGACCGGCCCCCATCGTCGCCGACAGTTGCAGCATCTCGGGGTCGATCGACTTCAGGCCGGTGACCGTGGAGATGACGATGGGAAAGAAGGCCATCAGGACCGCGACCACGATCTTCGGCGTCAGGCCGAAGCCGAGCCACACCACGAACAGCGGGGCGATCGCGATCTTCGGGATGACCTGCGCGAACAGCAGTAGTGGGTACAGGCTCTTCTCGACCGTCGGCGAGTAGACCATCAGCACGGCGGAGACCACGCCGACGACGATCGCGATGGCGAAGCCGAGGATCGTCTCGTACGCCGTGATCCAGGTGTTGTGGGCGAAGTACCCGGACTGGTTCAGGATGACGTCGAGCGTCCTGCTCGGCGACGGAACAAGGTACGGCTCGATGAGGTTCGCGGCGGTCACCACCCACCACGCGACGAAGATCCCCACGAGCACGGCGAACGGGCGCCACATTCCCTGCACGAAGCGGGCAACGCTCGCTCCCACGCTCGCCGGGCGGCGGGCGGCCACCGCGGCGCCTTGGGCGGACTTCGTCCGCTCCAGCAGGTCGGTTGAGCTCTGCGCGGCCATGACCCTCCGTTCTCCTTGGGCTGTCCGGGTGCGCAGCCCCTGTACAGGAACGGGCCATCGCGTGGGCGGAGGGGTGTTCCTCACCTCGCCGTAACAGGCCCGACGTCTGAATGCGCTTTCTGTAAGCGCTTTCCGGGTGCTAACGTAACCACGCCGAAATCAGCCGGTCAAGAACTTCCTCGGGGTGACTCAATGCAGCCACGGCCTCACTCGACACTCGAAGACGTGGCCAAGGCCGCCGGCGTCTCGGCCGCGACGGCGTCGCGGGCGCTCAACGGGACTACGCAGGTACGGCCCCACTTACGCGACCGGGTGCTCCAGGCTGCCGGGGAACTTGCGTACACCCCGAACGCACACGCCCGGGCCCTCGCGGGCGCAGCCCACCGCACTGTCGGGGTCATCTGCCACGACGTCAGCGACCCCTACTTCGCGGCCGTGGCCGGCGGGATCATGCGGGTCGCCAGCGACCACGACCTGCTGGTGACGCTCGCCAGCACGTTCCGTGACCCGGAACGCGAGGTCGCGTACGTGTCGATGCTGCGCGCCGAGCGCGCCGCCGCCATCCTGCTCATCGGCTCCGGGTTCGAGAACCCGGACTGGGAGCGCGCATTGAGCGCCGAACTGGAGCCGTACCTGCAAGGTGGCGGCCGCGTCGCGGTGGTGAGCCGGCACCGCAGCCTGCGGGTCGACACGGTGCTGCCGGAGAATCGCGCCGGCGCCGCCGCCATGGCCCGGGCCCTGCTGGATCTGGGGCACCGGCGCTTCGCCGTGCTCGCCGGGCCACGGACGCTGACCACGGTCGCCGACCGGATCGCCGGCTTCCGCGACGAACTGAGGAAGGCGGGCGTGCCGCTGCGCACCGCCGACATCGTCGAGAACACGTTCACCCGTGACGGGGGTTACGCGGCTATGACGGAAGTATTGTCGCGCGGGCTTGGCGCCACATGTGTCTTCGCCGTGACCGACGTGATGGCCATCGGCGCGCTCGCCGCGCTGCGCGACCACGGGTTGTCGGTACCGGAGGACGTGTCCGTCGCCGGCTTCGACGACATTCCGATCGTCCGCGACCTCGCGCCGCCCCTCACCACCGTCGCTCTGCCACTGCCGCAGCTGGGAGAGCGAGCCATCGAGCTCGCCCTCACCGACAACCCCGGGCGACGCCGCCGGATCCACCGGATGGCCGGTGAGGTCGTCCTCCGCGCGAGCACCGCGAAAGTCCTGTAGAGAGAGGCACCTAGTGAACCGTCCCACCCCGGGCCTGACCGGCCTCACGATCGATCGCGTCGAGACGTTCGCCGTCGCGCTGCCCACGCTGCGCTCCTTCGGCGTGTCCGGCGGGTCCGTCGCCGTCGCCGGCAAGCCCAGCATCCGGATCCTCGTGAAGGTCAGCGCGGACGGCGCCGTCGGCTGGGGCGAAGCAACACCGATCCCGGCCTGGACGTACGAGACGGCGGAGTCCATCGTCAGCACCATCGACCGTTACCTGGCGCCGGCGATCCTCGGCAGTCCGTGCTGGGATCTCGACGGCGTGACCACGGCGTTCGACCGGGCCATCAACCGCGGGTTCACGATCGGGGCCCCGCTGGCCAAGTGCGCGGTCGACATGGCGCTGCACGACCTGCTCGGCCGGGCACTTGGCGTACCGGTCGGAATGCTCTGGGGGCAGCGCCGGCAGGACACGGTCGCGCTGGGCTGGATCGTCTCCGGACAGACGGCGGACGAGGTCGCCGACTGCGTGTCCGAGGGCTTGGCCCTCGGGTACCGCGCGTTCAAGGTCAAGGTCGGCCTGCACACCGAAGCGGAGGACACCGCCGTGGTCCGTGCGGTCCGTGAGGCTGCCCCGGGCGCACCCCTGTGGGTCGACGCGAACCAGGGGTACACGGTGGACGCCGCGCTGCGGATGGCGCGGAACATGGCCGAGTTGGGCGTGACCGCGTTCGAACAGCCGCTGCCGGCCAACGACGTCGCCGGGCTCCGCCGGCTGCGGGAGGCCTCGCCCGTGCCCGTCGCGCTCGACGAGAGCCTGCGCCACCCGAGCGACCTGGCCACCTTCGTCAAGCTGGAGGCCGTGGACGTGGCGATCGCCAAGGTGCAACGCAGCGGCGGGCTGACCCTGTCGCGCCGGCTGTGCCAGCTGGCCGAGGATAGCGGGGTACGCCTGATGGGCTCGGGGCTCACCGACTCCGACCTCGGCCTCGCCGCCTCGCTGCATCTGTTCGCCGCGTTCGGCATCGACACCCCGGTGGATCTCAACGGGCGCCAGTTCCTGAAGTCGTCGTACGCCACCGGAGCCACCGTCGACATCATCGACGGGATCGCCCAGGTGCCGACCGGCCCCGGCCTAGGCGTGGACGTCGACGAGGCGGTTGTCCGGGAACTTGCTGTCGACGTGTTGAACCCCTAGTACGGCAGCCGCCGTTTGAGATGCCGCTGGTGGAGCGGGGTAGACGCGAGGCGGCCACCGCATGATCGTCTGTACGTTGTGGACATAACTT
>NZ_JBFAID010000077.1:0-23151 GCF_040654475.1 Micromonospora sp. NPDC050686
CGCAGCAGGCGCAGCAGACGCGCCTGGTGCGGGTTCTCCGGTCGTACGACGACCACGCGAGGCGTGCCGGGTCAGACGTACGAGCCGGGCTCGCTGGGTGCGGAGACCACGCTCGGGTCCTCGCCCTCGTCGGCGGGTCGGGTGATCTGCGCGGTCACCTCGTGCGGGCGCAGCTCACCGCTGGCGATCTGCTCGGCCCAGTGGCAGGCCACCCGGCTGCCGCCGATGTCGCGCAGCACGGGCCGCTCGTCGGAGCAGCGGGTCGGCTGCGCCCACGGGCAGCGGGTGTGGAACCGGCAGCCGGACGGCGGGTTGGCCGGCGAGGGCAGGTCGCCGGCGAGCAGGATCCGCTCGCGGCGGTCCTCCAGGTCCGGGTCCGGCACCGGCACCGCAGACATCAGCGCCCGGGTGTACGGGTGCAGCGGCTCGGTGTAGAGCCGGTCGCTCGGCGCCTCCTCGACCAGCGCGCCCAGGTACATCACGCCGACGGTGTCGGAGATGTGCCGGACCACGGCCAGGTCGTGCGCGATCACCAGGTAGGTGAGGCCGAGGCTGTCCTGGAGCTCGTCGAGCAGGTTGACCACCTGGGCCTGGATCGACACGTCGAGCGCGGAGACCGGCTCGTCGGCGACGATCAGCTCCGGGCCCAGCACCAGCGCCCGGGCGATGCCGATGCGCTGCCGCTGGCCGCCGGAGAACTCGTGCGGGTAGCGGGAGAGCGCCCACCGGGGCAGCCCGACCTTGTCGAGCGTCTCGCCGATGATCTTCCTGCGCTCGTCCCGGCCGCCACCGATCCCGTGCGCCTGCAGACCCTCGGTGAGGATCGACTCGACGTTCTGCCGGGGGTCCAGGCTGGACATCGGGTCCTGGAAGATCATCTGCATCCGGCGCCGCAGCGTGCGCAGCTTGCCGGCCGGCAGCTTGCCCAGTTCCACGCCGTCGAAGACGACCTCGCCGGCGGTGGGCGGGGTGAGCTGGAGCAGCGCCCGTCCGAGCGTCGACTTGCCGCAGCCGGACTCGCCGACCAGCCCGTACGTCTTGCCACGCGCGATGCTCAGGTCGACGCCGTCCACCGCCTTGACGTGCCCGACCGTCCGGTCGAAGAGCACACCCCGCTTGATCGGGAAGTGCACCTTCAGGTCGCGCACCTCGACGAGGATGTCCTGCTCACTCATCGGTTCCCCCTTCGTTCGCGCCTGCGGGGCTCGCAAACCCGGCTCGCTCCTCGCGCTCATTGGGATCCCTCTTCGCGCGGGGCGGGGCCCAGGCCCGGCGGGGCCGGCGGGTCGGTCGGGACGGCCTGCGCCGGCACCGCACCCGGTTCGGCCGCCGTCGGCACGGCGGCGACGGCCTCGTCGCCGGACGGCGTCGCCCGGTAGAGGTTCTCGGCCTCGGCCGGCGTCGCACCGGGCACCGGGGCCGGGTTGACGCACCGGTAGCTGCGGCCGTCGTGGGCGAGCACCAGCTGCGGCGGTTCGCCCACGCACTCGTCGACCCGGCGGGTGCAGCGGGGCGCGAAGGCGCACCCCTCCGGCCAGGGCAGCACGTCGCGCACCGAGCCGGGGATGGGGTTGAGCCGCTCGCCGCGCCCGCCGTCCAGCCGCGGCACCGAACCGAGCAGACCCACGGTGTACGGGTGGCGAGGCTCGCGGAACAGCGGACGCCGGCGGGCGGTCTCCACCACCCGGCCGGCGTAGAGCACGTTGACGGTGTCGCACAATCCGGCCACCACGCCGAGGTCGTGCGTGATCATCACCAGTGCGGTGCCGGAGTCGCGGACCAGTTCCTTGAGCAGCTCCAGGATCTGCGCCTGGATGGTGACGTCCAGCGCGGTGGTCGGCTCGTCGGCGATCAGCAGCCGGGGCTGGCAGGCCACCGCCATGGCGATCAGGGCGCGCTGCCGCATCCCGCCGGAGAGCTGGTGCGGGTACTCCTTGAGCCGGCGGCGCGGGTCGGGGATGCCGACCCGGTCCAGCAGCTGCGCCGCCTCCTTGGTGGCGGCCTCGCCCTTCATGCCGCGGTGCCGGGTGAGCACCTCGGTCACCTGGACGCCGATCGGGACCACCGGGTTCAGCGAGGAGAGCGGGTCCTGGAAGATCATCGCGATGTCCCGGCCCCGGATGTCCCGCCGGGACCGGTCGTCGAGCTGGAGCAGGTCGGTGCCGTCGAAGACCGCCTTGCCGCCGACCCGCAGGCCGGGCTGCTTGGGCAGCAGGCCCATGATGGCCAGCGAGGTGACGCTCTTGCCGCAGCCGGACTCGCCGACCAGGCCGACCACCTCGCCGGCGTCGACCGAGAAGGAAACCCCGTCCACGGCGTGCACCGTGCGCTGCCCGCGCCGGGCGAACGTGACGGAGAGGTCGTCCACTTCGAGCAGTGCCATTACCGGTCCTCCGTTCGCGACTGCAGGTTCACTCCGCGCGCTTCACAGTTCCGGCTCTTCGTCCGCGACTGCGGGGCTCGCAAGCTCACTCCTCGCGCTTCACAGTCCCGGCTCTTCGTCCGCGACTGCGGGGCTCGCAAGCTCACTCCTCGCGCTTCACACATGCCGGACCTACTTCCGCAGCTTCGGGTCGAGGGCCTCGCGCATCGCCTCGCCGAGGAGGGTGAAGCCGAGCGCGGTGATGATGATCGCCACCGCCGGGTAGATCGCCAGGCCGGGCCGCACGCCGAGGTACGGCTGCGCTTCGGCGAGCATCACGCCCCACTCGGGGATGGCCGAGTTCTGGTTGCCCAGGCCGAGGAAGGACAGCGCCGCGGCCTCGATGATCGCGGTGGCCAGAGTCAGCGTGGCCTGGACGATCACCGGGGCGAGCGAGTTCGGCACCACGTGGGTCAGCGCGATCTTCGACTTCTTCACCCCGAGCGCGGTGGCCGCCAGCACGTAGTCGCTGTTGGACTGGGAGATCATCGAGCCGCGCAGCAGCCGGGCGAAGACCGGCACCGACACCACGCCGACCGCGATCATGACGGTGATCAGGCTGGGCCCGAGCAACGCGGCGATGCTCACCGCGAGCAGCAGGCTCGGCATGGCCAGCAGCATGTCGATGAAGCGCATCAGGGTGGAGTCGAGCCACCGGCCCCAGCGTCCGCCGAGCCCGGCCGCGGTGCCGGCGACCCCGCCGATCAGCGCGCCGATCGCCAGACCGATCAGGGTGGCGACCACACCGACCAGCAGGGTCTGCCGGGCGCCGACGATCAGCCGGCTGAACTCGTCCCGGCCCTGGTGGTCGTAACCGAGCCAGTGGGCGCTGTCGATGCCCGGGATGACCCCGGGCTTGATCAGGCCGTCCCGGATGCCCATCGAGTCGGTCGGCGAGTAGGGCACCAGGAAGGGCCCGACCAGCGCCACCACGACGAACAGGGCGAAGATGACCGCGCCGACGATGGCGGCCGGGTTGCGCCGCAGCCGGCGGAGCGCCTCCTGCCAGAGGCTGACACCCTGCTCGTCCTGCCGGGCGGCGAGTTCGGAGAGGCGGTCCAGCTTCTCGCGCTTCTTGCCTGCGGTGATGGTCATCGCACCCTCACCCTCGGGTCGATCACGCTGTAGGAGAGGTCGACGATCAGGTTCACCAGCACGTACACCACCGCAATGATCATGATGAAGCCCATCAGCACGGGATAGTCGCGCTGGCCGATCGCCTCGGCGACGAACGCGCCGATGCCGCTGAAGGCGAAGACGGTCTCGGTCAGCACCGCGCCGGAGAGCAGGCCGCCGGTGAGCAGGCCGATGGACGTGGCGACCGGCAGCATCGCGTTGCGCAGCACGTGCCGGCGGCGGACCGTGTTCTCGGTCAGTCCCTTGGCCTCGGCGGTCCGGACGAAGTCCTCACCGAGCACCTCCAGCACGCTGGCCCGGGTGATCCGGACGATGATCGCCAGCGGGATGCTGGCCAGCGCGATGCCCGGCAGCACCAGGTGCCAGAGGGCGTCGGCGGCGGCGTCCCACTCGCGGGTCATCAGCCCGTCGAGGAGGAAGAAGTTGGTGACCCGGGTCGCCCCGAGGGTCGGGTCCTGCCGGCCGCTGGACGGGAACCAGTGGAAGTGCTCCGAGAAGATCGCCTTGAGCACGTACGCCAGGAAGAAGACCGGGATGCAGATGCCGATCAGCGAGCCGCCGACCGAGGCGTGGTCGAGCAGTCGGCCCCGCCGGCGGGCGGCCAGGTAGCCCAGCGGGATGCCGATGCCGATGGCGATGATCATCGCCATCAGGGTCAGCTCCACGGTGCCGGGAAAGCGCTCCAGGAACTCGGTGGTGACCGCCCGCTTGGTGGAGGTCGAGGTGCCCAGGTCGAGCTTGATCAGGCGGCGCAGGAAGCGCGCGTACTGGACCAGGATCGGTTCGTCGAGGCCGAGGTTGCGCCGGATCTGCGCGCGCATCTCCGGCGTGCCGCGCTCACCCAGGATCGCGGTCTCGGGCCCGCCGGGTAGGCGGTGCAACCAGATGAACAGCAGGACGGAGAGCCCGAACAGCGTCGGTATCAGCTGTAGCAGGCGCCTGACGATGAAGCGGAACACGGCGGCCTCGGAGGGGGTGCGGAGGGGTGCGGGCGGGCGCCGTGGAGACGACGCCCGCCCGCGTTGGTGCACTCAGGTCAGGTTCAGGACTTGAACTCTGCGGTCGCGTACCGCTCGTCGGTGAGCGGGCTCGCCTTGATGCCGGTCACGTCCTTGCCGAACACGATGGCCGGCGGGGAGTGCGAGATCGGCACACCCGGCATGAAGTCCATGATCGCCTTGTTGAGGGCCTTGTACTTCTCCGTCCGAGCCGCCGCGTCGGCGGTGGTGTCGGCGTCCTTGAACTGGGCGAAGAGCTCCGGGTTGTTGAAACCCCACTCCGGCTTCACCCGGTCGAAGAAGGTGCCGATGAAGTTGTAGCCGTCGCCGTAGTCACCGGTCCAGCCCAGGAAGTGCACGTCGTGCGCCGACCCGGAGGTGGTGGCGTTGAGGTAGTCCGGGCTCCACTTCAGCGGGATGGCCTGGACCTTGATGCCGACCGCCTGCAGGTCCGCCGAGAGCAGCTCGAAGATGTCCTTCGGGTTCGGCATGTACGGCCGGGTGACCTCGGTCGGGTAGTGGAACCGCAGGGTCAGGTTCGACGCGCCGGCCTCGGCCAGCAGCTGCTTGGCCTTCTCCGGGTTGTAGTCGTACTTGGTGACGTCGCCGTTCCAGCCCTCGACGGTGTCCGGCATGAAGTTCACCGCGACCTTGGCGCCCGGGGGCAGCTTCGAGTCGACCAGCGCCTGACGGTTCAGCGCGTACGCGATGGCCTGCCGGACCTTGACGTCGGCGAGCTTCGGGTTCCCCTTCTGGTTGATCGCCAGGTAGAGGATGTTGAACGCGGGCCGGGTGAGGACGTTGAAGCCCTCGTTCTTCAGCGGCTCGACGTCGGCCGGGCCGACCAGGTCGTAGCCCTGGATGTCACCCGAGCGGAGCGCCTGCTTGCGGGCGTTCTCGTCCGAGATCGTCTTGAAGATGATGGTCTTCAGCTTGGCCTTGTCGCCGTAGTAGTCGTCGTTGCGCTCGATGGTGAGCGTCTTGTTCGCGACGTCCCAGGCCTTGAACTTGAACGGGCCGGTGCCGGTCGGGTGCTCCAGCGCGTACGCCGGGTACTTGATGTCCTCGGCGGTGCCGCCGACGTTGCTCGCGTCGTACTGCTCCAGGGCCTTCGGGCTGTGGATGGAGAACGACGGCAGCATCAGGGCGGCCGGGATCTTGCTGGAGACCCGGGTGAAGGCCAGGTCGACAGTGGTGGCGTCCTTGGCGGTGCAGGACTTGAAAAGGCTCGGCGGCAGGTCGGCGCTCTCGTTCTTGGCGAAGCCGCCCATGACGTCCTGCCAGTACGCCGTCACGTCCGGGCTCTGCATGAGGCCCTTGGCGTTGAACCAGCGGTCGAAGTTCTTGCAGACCGCCTCGGCGTTGAACTCGGCGCCGTCGTGGAACTTCACGCCGGAGCGCAGCTTGAAGGTCCAGACCGTACCGGTCGAGTCCGGAGTCCAGGACTCGGCCAGCCCCGGGGTGACCTTGGTGCCACCCTCCTCCGGGCGGACCAGGGTCTCGAAGACCTGACGCGCCACGCGCAGCGACTCACCGTCGCTGGCGAAGCTGGGGTCGAGCACCTTCGGGTCTCCGGCGACGCCGAAGACGAGGGTGTCCTTCTTGCTACCTCCGGAACCACTGTCGCGATCGCTCTCGGCGCATCCTGCTACCGCGAGAGCCGCGACCGCGACGGCCGCGACAGCGGCCTTCGGCCTGGGTGCACGCATGGTGTGCTTCACCTCGTCCTTGGGGGAACGGACAACGTGGTGACAGGGGTCACCGATGGCGGTGACCTTAGCCCCCGTTCGGACCACCGGGAAACTGCCGGCGAAGCGGTTGGTACCGGATCGTGTCTTAACCGGTGCGCTGGAGGCCCTTCGGTGTCACATGTGGCGGCGATAAGAACCTTTTACCCCCTTTGCAGGTTGGCCGATTTGTTACATCGACGGCCACCGGCCAGGTCCACATGTCAGAACAACGAACGGCCGGCGCCGGGGCTCCGGCGCCGGCCGTCACGAGGCCCGATCGGGTACGCGTCACACCGCGCGCCGCCCCTCGAAGGCCCGGCCCAGCGTGATCTCGTCGGCGTACTCCAGGTCACCGCCGACCGGCAGGCCGCTGGCCAGCCGGGTCACCGCGATCCCCATCGGCTTGACCATCAGGGCCAGGTACGTCGCCGTCGCCTCACCCTCGGTGTTCGGGTCGGTGGCGAGGATCAGCTCGCGCACCGCGCCGCCGCCCAACCGGGTCATCAGTTCCCGGATGCGCAGGTTGTCCGGCCCGATACCCTCCAGCGGATTGATCGCCCCGCCGAGCACGTGGTACCGGCCGCGGAACTCACCGGTCCGTTCGATCGCGACGACGTCCTTCGGCTCCTCCACCACACAGAGCACCTCGTCGGACCGGCGCGGGTCACGGCAGATCCGGCACTGCTCGGACTCGGCCACGTTGTAACAGGTGGTGCAGAACCGCACCAGGTCCTTGACCCTGCGCAACGCGCCGGCGAGCCGGTTGACGTCGGTCGGGTCGGCGGACAGGACGTGGAAGGCGATCCGCTGGGCGCTCTTCGGTCCCACCCCCGGGAGCCGGCCCAGCTCGTCGATCAGGTCCTGGATGGCACCCTCGTACATCTGGCTCAGAACCCGGGCAGGCCGAGGCCGCCCATCCCGCCCGCGACCGGGCCCATCTTCTGCTCGGTCAGCTCGCGGGCCGCCTCGGCGGCGTTGTGCACGGCCGCCACCACCAGGTCCTCCAGCGTCTCCACGTCCTCCGGGTCGACCGCCTTCGGGTCGATCTTGATCGCCTTCAGCTCGCCGGTGCCGACGACGGTGGCGGTGACCAGGCCACCGCCGGCGGTGCCGGTCAGCTCGGCGTCGGCCAGCTCGGCCTGCGCCTTGGCGATCTGTTGCTGCATCTTCTGCGCCTGCTTCAGCATCTGCTGCATGTTCGGCTGTCCACCTGGGCGCACGGATGGCTCCTTCTCGCACTCGTCTGCTCGGCCGCGCTCAGCCTAACCGCTGTGAGCAGGCTCGCCCCGCCCGGCACTTCCCGGATCGTCCGGGTCCGGCGGACGATCAGGGAACCGATCCGGAGAGGGAGGCCGATGTCCTGGGAGCAGGCCGCCGAGGCCATGGCACGGCAGGCGGTGGCGTGCGCGGGGTTGGCCGCCGGCCTCTGCGCCGACCTGCTGGACCGCGCCGCCGCCGACGTCCGGGCCGGCGGCCCGTGCGCCAAGGTCATCACCGGGTACGCGGACGCCCCGCCGGACGCCGCCGTACCGCTGCGCCTGCTCGGCGGCGTGCACGCGCTCGTGCTCTCCGGGCGGGCTCCCGAGCTGGCCCGGTTCTATCCCAGCGCCGGCGGCGCGTACCGGCCGGCGGACGCCGACGCCTGCTGGGCCGCGTTCCGGGCGATCGTCGCCACCGAGCGGGACGCCCTGCGGCCCTGGCTGCGCCGCCCACCGCAGACCAACGAGGTGGGCCGGGCCAACCTGCTGCTGGCGGGCCTGCTGTACGCCCTCCGCCGGCTCGGCCCGCGCCCGGTACGGCTGGTCGAGCTGGGCACCAGCGCCGGATTGAACCTGCGCGCCGACCGGTTCCGGGTGACCGCGACCGGGCTGGGCTGGGGACCGGCGGACTCCCCGGTCGTGCTGCCCGAGGCGTGGCGGGGCGGGGCGCCGGGCTGGCTGCGGGAGGCCGCGCGGGCGTACCCCGAAGTGGCCGTGGTCGAGCGGCTGGGCTGCGACGTCACGCCGCTCGACCCGGGCAGCGCGGCCGGCGCGCTGGCGCTGCGGGCGTACGTCTGGCCGGAGCACACCGCGCGGGCGGCGCGACTGGCCGGTGCCCTGGAGCTGGCCCGGCGGGTGCCGGCCCGGGTCGAGGCGGCGGGTGCGGCCGACTTCCTGGCCGGCCTCCGGCCGGCACCGGGGGTGCTCACCGTGGTGTGGCACTCGGTGATGCGCCAGTACGTGCCCGCCGCCGAGTGGGCCCAGGTCAGCGCCGAGATCGACCGGCTCGCCGTCGCCGGCCCGGCGTTCGCCCACCTGTCGTTCGAGCCGGACCCGGTCGACCGGGGGCGGTTCACGCTACGGGCCCGGATCGGCGCCGGACCCGACCGGGAACTCGCCGAGGCACACCCGCACGGCCTGCCCGCCTGGACCGGCTGACCCGGTCGCTAGCGGGCGTCCACCTCGCCGATCTTCTCGGCCCCGAAGACCTCGCGGAGCAGCCGTACCGCCTGTTCCTCGCTGGACTGCCGGGCGGTCCGCTCGTCGATCACCTCGTCGAGCGGCTCGTCGCCCGGGTCGAACCCCTCGTAGGCCGGCGCGGCGGGCGGCCCACCGGAACGGCCGCCCACCGGACCGTCGTAGTCCGGGTCGTAGGGCGGCTCGCCCGCCCAGTCGGCGTCCGCGGTCTTCCGCGCCGGCTGCGCGGTCCGCTGGGCGGCGGCCGCCGCCGCGGCCCGCGCCGCCGCGATCGCGCTGCTCACCGGGGGCCCGCCGCCCGCCACCGGTGACGGCTCGGCCGGGCTCGGCTTCGGTACGGCCGGGGCGGCCGGCGCGGCGACGGCCGTTCCGGTCGCCGGGGCCCCGTCGAGGCGGGCCGCCTCGGGCCAGGCGTCCTCGTTTCCGCCGGGCGTGCCCGGCGCGCCGCCCGGACGGGCCGGCTCCGGCCAGGCGTCACCGGACGCCGTCGGCGCCTCCGGCCCGCCGGGGCGAGCCGGCTCGGGCCAGTCCTCGTCGTCCTCGCCGGCACCCGCTCCGGGGCCCCGGCCGTCCGACCCGCCCTGCCGCGCCCGGCCTCCCGGGTCACCCTGGGGCGCGCGGCCACCCGAGTCGCCGGGCGGCGCGCTTTCCGGATCACCCTGCGGCACCCGGCCTCCCGGGCCACCCTGCGGGCCGCGTCCACCCGGATCGCCCGGGCCGGTGCCCGTCGCCCGCTCCGGACCGCCGGCCGAGCGCGGCTCCTCGGGACCGCCGCCCGGGCCACCGGCGTCCGCGGGGGCCGGCCGGGTCGCCGGGCGGGCCGGACCACCGAGGGTGGCGGCACCCCGCTCACCGGCCACCTCGCAGCGGATCTGCCAGCGACCGCCGAACTCCTCGTACAGGGCGTCGGTGAGCACCTGCGCGTGGTCGGCCATCATCCTGGCCAGCACCGTGGACTTCACGGTCAGCACCAGGGTGTCCCCGTCGAGGTCACGGACCACCGCGTCGCGCATCAGCGCCGCGATCCGCTTGTTGCTCCGGTTGACCTTGCCGACCACCTCGGGCCAGGCCCGCCGGACCGCGACGGCGTCCAGCGCCCCGGGAGCGGACCCGCCGGGCCGGGGCGGGGCGGGGGTGGCCGGGTCGGGCAGCACCGCCGAGGGCGGCACCGGCCGGCGGGCGGCGGGCCCGGAGGTGTCGGAGACCGGGCCGGTCGGGGCCGGACCGCCCGGCGGGGCGGAACGGGCCGACGACGGACCACCCGGCACCGCAGCCGGGGCCGGCGACGAGTCATCCACAGCCGGTGCGCCAGCGGGAGCCGCGCCGCCGGAGGCAGCAGCACCGGCGGCGGCACCGGAGGTGGGACGGGTGGCGGCCGTACCGGTGGTCCGGGCCCCGGCGGCCGCGGCGGCGGCACGCGCGGCGGCCGCCCCGGAAGGTACGCCGGCAGCCGCCGGCTGGCCGGCGGTCTCCGGGCCCAGCGCGGCGGCAGCCGCGGCCGGGGCGGGAGTCGCCGGGCGTACCTCCGCGGGGTGGGCTACCGGCGCGGAGCCGGCGGCGGCCGACGGCGGTTCGCCACCACCCAGGGTGAGCCGGCGTTCCATCCGCTCCAGGCGCTGGAGCAGGCCGCCGGTCGTGTCGTCGGTGCCGGGCAGCAGCATCCGGGCGCAGATCAGCTCCAGCAGCAGCCGGGGCGCGGTGGTGCCGCGCATGTCGACCAGGCCGTTGTGCACGATGTCGGCGCAGCGGGACAGCGCGGCCGGGCCAAGCCGCTGGGCCTGGGCGGCCATCCGCTCGATCTGGTCGGCCGGGCCGTCGATCAGGCCCTTGGCGGCAGCGTCCGGCACCTGCTGGAGCACGATCAGGTCGCGCAGCCGCTCCAGCAGGTCCGCGGCGAACCGGCGCGGGTCGTGCCCGGCCTCGGCGACCCGGTCGACGGTGGCGTACGCGGCCGCGCCGTCCCCGGCGGCGAGCGCGTCGCACATCTCGTCGATCAGCGCCGAGTCGGTGACCCCGAGCAGCGCGGCGGCCCGGGCGTAGCCGACCCCCTCCGGGCCGGCGCCCGCGATGAGCTGGTCGAGCACCGACAGGCTGTCCCGGGCGCTGCCCCCACCGGCGCGCACCACCAGCGGGAAGACCGCCGGCTCGACGGTCGCGCCCTCCGCCTCGCAGAGCTGCTCCAGGTACGGCCGGAGCACCTTCGGCGGGATCAGCCGGAACGGGTAGTGGTGGGTCCGCGACTTGATCGTGCCGAGGACCTTCTCCGGCTCGGTGGTGGCGAAGATGAACTTGACGTACTCCGGGGGCTCCTCGACCAGCTTGAGCAGCGCGTTGAAGCCGGCCGACGAGACCATGTGCGCCTCGTCGATGACGTAGATCTTGAATCGGCTGCGGGCCGGGGCGAAGAACGCCTTCTCGCGCAGCTCGCGGGCGTCGTCGACGCCGCCGTGGCTGGCCGCGTCGATCTCGATGACGTCGATCGAGCCGCCGCCGTCGTTGGCCAGCGAGCGGCAGGACTCACACTGCCCGCACGGCTCGGGGGTGGGGCCCTGCTCGCAGTTGAGCGAGCGGGCCAGGATCCGCGCACTGGAGGTCTTGCCGCAGCCCCGGGGGCCGGAGAAGAGGTACGCGTGGTTGAGCCGCCCGCTGCGCAGCGCCTGCGACAGCGGCTCGGTGACGTGCTCCTGGCCGATGACCTCGGCGAAGGTACGCGGCCGGTACTTGCGGTAGAGCGCCAGCGTCACTCGTCCCGCCTCCTCTCGACCGAGCCATTCTGCGCCCGTCGCCGCCGACTGACCACCCACCACCCCGCCCGGCGTCCAAGGAGCGGGGGCAAGGAGGGTCCCCCGCTTGACGCTTCCGGTAGAGGCGGGCCCCCGCTTAACACCTGAGCGCCCACCCCGAGCGACCGCGCCCGCGGAGCCGGTACAGACAGAAAGGCCCCCCGTGCACCCGTCAGAGCCCGCTTATCCTTGCTGCCTTCCGGCCCTGGGGAGGTTCACGAGATGCACGCCGCACGGGGGGTACGCCCAGCCTACCCGACGGCTTGTCGATCTTCAGGGGGTGGTGGGGTGTCCTGCCCGCCGGGGACCTGTATCCTGGCTCGCGGAGGATTCGCCTAGAGGCCTAGGGCGCACGCTTGGAAAGCGTGTTGGGTTTACACCCTCACGAGTTCGAATCTCGTATCCTCCGCTCTCTTGAGCAGGGAAACGTCAGGGCCGGCCCCACGGGGACCGGCCCTGAATCGTCTCTCCGGTCAGTTGCGGACGAACTACTCGCCCGCGGTCACCAGCCCCGATTCGTACGCGAAC
This sequence comes from Micromonospora sp. NPDC050686, assembly GCF_040654475.1. Lineage (NCBI taxonomy): Bacteria > Bacillati > Actinomycetota > Actinomycetes > Micromonosporales > Micromonosporaceae > Micromonospora > Micromonospora sp. NPDC050686. The sequence continues at coordinate 12,055 of NZ_JBFAID010000077.1, forward strand.
ACCACCGCCTGGGCGCGGTCGCGCAGGTCGAGCTTGGTGAGGACGCGGCTCACGTGCGTCTTCACCGTCTGCTCGGCCACCACCAGCGTCTCCGCGATCTCCGCGTTGGACTGGCCGCGGGCCACCAGGGTGAGCACCTCGGTCTCGCGTTCAGTCAGGGCCTTGAGCCGCAGCGCGGGCCTGCCCGGCGCCGCGGGACGTTGCCGGGCGAAGTCCGCGATGAGGCGGCGGGTCACGGAGGGGGCGAGCAGCGCGTCGCCCGAGGCGACGACGCGTACGGCCGCGATGAGGTCGGCCGGCGGCGCGTCCTTCAGCAGGAATCCGCTCGCGCCCGCCCGCAGCGCCTCGTAGACGTAGTCGTCGATGTCGAACGTGGTGAGCATCAGGACGCGCGGCCGGTGTGCCACGCCCGGCGGGGGCGAGAGGAGGCGGCGCGCTGCCTCGAGGCCGTCCATCTCGGGCATGCGGACGTCCATCAGCACGACGTCGGGGCGGGTGCGCCGGCTGAGCTCGACGCCCTGCGCGCCGTCGGGGGCCTCGCCCACCACGTCTATGTCGCTCTGGGCGGCCAGCAGCGCGGCGAAGCCGGCTCGTACCATCGCCTGGTCGTCGACGATGATGACGCGCGTCGTCACGTGAGGGTCCTTTCGGTCAGGGGAAGTTGGGCGGCCACCCGGAACCCGCCGTCCGGCAGCGGCCCCACGTCGAGGGTGCCGCCGAGGATCCGCACCCGCTCGCGCATGCCGACGAGGCCGTGGCCGGTGCCGCCCACCTCCAGCGGCGCGGCGGGCGGCACGGGCGGCGGCCCGTTGACGACGAGGACGGTGAGCTGCGGCCCGTCCTCCGACACTGACACCGACACCCGCGTCGGAGCACCCGGCGCGTGCCGCACGACGTTCGCGAGGGCCTCCTGGACGATGCGGTACGCGGCGAGTGCCTCCGCCTCGGGCACGTCGGCGTCGCAGGGGGTGAACTCCACCGGCACGCCCGCCCTCGCCGTCGCTTCCGCCAGCTGCCCGATCCGGGTCAGGCCCGGCTGGGGTGCGAGCTCGCCGTGCGCCTCCTCGTTCCGCAGCACGCCGAGAAGCCGACGCATCTCACCGAGCGACTGGCGCGCGGTCGCCGCGATGGAGGCGAACTCCTCCTGCACGTCCGGCGGCAGCCCCTGGAGGCGGTACGCCGCGCTGTCCGCCTGCACCGTGATGACGGACATGTGGTGCGCCACCACGTCGTGCAACTCGCGTGCGATGCGGGCGCGTTCTTCCAGCAGCGTCCGCCGACCGCGCTCGGCCTCGCTGATCGTCTCCTGCTCGGCCAGCTTGCGCTGCGCCTCGTACCGCTCGCGGAGCGCACCGGCGAGCACGAGCGCGACGCCGCTGAGAATGATGATCAGTGTGCTGCCGCCGCTCGCGCCGTGGGGCGTGACGAACTCCAGGCCGACGCCCGCAGCCGCCGTCGCCAGCCACACCAGCAGCAACGTCCGGCGCGGCTCGCGCAGGCCGAGGGCGAGGCAGAGGCCGACGTACCCGATGATCTGCATGGGTGGAAACGGCCACGCCGACTGCTTATCGAGGTCGGCGGTGAGCAGGACGAGCGCCCCGGCGACGTCCGCGACGAAGATCACGTACCAGGCCCGCAGCGGACGGAAGACGGCGAGCAGCAGCGGTGCCGTCTGCGCGATGGCCAGCGCGCTCGCGATGCCGCCGTTCAGGCCGTAGTCGACGCTGAGCACCTGGATGGTGGTGGGCAGCAGGACGACGAACAGCACGAACGCCACGCCCCACGGCAGCAGCCGTACCCACCGACGTGAAGCCCCCGCGAGCAGCGCGCGCGAGCGTTCCTCCCTCCGCGGGCGCCCCTCCATGAGGAAGGTCATGGGCGCCAGCCTACGTGCGGCGGGACCGCGTCAGGACACTCCCGGCTGTCGGGCGGACCCGGCCGGGACGGCCGCCGCCGCGGCAGCGGGCGCCCCCTACCCACGTGCTCCCGCCACGCGCAGCGGTTCGCCCACCTCGTGCATGTGCCGCAGCGCCTCCCGGTAGGAGTCGATGAGGCCGGTCTCCGCGTAGGGCATGCCGACGTCGCGGCAGTGGGCCCTGACCATGGACTGGGCGAGCCTCAGGTGGGGGCGGGGCATGCTGGGGAACAGGTGGTGCTCGATCTGGTAGTTGAGGCCGCCGAGGAACCAGTCGGTGAGGACGCTGCCCCTGATGTTGCGGGACGTGAGGACCTGGCGGCGCAGGTGTCCCCACTTCTCGCCGTCGGGGTCGGGCATCTCCATCCCCTTGTGGTTGGGCGCGAAGGCCATGCCCAGGTGAAGCCCGAAAAGGGCTTGATGGAGCGCGGCGAAGACGAGTGCGTGCGCGAGCGGCATGGTGGTCAGGAGCAGGGTGACGTAGCCGGCGAGGTGGGCGACGAGGAGCACGCCCTCCACCAGGCGCTCCCGGCCGGTCTGGCGGCGCAGGTCCTGCAGGCCGTGCAGCTTCAGGGCGACGCCTTCGAGGAGGGTGAGCGGGAAGAAGAGCCATGCCTGGTGGCGGGTGAGCCAGGCGCGGAAGCCCGTGCGGGTGGCGGCCTGCTTGCCGGTGAAGACGAGGACGTCCGCGGCGACGTCCGGGTCCTTGTCGATGTGGTTGGGGTTGGCGTGGTGGCGGTTGTGCTTGTCGTTCCACCAGGCGTAACTCATGCCGAGCAGCAGGTTGCCGTGGATGAGCCCGATCCGGCGGTTCGTGGCGCGGTTGCCGCTGATCTGGGCATGGCCCGCGTCGTGTCCGATGAACGCCGTTCGGGCGCACAGGACGGCGAGGGCGGGGGCGAGAACGAGTACCCACCACGAACCGCCGATCAGCGCCATGCCGGTGACGACGGCGGCCAGGCTGAGCGCGTTGGTCGCGATGGTGCGTGCGTACCAGCCGGTGCGCCGGCGGAGCAGATCCTGCGCCCTGACTTCGCGCAGCAGGGAGGTGAACTCGCTGCTCGTGTCCGGTGGGGACTGCCTCATGGTCGTGCTCCTATGTTCGATACGGGGGTGCGGATCCATCGCTCACGCCACCAGCGCGAAGTAGCCGAAGCCCGCTGCCAGCACGCCCGCCGCCGCACGACGGGCCACGCCGGTGCGGTCCCACGGGGTCTCCAGGGGCCGGGCGAGCTTCGCGATCACCACCAGCATCCCCGCGAGGAGCGGCATCCAGGCCATCCGCGCCAGGAGCCATCCGGCCGTGTCCGGCGCGGAGGTCAGGCCGGGGACCTCGCCGAAGTACGCGGCGGGGATCGCGGCGGCGAGCATCGCCGTCTGGTGCCAGCACAGGATCGTCATCGCCGACAGATTGATGATCACCACCGGAACCCAGCTGGCGGGGCGCCGCAGCAGCCGGGCCAGCCGGTCGCGCAGCAGGATCGCCGCACCAGACTGGGCGCCCGCGAGCGCCACGACCAGCAGGGACGGCGGGTGGGAGTTGGTACGGGACTCGCCGGGCACGCCCACCATCGACGCCGGATAGTGGAAGGCGAGCAGCAGGGTGGCGAACAGGGCCACGCCGCCCACCAGCAGCAGCCACGCCTCGCGGCGGCCCAGCCGCTTGTCCGCCCAGGTCACGCCCAGCTGGTAGGCGAACATCCAGCCCGGCAGCAGATTGAGCAGGCTCAGCCACGACGGCATCGCCTCCGCGTACGGCCCGTAACGCAGGAAGTCGACCACCGCGACCGAGCCGAGCAGCGGGGCAGCGGACCAGAAGCCCAGACGCCGCGAGGCCCGGACACAGTACGGCGTGAGGGCCGTGATCACCGCGTAGACGCCGACGAACCACAGGGGCTGGACGACCAGTGTCGCCGCGGTGCGCAGGGTCGCCGTCGGAACGCCGAAGCCGTGATGGAGGGCGGGGAGCAGCAGCGCCCACACGGCGGTGACACCGAGAACGGGGCGGCCCAGGCGAGCGAGCCGACCGGTGATCCACTCGCCCGTCGAACCCTTGCGGCGCTGGTAGGAGAGGTACGAGGAGTAGCCGCCGACCAGGAAGAAGACGCCCAGCAGTTGGAGGATCCAACTGGCCGGGCCCAGCGCGCCGAACGTGGCCAGCGGGCTGGCGCTGTGCAGGACACCGCCGGTGTCGAGGGTGAAGCCGCCGACCAGCCAGTGGCCGGTCGGGACGGCCAGGAGCGCCAGCGCGCGCAGGCCGTCGATGGCGCGGTCGCGGTGGGCGGGTGTCCGCTCGTCGATCCTGGCGGTGAGCGCCGTGAGCTTCGTGGGCATCGTCATCGCAGGTCTCCCGCGGCGATCGCTGCGAACGCGGTCAGGGTGGAGGTGCCCGGGTCGAAGTACCGGTCGTGCGCCGGGACGTCGTCGGCGGGCAGGACGGTCGCGCCGAAGTCGGGCGAGGTGGGGTCCGCGCCGTGGCCCAGGCCCAGGAACTCGACATGGGGGACGCGGCCGATCCAGTCGTCCGGGGACTTCGCCGCCCAGACGCGGGCATCGGTGCCCAGCCCGGTGACGTCGTCGGCGCGCATGCCGGGCGATCCCATGACGACGATGTCGCTTGCGTCGGTGTCGGCGGCGGCGAGGCCGCAGACCACCGAGCCGTAGCTGTGGCAGAAGAGGGTGGGGTCCGGGAGGCCGGACGCGTCCAGGCCGGCGGTGAAACGGCTGAGGCGCCTGGCACCGGCCTCGGCGAGCCGGCCCGTCGCCTGGTCGAGGCCGATGCCGGAGGGGGTCAGGTAGCCGGCCCAGGCGATGACGGCCGTGTCGTCGCCCGCCTCCGCCTGGAGGTCGGCGGCCCGCTGCGCCGTACGGTCGAAGGTCGAGATGTCGATGCCCGAACCCGGGACGAGCACCGCGACCTTGGCGGCGTTCTCCAGATCACCCACCACCTGCGCGATCAGCCCGCGGCCACGCGGGTCGTACGCGAGGACCTGGTCGCCGGCGGGGGCGTTGGCCTCGTAACGGAGTTCGACCGGGGCACCGTCGAGGTTGCCCACCACGGCGGGGTGATCCTCGACGAGCCGCTGCTGCTGGGCACCGGTCAGACCGCCGAAGAAGATCGCCACTTCGGCCGGCGTGGCGGTGGCCGGGTCCGGCAGCTCCCTGCCCAGCGAGTCGTCCGCCAGCCAGGCGGCGGTACCGGGCAGCGGCCCGCCCTGCATGGACACGCTACTCGCCGAGGCCCCGCCCGCCGTGCCGCCGACCAGCAGCGTGGTCAGTACGGCGGTGCTGAGGATCTTTTTGAAGCGGCGCATCCGTCCGTCCCCCTCTGGTCTCGTCGACGGAGAGAAAGGTAGGAAGGCGGTCGGGAGCGGGGCATCACACTGGGGAGCCAGATCGGAAGTGATACGCCGGTAGGGGGTGGACCAGGTGTCGACGAGGGCCGGCCCCGGGTTGAGGCCGGCCTTCGTCGTACCAGGGCAGCGTCAGCCGAGCACCGAGATCGACGAGTTGGCGCCGGCCGTGCCGGTGATCAGCTGTGCCGAGACTTCTCAGGCTTCGTCGGCGGCCTCGGCCGACCGACGGCGACGGCGGGTGACCAGCAGGAGCACCGCACCCGCGAGCACCAGGGCCGCGCCGGACCAGATCACCGCGCTCGACATGCCGGTACGCGGCAGGCTTCCGCCGATGCCACCCGGCTCGCTCGGGGACCCGGTGACCTCGACCGGCCCACCGGTGCCGGTCGACGGACTCGGCGCGCCCGTCGGCGCCGGGCCGGACGGGCTGGCCGTCGGGCTGACGGTCGCGCTGGGGCTGGGGCTGGGGCTGGGGCTGGGGCTGGCCGAGGCATAGCCGATCTCCGCCCGGTCGTTGCGCTCGTTCTGCGGGTGCTCCGCGAGGCGCTCGTCCAGCCGGAAGCTGACCTCGCCCGGGGCACCGCCAGCCTTGGTGATCTCCACCCGGAACCGGAAGAGTCGCTCCGCGTCCGGGCCGAACGTCTCCTGGACGACCGGGCACCCGTAATGGGTGGTCGAGTAGTCCCAACAGGCCGGGTCGGGGGTGGTGACCCGGACCCAGTCCGGGAACCGGATCTCGGCCGTCAGCTCCCGCCCGCCCAGGGCGGACTTGCCGGAGATCCGCACGCCTGCCTGGACGTCCACCTCAGTGCCGACCGCGCCGGTGAGGGTGGCGCCCACGGCAACCACGTCGTACTGGTTGCGGACGCGGTACTTGACGGCCCCGAAGTTGTCCATGTAGTCGATCTCGGTGAAGTCGGCGGCCTGCGCGGAGACCGCCCGCATGGTCAGCTTGGGCCCGCTGCCGGGCGCCATGTCCAACCGGGACCACTCCGGCATCGACTCCCCCAGCGGCAGGACATCGGTCCAGGTCAGGAAGTCACCCACCGCGTCCGGCGCCAGCCGGACGTCCAGGCCACCGACCACCTCGTACGTCCGGCCCGGCTCGATCGGCACCTCGAAGTCACAGGCGACGACCCGGTACCGCGGCTGCGGCTGACCGTAGCGGCAGTTGGCGTGCGAGCCGGGGAGCGCGCCGACCGGCCCATGGAACCACATCGTCACGCCCGTGGTCGGCTTACCGCTCGCGTTCGTCAGCCGGACGGGCTGGTGCCGGGTCGCCCCGGCCGGGACCGTCACGATCGGGTAGTCGGGGAAGGTGAAGGGCTCCGGGTCGAGCAGCACCAGATCCGGTCCGTCCTTGATGGCCAGATCGACGCTGGTCCGCTCGACCGTGGTCAGGCCCTCGGGCTGGGCGGTGACCGTGAACGTGGCGGCGTCACCGAACCGCGCGGTCGCCTTGGGCGTGAACCGGACCGGCAGGCGGTGGTGCGTCCCGTTCTGCTCGCCGACCTCGCAGGTGAGAAGGGAGGAACTCTGCTGGACACACTGGTGGTCCGGTCCGCTCAGCGCGTCAGCGGCCACGCTTATGTCGGCGAGGGCCGCGGCCTCGCCGAGGTCCAGGGTTATCGTGCCGGACTTCGCGTAAGCCCCGTACCAGGTCAACCACATCAGCTTGCCGGGCGCGCCGCCCTCACCGAGATACACCGACAGCGTCCACGCACGCAGATGCGGCGGGAAGTCGGCCTGCGCGGGAGCCGCGACGGCCGCCCCGACGAGGGCCGCCAGGCAGAGCGCCACCAGAGATCGAATCAACGTCTTCCCGGCGAGGGCAGGCACGGATCACGTCCTTGAAGAGGGGGATGCCCGGACGCTAACAGAGCGCGCGCCCACGTGGGGGGCGGAGCGGCGGGGCCCGCCCCGGTACGGTCCGGGTGGGCTCCGGTACCGCCGGGCGGGGACGGACCGCCGTCGTACACATGTTCCATCCACAGCCTGTGGACACCGAGAGGATCGAATGAGTTACCAGCTCAGCGCGGTGGTGGCCGACGTGGAGCTGCTGCGCGGGCAGACGGTGGGCCTGGATCACGTGGTGCTGGCCGCGCTGCGGCAGGACTTTGCGCTGGTGCCGGTGACCCCGCAGCTGGTCGAGGAGCTGACCGGCGTCCTACCCGACTTCTCCGCCGACGGCCCCGGCCCGGAGCGGCCGTTCCACCTGCTGCTCTCGCCGGCGCTGACCGAGCTGCTGGGCCGGTGGTCGCGGGAGGGGCCGGTGGCGTACCTGGAGGCCGAGTTCTCCGGGGGCGCGGGTCACCAGGCGGCGGTGGTCTGGCTCGGCGGCGAGGTCGCCTGGGGGCCCGGCTTCGACGCTACGTTGGACGGGCCGCGCGCCGAGTGGCCGATCAACGCGGCGCTGGCCCGGCTGGGCGCCGAGCCCGGCCCGTGGATCGACCACTTCGCCGAGCTCGGGCTGCACCTGGAGCGGGACAACGCCGGCTGGCTGACCCACGGCCGGCGCGGGCTGACCGCCGACTACTGGGACGAGCTGGCCGAGGAATGGGAATCGAAGGAATCCGGCAACGACCAGCAACCTGAGCGACCCGGCCCCGTTGGGGACTGGGGGAGCTCATGAAATTGCGGCAATTCGCCTTCATCGCCACGCTGCTGGTTGCCGCCTCGGCGGTCGGCAGCGGCGTGCAGGCGCCACGGATCACCACACCCGCCGGCAACACCGAGGTGATCGACCTCAACGGCGTAGGCGGAGTGGAGTTCGGCGACAGCGAGCAGGAACTGACCCGGCGCGGCATTCTCCGCTCCGATGTGGACGCGTGCGGTCCGCTGCTCGCCGGGCACGGCTCGGTCAGCCCGATCTTCGTCGACGACCGGCTGGTGCTGCTCTGGGCAGACGACCCGATGAGCACCCCGGAGGGGATCGGCGCGGGCACGCCGGTCGCCGAAGTCTGGGCCCGCTACCCGTCGGTGACCCGGCTGCGCGCCCCGGGCGGGACGTACCGGTTCGACGGCCTGCTCGCCCGCAGCGGCGACCGCGCGTATCTGTTCCTTCACGATGGACGGGTGGTCCGCGAGACCATCGCCGGGTACGCCGACTGGGCCCACCGCCTCTTCGACGAGGGCTACAGCCCCTGCTGATCGGCGGGGGCCCCAACCCGAGGACCATCGCGATCGACCAGCTCCCGGACATGACCGCGTGGTGACGACCTGATCGGCAGGGGCCGGCCCCGTCGGGGGCCGGCCCCCTCTCGCGTACGCGCAAAACGCGATCGCGTATGCGCCGCACGTATACCGGGCAGTCACGGAGCAGGTTGAATAAGCCGATGACCGCATCGTCGAGGCGAGCCCGTTGTGCCCGTTGCGAGGCCGACCTGGCGACGGACAACGACTCCGGGCGCTGCGCGCCCTGTCAACGGGCGGAGCGGGACCGGATCGCCGCCGCGCCCGAGGTTCCGGCCACCTTCTGGTCCCACGAGCCACTTCGGCGAGCGTTGGCGGGGCGGCATCTCGGCCACGCGATCCGCGCCTACCGCCACCACCCCTACCACGGGCGGCAGCCGTTGCCCCAGGCCACGGTGGCCGCCTGGTTCGGGATCACGCAGGCGCAGCTCAGCCGCGTCGAGAACGGACCGCCGATCGTGCACCTCGACCGACTGACACATTGGGCTCGGGTATTGCGGATACCCGCACACGCCCTGTGATTCGATCTTTCGCCGGGGCCGAAAGACGCTCCGTCGCCCGTCGACGGGGAAACCGGCCTTCACCTGATCCGCGCACTCCGGTCCGCGGACCGGCAGATCGGCGGCAAGAACCTCTACGGCAGCGTGATCGCACACCTCGCCGCCTTCGCCGGTCCGTCGGAACGGTCACCGTCCATCCCTTGCCAGGCGCTGAAGGCGGCAGCCTCGCTGCACGAGATGGCCGGTTGGATGGCGCACGACTCCGGGGACTCCACCACGAGCCGCCGGCACTTCCGCGAGGCGTTAGCGCTCGCCGTCGACAGCAGGGACCAGCTCCTGGCCGGCCAGGTCCATGGCAGCCTGAGCCACCTCGCCTGTCACGACGGGAACGGCGACGCGGCGATCTCGCACGCCACCGACGGACTCGGCGTCGTCGCCCGTGAGGAAGCGAGCGCCGGGGTTCGCGCCCGACTGTTCGCCTTGCAGGCGCGCGGCTTCGCATCGGCGGGCCGCACCCTGGACTGCCACTCTTCTCTACAACTAGCCGAGGCCGCTCTCGCCGAGGCAGCGGCCTCGCACGCTGCCTGGCTGAGCCCGTTCGACCGCACCTCGCTGGACATCGAGGTGGCCCGGTGTCTGCTTCGCCTCGGCGACGTCACGGCCGCCCTCCGCACCCTCGGCGGCGTCGTCGCCGGTGAACCCATCGGTCGGGTACGAAGTCAGGCGTTGGCCCGGCTGCTCCTGGTCACCGCGCTGGTCGGGCAGGCCCGGATCGAGGAAGCGTGCCTGCTCACCCATCAAACCATCGACCTCACCCACGGGCTCGGCTCCGCTGTCGTCCTCGACCAGCTACGGCATCTCACACTGCTGCTGCGGTCGCACACCAGCGGGTGCCCAGACGTGCCACAACTTCTGGACCGACTTCGCGACACGTTCCAGGAACGGAGCTGGGTGACGCTGCCGCTGCCGGCAGGATGAGAGCCCCCCCACAATGGTCGTCATGGCCAACGAGCGTCCCCTATACGAGCGAGATCCGGCTGCCTGGCAGGCCCACCTCGCCGAAGGCAACGCGCGGCAGCCCCGGAAGCGAGTCGGTGTCGACGTGCTGCTGCGCAACGGACGCGGCGAGATTCTTCTCGTCGACCCTCGATACAAGCCGGACTGGGATCTGCCGGGCGGCATGGCGGAGGCGAACGAGCCACCCCATCGCACCGCAGAGCGGGAACTTCGCGAGGAACTCGGCCTGGAGTTGCACGTCGGGCCGATGCTGGTGGTGGACTGGGTGGCACCGCACGGGCCGTGGGACGACAGCTTGATGTTCATCTTCGACGGCGGCGTGCTGCCCTCTGCCGAGCATCCGCGGCCGGCTGATGACGAGCTGAGGGAAGCCCGGTTCGTTCCGCTCGACGGTGCGCGGGCATTGCTTCGCCCGTATGTGTGGCAGCGGTTGCGTCACGCGGTCGACGCGCTCGGCGACGGGCGGCCGAGGTATCTGACCGTGCCATGATCGTTGGCAGCCGAGCAGCAGCTACCCCGGCGTGTCGAGTCGCTCAGCGACCAACGATCATGCACGGGGTGGTCAGGCCGGCGGGCTGACGGCCACCGCCAGCCGCACTGCGGCGAAAACTGAGACCACAAGCGGAACACCCGGTGCGATCCTCGCGGATCGACCGGGCGTTCTCGCATTTCACGAGCGGTGGCGGAGGGATTCGGAGGGCGTAAACCCTCACACGCTTTCGAGGTCTGCGATCATGCGTCCAGGCCGGTCCAAAAGTGCACATGACCACTGGTTCCGCTGTCCGTTGGACTGACATGGATGACCGCGTACGGCAGCGAATGAGACCGCAGTTGAGACCGCCCGTCTCCAACCGAGCGGAGCTTGACCTCTTCGTCTTAAGGCTGACCGCGTGACGGATTGCCGGCGAAGCCGTTGCTGCCGTGTCTGGCAAGCCGGTCGCGAGCTCCGGCCGGCTGGCCGCAGACTCTGTTGGTGTCGTTTGGTTGTTGGGAGTTGGCGCTGCACAGCGACCAGGCCGCGCCGGAACGTGTCAAGGGATTGAGGCCAACGGGAGTTAAGCGGCTTGTCGTTGCGGCTCGGGCTTGTTGATCCAGACCTGTTCGGGCAGGTCGAGGA
>NZ_JBFAID010000078.1:0-22886 GCF_040654475.1 Micromonospora sp. NPDC050686
CTAGTGACACGCCCCGCCACCGGACCAAACCACGTTTTCCCAGCTCAACCCACCTTCTCGCGGACTAGCCAACCACCTGATCTGTGGAACCCGGGCAGACCGGCGGCTGCTGCGCCAGCTGATGACCACCACCACAACGGCGCCCGCCGACCCCACGGTCGGCGGGCGCTACGGGTGGCGCATCGTCGCCGCCCTCGCCATCGCCTGCACTGAGAGGTCACAGTCGAAGACGAGATGGCTCAAGAAACGTTCTGCCGCCGGGCTGCCTCCTGTCCCGCTAGGTAGCCGAACACCAGCCCCAGCGAGATCGTCCCTCCGGCGCCCCCGTAGAACCCCTTCGTTGGTGCGCCTCCTGCATTGCCGGCGGCGTACAGGCCTGGGATGACCTTGCCGTCGGTGTTCAGCGCGTGCCCGTGTGCGTCAGTCTTCGGCCCACCCACAGTGCCGAGCGCGCTGGCCTCAACCTTGAGCGCGTAGTACGGCGGGGTGTTGATGGGCCCTAGGACGCTTGACCTCGGGCTCTTCAGGACCGGTCGTACGATCTTCGTCATGGGCCCGACCACGAGGGAGCGCAGGCGTTCAGGGTCGTTCTTCTTCGCCGCACGTGCCGCCAGGTTGCTCACGATCGGTCCGACTGCCTTTGCGATGAACATCCGCGCCTTCGCGGTGGCGGCTGGGAATAGCGCGTCGGGGGACCTCTTGCTCAGCCGGGGGTAGAAGGCGCCGAAGTACCGATCGAACAACGTGCCACCGCGGTCGAAGTACGGGTCGCGACCTCGTCCGGCCTCGGGATTGAACCGGTCGACGGTCCGGAGTAGCCCCACCTCGTCGACCCCGATCTGAGCCGCCAACCCGGCCAGCGTGTCAGCACGGTGGATGTAGTCGGGCACCGGCCCGCCGGGCGTAATGCCGAAGATGCCGAACTTCGTCCAGTAGTTGTGGTCGAAGATCAGCCACGCCGTGGCGTTCGGCAGGGTGCCCGTCTTTGGGTCCACCTCGCGCATGATCTTGCCGAGCTGGTCGTAGGGGAGGGCCTCGTTCGCGAAGCGCTCACCCTGATGGTTCACCATGATGCTGTGCGGCAGCGCACGCTCACCCAGGAACACCCGACTGAGTGGGCGGCCCTCCAGTGTCTCGCCGGGCACCTGCACCGCGGGCATCCACCAGGCGTCCTGCATTCCCGTCAGATCGGCGCCCACGTCCCGGGCCAGCTGCACCGCGATGCCCTCATGCCCCTGCGGCGAAACCTGCGCTGCGAAGGGTGCGTGGAGCTGGCTCGTGGTCAGGTCGGTCGATCCCTCGAACCCGCCGCTGGCCAGCACGACGCCCTTGGTGGCACGAACCGTGCGCTCGACGCCGTCGTCATCCTGTACGACGACGCCCCGCACCCCCGACTCATCGGTGATGAGCCGGACCGCGGGCGCTTGGACGCGCACGTCGACGCCGTTACCCAGAACCGCCTCGAGCAGGGCGCCGACCAACGCTGGTCCGGCGAGCCACACGACATCACTACTGATCCCACCGAGCAGCCAGAACGGGAGCGGATTCCTGGCCATGCCAGTCGTCAGGGCCGGTCGCACGAACGAGGCGGCCTCCCCCAATCCCTCGGGGGAGTAGGGGCCGGGGAAAAGGGCCCGTCCGACCGACGCGCCGTCGATGTCGGAGCGGTAGTCCGGCCAGAGCGTCGGGATCCACCCGAAAGAGGTGTGCTCTTCTATGAATCGGGCGACGTGCGGCCCCGTCTCCAGGAACTTCTCCACCAGCTCAGGGTCAAGAACCCTGTCGCGGCCCTCGCCATAGATGTAGCGCCGAGCCTTGTCCAGGTCGTCGCTCACCCGTAGATCCTTTGTCGAAAAACCATGATTCGGGATCCAGGCCGCACCCGCAGAGATTCCGGTAGCGCCACCGACGATCGGCTGGGACTCCACAACGAGGACGCGTGCCCCTTGCTTCGCGGCGCTGAGCGCTGCCATCAGCCCTGCCCCGCCAGAGCCGACGATTGCTACGTCCACCTCCGCCGGGACGCCGTGCTGTGACGCGGTCCCGATGGAGCCATGGTGCTGCGTCGAACCGTTAACCACGATGTCCTCCGCGCGATCAATTTCGGTCATGACCCTCCCAAATCAACCTAGGGCTTGCAGAGGATCAACGCGCGGATTTCGGATCCGGCCGAATTTACTCGTGGTAGCCGTCCATGAGCTGCGAGATGCCCTTCGGCAGACTGCGCGCACTTTCGATGCTCATCGCCTGTTTGCGCGGGTCCGGCGAGTCCATACCACAACGACGCCTCCCACGGTCGGGATCTGGTTATTGATCTGCGAGCCCTGAGAGCATGCCGGACTCCACGGTCGGCCCTGTGTTTCCGCTCCCGGTGTTGCCAAAGCAGGTGCAGTCCGCCAAGGATCTGCGGAGGCCGAGCGACTGAGGCGGTGCGCGCCGGGCGGCGGTGCCGCCGCCTGGCGGCGGAGCTTCGCAAGAGAGTGCGGGGAACCGGCCCGATCGCAGGTTCCCCGCACTCTGGCTCGAGCAAGGGTCAGACTCTGGCCCCCTGCCCGACCTCGGCCAGTGCGGCTGAGGTCGCCTTCGGTGCCCGGCGTCCGGGCATCCACCAGTTGGCCTTGCCGCACAGCTCCATCACCGCCGGCACGAGGATCATCCGGATGATGGTGGCGTCGACGAGCACGGCGACAGCCATGCCCAGACCGATCTGCTTGACCGAGACGTCGGGGCCGAGCAGGGCGGTCGTGAAGATGGCGATCATGATGGCGGCCGCGGCCGTGATCACCTTGGCGGTCCGCGCCAGCCCGCGAGTGACGGCCGTGCGGGTGTCGCCGGTGCGCTCGTACTCCTCACGGATGCGCGAGATCAGGAAGACCTCGTAGTCCATCGACAGGCCGAACAGGAGCGGGAACATCATCATCGGCACCCAGGTCGTGACCGGCATCTCGGTGGGGAACCCGAGAACCGAGCCGAGCCATCCCCACTGCACGACGGCGACCAGCACGCCGTAGGCGGCGCCGATCGACAGCAGGTTCATCACGGCGGCCTGCAGCGCGATCGTGACCGACCGGACCAGCACGACCAGCAGCACCAGGGACAGCGCGATGACGACCGTGATCATCAACGGCAGGCGCGAGCCGGTGTCCTCGGCGAAGTCGATCGCGCCGGCGTTCGGGCCGCCGATGTAGACCGCTTCGCCTCCGGCCGCCTCGGGCAGCACGTCGTCGCGGAGCTTGTGTACCAGGTCCGCGGTCGCCTCATCCTGGCGTCCGGTCGTGGGAAAGGCCATGAAGATGGCGGCCTGTCCGTCCTTGCTGATCCGGGGTTGCGTGGCGTAGGCGATGCCCTCGGTCTGCCTGACCGCTACGCCGACGGCACGCAGATCGGCGCCCGTGGAGTCGACCGCGGTGGCGAAGATCAGAGGTGCGCCGTAACCCGGGCCGAAGCCCTCGGAGAGGATCTCGTACGAGGTGTAGCTGCTCCGATCGTGGGGCTGGACGCTGGCGTCGGGCAGGCCCAGCCGCATCGACAGCGCGGGGGCGGCCAGCGCCAGCAGGATCGCGCCGGCCAGGACGGCGGCGACCAGCGGCTTGCGCTGGACGACCCCGGCCCAGCGCTCGGCGGGAGTACGGCGCTCCCGCGTCGGGACACCGTCGGCCGCATGCCCGCGGGACGTGCGACGGGGCAGGCGCAGCGAGTCGATCTTGTGGCCGATGAAGCCCAGGAACGCCGGCAGCAGGGTCACCGCGGCGACCATCGTCACCAGCACCGTCACCGATGCGCCGATAGCCACGCCGGTCATCATCTTCTGTCCCATGGCGATCAGGCCCAGCAGCGCGATCACGACCGTCGTGCCGGCGAACAGCACCGCGTGGCCCGCGGTAGTGATGGCCCTGACCGTGGCGCTCTCGGGCTCGTCGCCGTCCCGCAGGCTGTCCCTGTAGCGGGTCAGAATGAACAGTGCGTAGTCGATGCCGACACCGAGTCCGATCAACGAGCAGACGAGCACAGTGAAATCCGGCGAGGGGACCACGTGCCCCACGAGCTTCATCAGGGCGATGCCGCCGAGGACCGCCATCAGTCCGGTCACGAGCGGCAGGCCCATCGCCACCAGCGACCCGAAGGCGATGAACAAGATCACCGCTGCCGTCAGGAGGCCCACACCCTCAGCCGAACCCTGCGCAGGCGTTTCCGCCTTCTCCGCTTTGTCCCCGCCCAGGCCCAGCGTCACGCCGTCAGCGGAAGCGTCCTTGACCGTGTCCACCAGGGGCTTGACCTCGGTCTTGTCCACATCCTTGTCGGTCAGCGGGATGGTCGTACGGGCGATCCGACGATCCGCCGTCACCAGATGCTCGTCCTCGTACGGCGAGATCACCGGCCCGGTAATGGGTGAGGCGTCGAGATCGGCGAGAACCTTTTCGATCTTTTGCCGGGCGGCGGGGTCGTCGATCCCCTTCTCCGCCTTGATCGCAAGAGTCAGCGTGTCCCCTTGCTGCTCGGGGAAGTGCTTCTCGATCAGAGCCTGCGCCCTGGCGGAATGGGAGTCTCCACCGGAGTAGTCGTTGTCGGAGGCGGCGCCGTAGCCGAAGCCGACGAACGCCACCGCCATGACGCCGACGATCCAGGTCAGGAGGACCAGTCGACGGCGCCGGTAACAGAACCGGGCCAGTTGCGCGAGAGCTCCATCCGTACGGGGAGTCTCGGTTGTCATCATCTTCTCCTCAGATCGTTGAGCGTTGCACCCAGCTCGTGATTCGTTGCCGGTAGCCGAAGCTAGGGATCAAAAAGGCGCGGGACATCCATTCGACCGTGTTCACCGCAGGTTTCATGGCTGTGCGGCCGGCAGTCCTATCTCGTTGCCGGACAAGCGGATCAAGGACCATCACGGCGGCGCCCGGCCGGTGTCATCGGTGCCAATCGCCGTGAACCGGTTGTTTCCGTTCTCGTCTGGTCGGCGTTCATTCCCGAGCCGAAAATCCGCACCAGCACATGCGATGCGTCCCGTGGTGCGCTTCGCAACGGCGCGAGAATCGCCGCCTCGGCTAGCTCCTTCAGCATCGTGTTGACGACGTCCAGGTCGGCAGGGGAGAGGGACGGGGCTCGACGGGCCAGCCGATGCAGTTCGGTGTCGATGATGGCCCGGCTGTGCCGGCAAACCAGGGCAAGGAGGTTCGACTTGAGATCGTCCGCGCACCCAGCCGGCTGGCGAGCGGCCCGGGCTGGATCAGTGGACATGGCCAGCGGCCCCGCCGCGCGAGCCGCTGAACGGCGTCGTGACGCCGTCGTAGCGGAGTTGCAGCATCATGCCCTGCTCCGCGTGGGGCAGGTTGTGGCAATGATTCATCCAGATCCCGGGATTCGTGGCACGGAACGCGGCTTCCCAGGTCTCACCCGGCCGGACGTCGAAGGTGTCCACCCACAACGGACTGCCCGTCGACGGCGTCCCGTCCCTGGACAGGATCAGCACGGGATGGCCGTGCAGGTGCCAGGGGTGCGTTTCCAGGCTTCGGTTGACGACGGTGAACCGGACGATGTCGCCTTCGGCAACGAGCTGGTCGGGGATGGAGGGGTGACCCCGGCCGTTGACGGTGTGCGCATACGCCGGTCGGCCGTCGACCATGGCCACTCCGCGGTCGAGGACCATGGTGAAGTGCCGGTCGGCCTTGCGGGCGTCGAACGGTACGGCGGCCGGGGCCCCATACCGCAGCAGATCCAGCAACGGCAGGTCGGACGTGTCCTCGACGGGCACTCCACCAGAGGCGTCGCCACGTGGGCGCAGGCGCAGTCCGCCGTCACGATCGTCGTCGACGACGAGTGCCACGGACGTGTCCGGCATTGCGAACACCAGGTCGTATCGTCCTCCCGCGGGCAGGTGCAGGCTGACGTCGCGGACCTCGCCAGGCTGGTTGAGGTCTCGCCCGTCGATGGCCGCCACCCGGAACGGGGTTCCGGCGAGGACGATCCGGTGCGGCTCCGAGTCAGTGTTGATCAATCTCAGCCGCACGGGTGTACCCGGTGGCGCGGGGTGTTCCGTTCGGCCGTCCTTGCCGGCGATCACCACGGTGCCGTCGAAGGTGTGCACGGGCAGGGTCAGGTCCACCTGCTCCGCCGCGGAGTGCTCGTCGGCTCGCTGTCCGCCGCGCGGATTGACGACCAGCGCACCGTACAGTCCTTTGCGTACGCCGATGTGGGATGCGTGATGGGTGTGATACCAGTAGGTGCCCGCCTGGTCGGCGCGGAACCGGTAGACGAATTCCGCACCGGGTCCCACGGCCATCTGGGTCACACCCGGCACGCCGTCCTCGCCGCACGGTACGTCGTAGCCGTGCCAGTGCAGGGTCACGCCACCCTCGATGTCGGCGTTGTGCAGCCGGACTTCGATCAGGTCACCCTGGGTCGCGGTGATCGCCGGACCCGGGACCTCGCCGTTGTAGGTCCACGCCTCGATCTCGCGTCCGGACGCCAGCCGTACGGTGGCCTTCTTCGCGGTGAGCACGTGCCGCCGCACGATGCCCCCCGGTGCCGGTGAGCGGGAGCCCCGTAGGTCGGCCACCGACACCGCCGATCGGGCAGAGCGTCCGGCGCCGCCTCCCAAGGTCACCGATTCGGCGGGGAGGAACGACAGCCCGGTGCCGGCACCGGCTGCGGTCACCGCGACCGCGCCACCGGTCCAGCCGATGAACCGGCGGCGCGAGATCGTGCGTCCGCCCTCCGGCGCCTGCGCGACGCCCGCATCGGCGGTGCTGTCAGCGGGAGACGTGACCACTCGTGCGGTCAGCAACGCGCCGGCGCACACAAGCGAGATCGTGATCAAGGCCGCGGTCAAGGTGAGTGGGTACCCGACCAGGAAGGTCACCACAAGACCGGCCAGCGCCGCGTAGGCCGCGCCGAGCACCGAGACCACGGCGGCCGGAGAACTGCCGTCGCCTCGCCCGCGCCTCGCCGCGAGCAGCTGCGGGCCGGCGAGCAGCACGGCAGCGGCCGCTGCGGCCCCGAGCATCGGCAGTCCCAAAAGCACCTTCTCCTGTACGAACCACCAGCCCTGGCCGGCAAGTATCGTCACGGTGACGCCCCGGACAAGCGTTACGAGCATCGCCGCGACGAGGGCGGCGAGCGCCAGCCGGGGGCGCCGCAGCGCTAGTGTGACGCCGGCCGCGAACCACATGGCGATGCTCAGCAGCGCGACGACATGGTCCAGGATGATCCACAGTCCGGTGGTCATGGCACCTGTCGCGTGGGTGTGGCCGGCCCGGACAGCCGCCCGGACTGACGGATGATCATCCCGGTCACTGCCACGATGGCGAGCCCGTTGACCGCGTGCAAACCGAAGACGAGCTCGCCGGCGGTCGTGCTGCCGCCGGCGCCGTCGAGCGCTGTGGCGATCGCCTTGATGACGAACTGGACAACCGCGAGCCCGGCGACCAGGCCACTCATCCCGATGAGCCGCCCGGGCATCCGGGCCATCGCGGCGACGACGGTCACCAGGACCGTGATCAGGACGATTCCGCCGCCCAGTGCGCGGTGCGGCTGGAAGGACTCATCGTTGGCTGCCGTGGAGAATGCGCCGCTGGCGGCCAGGAAGAACTGCGTGACGATGACCACCATCTGCAGGGTCGCCAGGCCGACGAAGAATCTACGCATGGCGCGCTCCTCGGGGTAGGTGAGGGTTCATGGCTGCGATCGTCGCGTCAGCGAGGCCGCGGTCGCCTCGGACAGCGGATGGCAGCGTCTACGCAATTGGGCGTAGACGGCTCGTGTGTCGCTGCTCCCGTCGGCGTAGCAGGTCACGCGCCTGGGCGCAGCGTTGTCCGTGCGCGAGAACGTAGGATCACGGGCATGGAACACCACACCGCGTCGTTCCCCCCGCGTGTGGTGGCACAAGACGTGGCGCTCGCGCTCTTCGTCACCGTGATGCAGGTGCAGGGCACGGTCGCCCGCGCCGCCGCCGAGGGGGCACCGCGTCCGTTCACCGACCTCGGGAGTCTTGGACTCGCGCTGCTGGTGGTCAGCGGCCTGGCCGTGGCCCTGCGCCGGCGGTGGCCGGTTGCGGTGTTCGTCACCGCCGCGCTCGCCAGCCTGGTGTATTACGGTCTCGACTTTCCGGACGGGCCTGGCTGGCTCGGGCTCTTCGTCGCCCTGTACACCCTCGCCGCATACGGTGACGGCCGCCGGTCGCTGGTGATCGCCGGTGTGGGGAGCACGGTGCTCACGGCCGCGTGGCTGGTTGCCGCGGCCGACCAGCCACGCGCCGCCATCGGCTGGGTGTTCTTCCGGATCGGCGCCTCGGTCATGAGCGCAGCCCTCGGCGAGTCCGTCCGATCTCGACGGGTCATCGCAGCCGAAGCTCAGGAGCGTGCTGAGCTGGCTGAACGGACTCGCGAGGAGGAAGCGCGGGCGCGGGTCGACGCCGAACGGTTGCGGATCGCGCGTGAGGTCCACGACACTGTCGCGCACGCCATAGCGATCATCAACGTCCAGTCCGGTGTCACCGCGCACGTCCTCGACAAGAGGCCGGAAGTGGCGCGCGAGGCACTGCGCGCCATCGAGCAGACCAGCTCCCGGGCGCTGCGAGAGATGCGGGCCATCCTCGGGGTACTCCGGGACGACGACAATGGCCGTGTGCCGTACCCCGGGCTTGGACAGATCGACGAACTCGCCGCCAAGGCACGCTGTGCCGGACTCGACATCAACATCGAGGAGGGCCCGCCCGCGACGCCGTTGCCGAGTGCGGTGGGCAGTGCTGCCTACCGAATCCTGCAGGAATCCATCACCAACGTGATCCGCCACGTCGGCCCGACCAGGGTGACGGTAGCGCTGGAGCCAGGGATCGACGCCTTGGAGATCCGCGTGACCGATGAGGGCCGGCGTGCCGCCCCGGGTCATGACCGCACGGACCGGCACCTACCGGCCCAGAGTGCGCCGAGCACCGGCAGCTCGGTCCAGCCCGGCCGCGGGATCCTCGGAATGCGCGAGCGCTGTCAACTGCTGGGCGGAGACTTCGACGCCAAGCCGATTCCGGGCGGAGGGTTCGAAGTCAGGGCCCGGCTGCCCCTCGCGCCGACCGGGTCGCGGCTATGAACGCAGCGGCCGCGTCCCCGCTGTCCAACGCTCCGATCAAGGTGCTGCTCGCCGACGACGAGGGCCTCGTACGATCCGGGTTCAGGGTCCTGCTCGACCTGGAAGAGGACATCGCGGTGGTGGGAGAAGCCACCAACGGCGCGGAAGCCGTCGAGCGGGCCCGCGCCACCCGCCCTGACGTCGTCCTCATGGACATCCGCATGCCGAAGCTGGACGGGATCCAAGCCACCGCCCGGATCGCCGAGACGCACGGGTTGGAACGGGTCCACGTCCTCATCCTCACCACCTACGACACCGACGAGTACGTCTTCGAGGCGTTACAGGCCGGCGCCAGCGGCTTCCTGCTCAAAGACGCCGGACCAGCCGAGCTCCTGCATGCCATCCGGGTGGTCGCCGCCGGCGACGCGCTGCTCGCGCCGCGGATCACCCGACGCCTCATCGGCCAGTTCACCGCGCAACGGACAGCCGCCCAGGCCGGACAGGACCGGCTCGCGGTGCTGACCCAGCGCGAGCGCGAGGTGCTAGCCCTGGTGGGAAAGGGCCTGAGCAACAACGAGATCGGTGCCGAGTTGTTTCTCAGCCCGGCCACCGCGCGCACCCATGTCAGCCACGCGATGGCGAAACTGGGTGCGCGCGACCGCGCGCAACTGGTTGTCATCGCCTACCAGACAGGACTGGTCAGCCCCAATAAGGCATGAATGGCGGTCTACTGCCGTTCTCGTGGGTCGGATGTCATGTTTCTCCGGCAGCGCCCCTCGTCAACGCGCGTTCGACGCGGAGACGGCACAGGCCGTGCGGTGGATCGCGGAATGTCCGAGCCAGGCCGCGCCCGGTGTGGCAACGAGTGTCACCGCGAGGAGCACGGGGTTGATCGCGGCGTCGTTGGCGAGCAGGAGCATGACCGGTCCCTGGACTGCCGCGGTGCAACAGCCGATCCAGCCGAGCGTCCACCGCAGCCGGTGTCCGGGGCGGTCACCCGGAGGGAGCAGCGCGGCGCAGCCGAGCAGGCTGAGCAGTGCCACGACGACCAGGACGGCGCGTTGCGCGATCGACTTCCACCCGGCCAGTCCCATCGGCTCGGACACGAAGGCCCAGAACAGCATGGCGCCCGCGAACAGAATGAAGGCGGTCACCGTGAGAACGCGCGCCCACCGTTGACGCGGCGGGCCGGCGAACAGCACCGCGAGCGTGATGCCGAAGACCGCGAAGCCGCCGTAGACGAGGGCGAACACCCAACTGGTCAGGTTGCCCTCTCCGCCGGATCGCACGCTGCCCTGGAGGAGCGCCTGGAGCAGCGCCCCGATCGGGAGGCCGAGTGCGATCGGGGCGAGCGCGCCGGTCGCTACGGCTGCCGGGATGACCAGGGTCCACCAGGGCAGCCGCTGGCCCCAGCGCCCAGTGAGTGCGAGGACGACGACCACGCCGATCGCGGCCAGGATGACCGTGATGACGTTACCGATCTCCATCGGGGCGTCCTGCATGTGACCGGGGCCGGAACCGGCGACCATCCCGATCTGGGAACCGCCCAGCCACATTGACTTCCTCTACCGCCATGAATGGCGGAGATTCCCTCCGCGCTGCGCACGGAACGCGCAACGCCCGGGTGGGTTCCTGCTTCACCGCGATCCGCCGGAGATTGCCCCGGTCTTACGTCCGCTCCACAAGCGTTTTTCGTCTCCGCAAGCCCTGCGGCGACGGT
Source organism: Micromonospora sp. NPDC050686 (assembly GCF_040654475.1). Lineage (NCBI taxonomy): Bacteria > Bacillati > Actinomycetota > Actinomycetes > Micromonosporales > Micromonosporaceae > Micromonospora > Micromonospora sp. NPDC050686. The sequence goes on from NZ_JBFAID010000078.1 coordinate 10,778, forward strand.
GGTACGTCGGGCTCCGGCTTGGTTATCACCGGAGACCGGTGCGACCTTACCACGGTCAATGGCACGCTCGGGCCTGACGGCCCTCCCGCGCGGGGCCTTCACCCGCGCCCTGAAGGGCGAAGCACTGGCCCGCATTCCGGTAGCTTCAGCACCGTGTACGGCAGCAGGGCAGCGACCGCCAGGACGGCCACTCCCCGTCGTGCCGGAGGTGGCAGAATCCCGCGGTCCCTGTGCTCACGGTGAGCGGTCAACGTCCGTGACTTCCTCCCTGGATTGTCCATTGAGGTGCGGCACATCGTCGCCGTTCCTATGGGAACGTCGCAGCTCATCGGGTGGCTGACCAGCCACCCAGCCGCTGTCGGCGCAGTGCGGCACAGGCGGCGGTTTCCTCGTCGTTGCCGGCAGCCTTGAGGGCAGTGGGCACGGATTGGCCTTGTGGGCCCGGTCCACCCGTCGGATCCGCTCGGCGACGTCGGGATCGCGCTCACGCCCTCGGTCGATCGTCGCCGGGTCGGGGGTCTTCCAGCTTGCGGGCGATCTGTTCGATGGCGATGAGATCTGCTGCGGCGAGCCGGTCGATGAAGTGGCGTCGTACCGACTCGACGTGGGCCGGTGCGGCGTTTTCGAGTGCGGCCCGACCTTCGGTGGTGAGCACGAGGAAGCAGCCTCTGCCGTCGCTCGGGTCGGGTGTGCGTCTCAGGAGACCGCGTGCCTCCATCCGGCTGGCGTGCCGGGACAGCCGGCTGCGTGACCAGCCCATCTTGTCGGCCTGTTCCCCCAGGCTGCTGGTGTGGCCGGGGCGCTCCGACAGGGTGCTCAACACCTCGTAGTCGGGTTCGGAGAGCCCGACCGTGGCCAGGTCGCGCGCCGTGCCGGCCTGAACGGCGACCACCACGCGCAGGAAGGCCCGCCACGCTCTCTCCTCGTCAGGGCTCAACCAGCGTACGGTCCCGGCGGGTTCACTCGTTGACATGTAATCAACCTAGCACCTAGACTTCGTTTCCATGTTAACGAAATCGGTTCGTGTTCTTGTGCTGGTTTGCAGCACCCGTCCGGGCGCCGTCGGCCCCCTGGTGGGGCAGTGGCTGACCCAGACGATTGGCCCTCGTGCCGTGGAACTCGGCGTCGAGCTGGTGCCGGTGGCCCTCGGCGATCTGAACCTGCCGTTCCTCGACGAGGAGGACCATCCGTCGTCGGGCGCCTACCGGCATGAGCACACCCGTCGGTGGAGTGCGATCGTCGACGCGGCGGACGGATTCATCGCGGTCACGCCCGAGTACAACTACGGGATGCCGGCGACGCTGAAGAACGCACTGGACTACCTCAGCCGCGAATGGGCGTGGAAGCCGGTCGGTTTCGTCAGCTATGGCCACACGTCGGCGGGCACCCGGTCGGTTCAGCATGCCAAGCAGGTGGTGACCACGCTGCGGCTGGTTCCGTTGGGCGCCACGGTGGCGATCCGCCTCGGTGACGCAATGGACAACGGGCGGCTGCGGCCCGACACGGCCCGCGACACGGCGGGTGTCGGGCTGCTGGACGAACTGGCCCGGGTCGCCCACGCCCTACGGCCACTGCGCGAACGCGCACGGGCCGGGACGCGGTCCGGACCGTTGCCAGGGTCCTACCTGCGGCGGCTGACCCCCGACGACGCGCCCGAGGTCACCGTGTTGCAGCGGTGCTGCTGGGTGGACGAAGCCGTCGCCAACGACACCATGGCCATACCGGCCCTGCACGAGTCGCTGGAGGAGGTACGCGACTGGCTGGCGACGTGGCACGCCACGGGCCTCTGGCTGGACGGCCGACTGTTGGGCATGGTGCGGGTCCGGCGCGTCGACACCGACTGGCACGTGGGTCGGCTCGCCGTCGTGCCCGACCTGCGCGGTCACGGGCTGGGCCGGTGGCTGCTACGCGCCGCCGAAGCCGCCGCCGAACCGGACTGCCGCCGCATCCTGCTGTTCACCGGCGCGAACAGCCAGCGGAACATCGGCCTCTACCGCAGCGAGGGATACCGACCGGTGCCACCGGCCGGCCCGGACGGAACCACCTGCCTCACCAAGGACACGTCGGACCTGGTCCCCACCGAGACCCCGGCCGGTGTATGAGTACGGCGGCTCACGGCCCCGTCGCGGTGAGCCGACAACGCTCGACGAGACCCTCACCCGTCTGGACCAGGGAACGCTGGCGCTGCAGCCGGTCGCCGCGTCGACGTCCGACTCCTGCCTTGCCGGCGAGACGGGCCCGCTCCGGCCAGATGACCCCAATCGTATGGGTGTCGTCGGTGAGGGGAGCAGACCGGCAACGGGCAGTGGTAGCAGCTTGATGGAATCGGCTGGTTGACAGTTCCTTCTCGGGGTCCGCCCGTTGCCTCCCGCTCTCGCAGTGGTCAGCCGCGCCCAGACCACCCCAAAAATGGAAGCAGATGCGTATACCTGATCTTGGGAGGCGGCGGACCCAGTAGGGCTTACCGCATCGGACTGTCAGGGTGCCATCCGGGTTGGATCCCCGTTGTAGCGCTCCGTCGGGCCGGGAATGATCATCCGTGTGAAGCGTCGTGATCTTCTTGTGTTCGCCGGACTGGCCGCACTCGCCGGATGCGGTAGCCCCGGTGCGGGTTCGAAGGGAAACTCCGGCAGGCTGACCTTCGCCAATCGGCTAAGGGTGCCGCCGTTGCTGGAGCCGGCCGTTGCGGCGGACGGCACGAAGCAGTTTTCGTTGACTATGCGGGCCGGGCAGGTGGAGTTGCTCCCGGGCAAGCCGACTACGACGTGGGGTTTCAACGGCGCCTTCCTCGGCCCGACGATCCGCGCCACGCGTGGCGACCGCGTCGCGATGCGCGTGCACAACCAGCTCGGCGAGCCGAGCACGGTCCACTGGCACGGCATGCGGCTGCCCGCGGTGATGGACGGCGGCCCGCACCAGATGATCCAACCGGGCGCCACCTGGTCCCCGCACTGGACGATCGACCAGCCGGCCGCTACCTCCTGGTACCACCCGCATCCCCACGGCAACACCGCCAAGCACGTGTACCGCGGACTGGCGGGCCTCTTTCTCGTCGATGACCCGGCGACGGCCGCACTGGGCCTGCCTTCGACTTACGGGGTGGACGACGTCCCGCTCATCCTGCAGGACAAGATCCTCGACGCGAACGGCGTGCTGCAGGAAAACTATAAGCCGACGTGGGGCCTCATCGGCGACCAGATCCTGGTCAACGGGGTCTACGACCCCTTCTTCGAAGTGACCACGACGCTGGTGCGGCTGCGCATCCTCAATGGCTCCAACGCGCGAATGTACAACGTCGAGTTTGCCGACCGGCGACGGTTCCACGTCATCGGCACCGACGCCGGCCTGTTGGCGGCGCCGGTGGCGGTCGACCGCGTGCAGCTGAGTCCAGGTGAGCGGCTGGAGGTCCTGGTCGAGTTCGAACCACGCGACCAGGTCGTGCTGCGCAGCCTCGCCGGCGACAACGGCATCGACGAAGGGGACTACGAGCTGCTGAAGTTCGTCGCGGCGGACCAGCTCAAGCCAGGGCCGTCGCTGCCGCAGCGGCTGGCCGCGAGCCCGCGCATCGAGGCACCCGTCGGCGCTCGGGAGCGCAAGTTCAAGCTCAGTGGCAGCGATGCGATCAACGGGCGGGAAATGGACATGACCCGCATCGATGAGGTGGTGCCCGCGGGAGCAACCGAAATCTGGCACGTCCAGAACCCTGTCTACTCCCACAACTTCCACATCCACGAGGTGGCATTCCGCGTCCTGGACATCAACGGGAGGCAGCCGCCGGCATACCTGCAGGGCCCGAAGGACACGGTGTTCATCCCTCGCACGTCGACGGTGCGGCTCGCCGTGCAGTTCGGGCACCACACCGACCCGAAGACGCCCTACATGTACCACTGCCACATTCTCCGGCACGAGGACGAGGGCATGATGGGCCAGTTCGTCATCGTGGAGCCCGGCACCGAAGCGTCGGTGCCCCGCACGCTGCCGAGCCACCATCATCACGGCTGAACCGCCGCCGGCTGCCGGAGGGCCACACTACGGCCCCGCGAGCCGCGAGCGGTCACGTAACCCCGCGTAGCGTGCGGATCGCGGCATGACAGCGCATGTGGACCTTGGGGCAGCAGTGCCGGGTAGCGCCGCGCCCGGCGGACCGCGTGGCACCGCCTATTCTGGCAGGATCCGTCGGATGCGCAGACTGATGGTGCTCCTTCTCGTGATGGCTGTTGCCGGCTGCGGCGACGGTGACGTGACCGAGACGGGAGCCACCGAACAGTTCACCCAAGGCGGGGTCAGCATGGAGCCGACGGTCAAGGCCGGTCAGGTTGTCACCGCACGGACAGTAACCGGCATGTATGAGGCACGGCGCGGCGATGTCGTCCTGATCCGTTCCCCCGGCGGGCTCTGGGGTGACCGTAAGGCGCCGCTGCTCAAACGCGTCGTCGCGGTCGGCGGTGAGACCATCGCCTGCTGCGACACCTCGGGCAATGTGACGGTCGACGGTAAGCCGCTGGCCGAGCCGTATGTGGCGGAGGACGCCTCGCTCGACGAGCCGCCGAACCCGAACTACTGCGGGCCGCGCCGGTTCGCCGCGGTTACCGTGCCGGCCGACTCCGTCTTCGTCATGGGCGATAGCCGCGCCCGGTCGAACGACTCCCGGTGTGCCGGGCCGGTGCCGGTGTCGTCGGTCTTCGCCGTAATGGTCGACTGACCAGGGCGCACCAGACACTTGCCACGGACGTACCGAGGTGGCCGACGCTATGCGCTCGGACGGCGGCATGAGCGGATGAACGCCGAGCCCGAAGCGCCTACCACCAGTGCGAGCTCCGATTGGCTCGTTGACGTTCGGACCTTGGCGGCCGTCGAGGATGTCGCTGATCGACGGTAGAGTCCACGCTGTGAACGACACCGCCATGACCCGGCAGACTGCGCACGACTACGTCGATCGTTTGGAACGCCGCGACTGGCCCGGGTTGGCAGGCCTGCTCACCGACGATGTGGTCTACGAGATGCCGCAGACTCGGGAGCGCATTCGCGGCAAGGATGCGTTCCTGCAGTTCAACATCGAGTATCCCGGTGATTGGCATATGCGGGTGCGACGGGTAGTTGCGGACAGCCGGGTGGCTGCCCTGTGGCTCGACGTCCGGGTAGGTGTCGAGCAGCAGGATGCGTGTGTCTGGCTCGACGTATCCGAGCGTGGACTGATCAGCCGGGTCGTCGACTATTGGCCCGAACCGTACGATCCGCCGCAGGGCCGCGAACACCTCGTGGAGCGGTGGTGACCGTCTCCGGGCAGTAGCCGCGGGCGTACGTCGGCTGACCGCGCGATAGGCGCGCCCATCGCCGTCGGCAGCAGAAACTACGCTTGGAGGTCGGCCTGCCCAACGCGCGCGGCGCGCGTCACTGAATCCAGGGGTGGCAGCACCGTTCGAGTCGGGCCACATCGCTGAACTGCAACCGCACGAATCGCGGCTACTTGAAGAGTGAACGTCGGCGCGAGGAGCCGGCTGCCGTACCGACCTGCGCTCAGGGGCGAGACCGTCGGGGATCGGCGTCTTACGATTCAGGGCGTGCCGACGTACGAGGAACTGGCGGAGCTGAAAGGGCTCCCTGCTGGAAGGCCGCCCATCCCGCGCGTTGTCCGCGGCAGATGTGTGCGGTCAGCGCCGTTTGGCTGTCGGGTGCAGGCAGCCCGGTTGCGGTACCGACGCCGAGGTCAGCTGTGCTGAACCCACAGGTTTTCCTCGACATATACGCCGCGGTCCCGTTCTCGATCGATCAGCACGAGGTTGAGTGCACCGGGGACCACATATTCCCGGGTGACCGGAAACACCATGTCCGCCCAGCTCTCCCAATCAGCGACGCTTCCTTCAATCACCATGGACCTCTGAGCTGGACAGAGCACACGGGCTCCCATGCGTTGGTGGGTGCGGATCCACGGATCGATAGAGAGTCCGTCCGGGCGGGTCCATCCGGCGTACTCGGCCATCGACACCATCGGGTAACGGTGCTTCCACGTCGGCCGAAGCGGAGCGACCACGTGCGCGAGGCCGTCGCTGTGCGCTCGTCGCGCCAGCTCGTCAAGCACGACACCGGCCATGCCGCGCTTGTCGTGCGATGAGCCCACGGCGACCGCCATGAAGCTCAGGGTTGTGGGCTCGATGCCCGCTTCTCGGTTTTCCACCGCACGGATCAACGCGTCGTCGTAGCCGGACGGCAGGTCGTTGGCGGTGCCATCCCAGGCCATCGGCACTCCCCAGCCGCCGGCGACGACCGAACCCTCATCGAGCACCATCACGTCGTATCGCGCGAAGTACTCCTCGACTCGGCCCATGTATCTCTTCGGCACGTCGTCGTGGAAAATGAACTCTGGCCAGCGTTCTCGGAACACGACGGCCGCTGCCTCGTGCAGCTCGGGCCGATCGGTGCGAGTCACGATCTCCACGCCGGTAAAATATCGCGTCGCCAAGTGGACGCAACGCCATTGTTCGGGCAATCCCATGCACTCAACTCGACAAATCCGGGCGTCCCCGCACCGGGATGCGCCACGGTGACGGCTACCGGGGTTACGGACGCGCCAGCACCGGCGCGCATTGTCTGCGGCAGCGCGGCAGCTCAGTGAGCCTTTCCGCGTAACGGGTTGTGGCGCTGAGTGATCACGTTGTGCGGTTTTGGTCGACGTGTAGGAGTACGAGGGCTGCCGGGGTGATCCTGCCGATGTTCCAGGGGCACAGGCTGACGTTGCGTGGCGCTTTGAAGGTGGTCTTGAGCAGGGAGTTGCCGCGTTCGCCGATGGCACGGACGCCGTTGTGAGCCTTGTTGAACTGCTGCTGCACGCTGGTGCAGGAGCCGTTCTTCGGCTTCTTGAACGCGGTCGTGATCGTGTCGGCGTCGCCTTCGTAGCCGAGGTCACCGAGCACTCGCCGCTGGTCGTCGGTCCAGGTGCTCAGCAGGGGCAGGATGTCGTGTTCGCGCAGGGCGGTGGTGTCGTGTTCCCGGCCGGGACGCACTGGTGAGGTCCACAGCGGCCACCCGTCCGGGGCGGTGATGACCTGCACGTTGCCGCCGTGGTTGTCGTGTTTGCCGGATCACCACAGGTCCACTCCCGGCGTCGGTCCGGGGGTGCGACACCGGTCGGTCTCGATCAGGGTCCCGTCGATGTTCACGTGGGCGTAGCCGGCCATCTTTGCCGCCAGCAGCACCGATTCCAGGCCCGGCGCGTGCGCGGCGAGGACCCCGGATGCCCTCGTGCAGGTAGGCGTAGCCGGTCGATGGGCTGACCTGGTTGTCGATGGTCAACTGCTTGACCCGAGTGCCGTCAAGGAACCAGCGGATCACCAGGATCGCCTGCTTGAAGCAGCTCAGCGACCGCGTCCCGGTACGGGTCCCGAGCCGCTGCCGTTGCCCGTGCAGGAGCCCGGACAGGAACAACACGGTCTCCTCGCGCACGGACAGCTCGGCGGTGTATGTGTCACTCATGGCGACGCAGGGCCCCTACTGAAGTTGATCTATGAGAGGACCACTTCAGACCGGGGTTCTGCGTCTTTCCCTTGCACCGCAACGGTTTCGGGCGTGTCTGCACCGACCGCCAGGGCAGCTACCCGCCGCACTCACACCGTTACGCGGAAGGCTCAGTGCGATGCGCAGTGTCTGGCGAAGCTCGCCAGACTGGTGGATGTGGGCGGGCAATCGTAGTGCCAGAGCGGCTGAGTGTCGGGTGGTTCGGGGCGGCGTCGGCGGTGCGACGCCGCCCCGGACCGAGGCGGAAGTGTTTGTCGTTTAGCGGGCGGCGAGGGACTCGGTGATGGCGATGGTGACCTGCGCGCCGGTGGCGTGGCTGCGCACGATGGATATCACTCGGTCGTGCAGGTTGGTCCCACCGAACCGGTCGTAGGTGTCTGAGATGACCAGGTCCAGCCAGGGTCGTATGGCAGGAAGTACCTGTCCATGAGGCTTGCGACCCATGTGGGTTGCCGGACGTTGGTGGGTTGGAACTTGATCATCGTTGGTTTCAGGTCGATGACAGGTGTGCCGGTTACGGCGTCGAGGCCGAGCACTTCGAGTTCCGGGCGTTCACCGATGTGATCGTGCAGGTGGTCATGCCGATGCGGTTGGGTCTGTGGGGTCCGCGGTCGGCGAAGACGCCGACCGACGGCAGGTCCGTGCGGCCGCGTGACGGGCGGGGTTGGTAGTCGGGCCGTTCGGCCACTCGGTCGAAGACGAAGAAGACGTCGACGTGTGAGAAGTCGGCCAGCCCGAGCAGGCAGTCGTCACCGAACCGAGGGTTTACCGTGATGATGCTGGTCACCGCTGCCCAGTGATCGGTGACGGCGATGTCTGTACGGCTGTTATGAACGGTGCCGATCGGTTGCACGACGAAGTGCATGGTCTGTCCTTCGGGGAGAATCCGGCCAGGCGGGTGGCCGGTGGTGAGGAGCGGTCAGCGACGTGCGGTGAGTCGCAGGCCATCGCGGAGGTTGCCTGCCATCAGGGCGAGGCTGGTCGCGGCGGCGAGTACTTCGATCGTCTGGACCATGAAGTACGGTGCGCCGAAATTGCCGTGCGATGCGAGCTGGTGCAGGGTGAACGCGGCAGGAGTCAGCAAGAGCAGCCCGATACCGGCGATGAACGACATGCGGCGTTTCTTGGCCGTGATCCTCGGATCGGCTGAGGTGCCGGCCACGCCGAATCCGGTCGCTGCGGTGGTCACCAGGGCGGGGACGAGGACGAATAGTCCCCACAGCATGGCCTGCCGGACGTCGGCGGTCCGGTGTGTGTCGAGCAGCGTCGTGCTGATCGCCGCGAGGATGAACAGCACGGTGGTCGTGACGGCGGTCGCGGCGGCGGTCAGGTGAAGGCGGGTCTGCATCGGTGGTTCCTTACTACGGGTGCCGTCGCGGCAAGCGGCCGGTGGTCATGTCCGGGTTCGGTACAGGCGCATGGTCAACGGACCGAAGATCGCCACGAGCAGGACCGCGGTGAGGAGCACGACGCCGATCTGGTTGGGTTCGGCGGTGCCGTGCATGAGCCCTCTGACGGCGTCGACGAGCAGGCTGACCGGGTTGACCTCGACGAACGCTCGCAGCCATCCGGGCATGGTCTGCGGGTCCACGAACACGTTGCTGGCGAAGGTGAGCGGGAACTGGACGAGGAAGCTCACCGCCGAGATGGCGCTCGGCGTCCGCAGGACCAGTCCGAGCGTCGCCCAAACCCAGGACAGGCCGAACGCGAATGCCAGGACCAGCGCGACGGCCAGGAGGACCCCGGCGGCACCGCCCTCGGGCCGGAAGCCCATGAGCAGTCCAAGACCGAGGACGAGCCCAGCGGCCAGCAAATTCCGGCCAGCGTCGCTGATCAGGCCGCCGACGATGAGGGCCGGCCGCCAGATCGGCATGGACCGGAAGCGGTCGACAACGCCGGTTGCGACGTCGGTCCTGAGGTTGACGCCCGCGTAGACGGTGACGAGCAGGACCGCGAAGACCATGGTGCCCGGGAGCAGGAACTGCAGGTATTCGTCGGTTGAGCCGGCCATGGCGCCGCCGAACAGGTAGGTGAACATGACGGTGAACAGCACCGGGATCATGATCGCGTCGGCGAGTTGTTCGGGTACGTGCTTGATCTTCAGCAGGGCGCGCCGGGCGAACGTCAGCGACGCCGATACGGGGCTGGCCCGCGGCGGCCGCGGCGGGGTTGATATGGCGTCGTTGAGGGCGGGGTCAATCGGGTCCAATGTTGTCGATGCAGTGGTCATGCTGCCTTCTTCCCGGCCTCGGTGTTGGCTTGGCTGCTGGGCCCGGTGAGGGCCAGGAACGCCTCGTCGAGGCTGGGTTGGCCGAGTGCGAACGTGGTGAGGTCAATGCCAGCCCGGATCAGGCCGCCGATCGCGAGCGAGGCACGCGCGGGGTCGTCGACGCGGGCCGAGAGCAGCCCGTCGTCCGCATCGGTCTGGACCGCGACGCCGAGCACGTCGGTCAGCAGGCGCGCGGCCTCCGCCCGGCGGCCGGGGTCGAGGACCTGGACCTGGACGATGCCAGCGCCCACCGACGCCTTGAGCTGGGCGGGTGTGCCCGCCGCGATGATCCGGCCGCGGTCGACGACGGCGAGCTGGTCGGCGAGCTGGTCGGCCTCATCGAGGTACTGCGTGGTGAGCAGCACGGTAGTGCCCTCGCGGACGAGGGCGCGCACGATGCTCCACACCTGGTTGCGGCTGCGCGGATCCAGGCCCGTGGTCGGCTCGTCCAGGAACAGCAGGTCCGGGGTGACGATAATGCTGGCGGCGATGTCCAGCCGGCGCCGCATGCCGCCCGAGTGTGTCTTGACGGTGGTGCCGGCGGCCTCGGTGAGCCCGAATCCATCGAGGAGTTCCTCGGCGCGACTCCGGGCGCGGGCCCTGCCGAAGCCGAGGAGTCGGGCGAGGATCGTGAGGTTCTCCAACGCGGTGAGTTCCCCGTCGATCGTGGCGAACTGGCCGGTCAGGCTGATCCGGTCGCGGACCCGGTCGGCCCCGCGCACGACGTCGTGACCGAACACCCGGGCGGTGCCGTCGTCCGGCTGTAACAGAGTGGCCAGGACGCGGGCGGTGGTGGTCTTGCCAGCCCCGTTCGGGCCGAGGAGGCCGAACACACCGCCGGCGGGTACCGCCAGATCCAGCCCGTCCACGACGCGGTGGGCACCGAGGACCTTGACCAGACCGGTCGCTTCGATCGCGAGGTCGCCGTGCACCGGGTCAGCGCTCATCGACGACGGCCACATCATCCGCGGTCACCGCGATGGCCAGCGCGAATGCCGCCGCGCTCTCCGGAAGGTCCGGCGCCATCCGCCGGGCCGTCTGCAGATGCTCGGCGGACTCCCACCGCCAGATGCCGACCCAGGTCTGCTCGTCGACGCTGCCAAGGTGCGCCTCGCGAAGGCCCGGAGCCACTGAGCGGATCGCAGCAACCAACTCGGCGTGCCGGGCCCGGAGCGCGCCAGCGACACCGGGTTCGATCGTGAATCGGGTGAGGGTGATCACCGACATGTGATAACCAATCTCTAGAAGTCATCTCTAGCGAACGCTTCTAGAGGTACGCTACAGCCATGGCCGATGTCAAGAGAGCGACGAAGCAGACCCAGCGGGCGGCGGACACACGGCGACGCATCCTCGACGCCGCGCACGATCTGTTCGTCGCCAACGGGTACGGCGCGACGAACTTGCAGGAGGTCGCCGACCGCGCAGGGGTCGCGATCCAGACCATCTACTTCGTGTTCGGCAACAAGCGCAAACTGCTCAAGGAACTCGTCGATGTGACGATCGCCGGCGATGACGAACCGATCGCCACCATGAACCGGCCCTGGTTTCGTGAGGCCATAGCGTCCGAGACCGCCGATGCCCAGCTGCGCGCACACGTCCGCGGCACCAGTGAAGTCCTGCACAGGGTGGCGGCCATCACCGACATGGTCGCCACCGCTGGCGCCTCCGACGCCGAGATCGCGCAGCTCTGGCCGGACGGGGAGCAACCCCGGCTCCAAGTGCACATGGCCGCTGCCGAGGCCCTGGTCGCCAAACCAGGAGCACGGGCCGGCATCACCGCCGAGACCGTGGCCGACATCCTCTTCGCGCTCCTGAGCCCAGGTCTCTATCTGCTGTTCGTCCGTGAACGCGGCTGGCCGTCCCAGCGATGGGAACAATGGACCTACGAGACGCTGCGAGCGCAGCTCTGCACCCCATAGGGCGACCAGAGCGACTTCTACCGCCGCCGCCGAGTGGATGACCCCCGCAGCGCCGACCGAACCTGCGTATCGCACGTACGTACGTACGTTCGCGGCGCCCGTGCCTGCGGGTGAGTCCGTAAGGTAGTCCGGGCTCTGAAAGGTCCGCTTGAAAGCGACAGCTCAGACGCCGTCGCGCCAGCTTTCGCCAATCCCAACAACATATGGAGGAAGGTCAGTAGGAAACGCCCGTCGGGACGGTGGCCCGCGGCGCCGTCGCCGTCGGTGCTCATCGGTCGCCTCCCGCCGTCCGGGCGAGCCGACCCAACGGCAGCCGGCGGGTGACGCCCTGCACGAACACCGCGCGTAGCAGCAGACCCGCGGGGTTCGCCGAGCCGGTGCTGGTGTAGCGGCGCAGCATCCCCGGGAT
>NZ_JBFAID010000079.1:0-22188 GCF_040654475.1 Micromonospora sp. NPDC050686
CCGGATCACCGCTGCCGCCTTGGTCCTGCTCCACATCGACCACGACCGCACAACGTGATCACCCAACGCCACCAACCGTTACTCGGAAAGGCTCAATGATCAGATGGTGAAGCCGCCGTCGACGTTGATGGCTGCCCCGGTGATGTAACGCCCGTCGGGGCTGGCGAGGAACGCCACCGCGGCGGCCACGTCGGCGGGCTCCGCGTAGTGGCCGAGGGCGGTGAAGCCGTTGATCGTGTCGGCGTTGGGGCCGTCGGCGGGGTTCGACTCGGTGTTTGTGGCCCCTGGGTTCACCAGGTTCACGGTGATTGCCCTGCCGCCGAGTTCGCGTCCGAGTGCCTTGGTCAGGCCGATCAGGGCGGTCTTGCTCATCGCGTACAGCGAGAAGCCCGGGAAGACTGCCCGCTCGGCCATGTTGCTGCCGATGTTGATGATCCGCCCACCGGCCGACATGTGGCGTACCGCGGCTTGCGAAGCGACGAACGGCGCCCGGACGTTGACCGCGACGGTCTGTTCGAAGTCTCCGAGGCTCAGTTGCTCCAGCGGTCCGAGCAGGAACGCGCCGGCATTGTTGACCAGGATGTCCAGCCGCCCCAGCTCACCGGCGACCCGGTCAACCGCGTCGACCACCGCCGCCGGGTCGGCACTGTCCGCCTGCACGGCGATGGCCCGCCGTCCCGCGGCCTTGATCTGGTCCACCACGTCGTCGGCGCGTTGCTGATTCTGCTGGAACGTCAGCGCCACATCGGCGCCCTCCTTGCCCAGGCGCAACGCCACGGCAGCGCCAATGCCACGACCACCACCGGTGACCACTGCCACCTTGCCGTCAAGTGCCTTGTTGTTCATGACAGAAAGCCTGGTCGACGGACGGTCAGCCGTCTGGCGGTGATCGGACGGCGCGTTCGCGTTACCGGCACCCGCGGCCCCACCTGCTCGGTGGCAACCAGCGGCACCGTCGACGGCATTCTCGGCTTGGGGGCGGGACCTGGCCCCGATGACGACCAGTCGCACCCTCATGGCCGGATCGGCCGATGTGCGGGCACGTGGCCCTTTCCGGTTTGACAGCTTCATGGATAGCGGTTATCTATTGTCGATCTACGGAGGGTGTGTGGGGTGCAGGACGTGGTGCTGGCCATGCTGGCGAAGGAGCCGGCGTACGGGTACGACCTGCGGAGCCGGTTGCGGGGCGCGCTCGGCCCGCTCGGCGAGGCGATGAACGCTGGGCAGATCTACGTGACGCTAGCCCGGCTGGCGAAGGCGGGGCTGGTGACGTCGGAGCGGACCGAGGGTCTACCGGACCGGCCCGACCGCCGGGTCTACGCGTTGACCCCGGCCGGGCAGCAGCGGGTCGCCGCGTGGCTGGCCGAGGTGAGCTGGCCGAAGCCGGACCTCAGCGAGTTCCACCTCAAGCTGGTGGCCGCCGCCGCCGCCCGGCTGGCCGATCCGGTGGCCCTGGTCGACGCGCAGCGGCGCGAGGTGCTACGCCGGCTGAGGGATGCCCAGCGGGCTGCCTTGGCGCGGTCGGTGGATCCGGTCGTGGGGCTGTTGCTGGAAGGCGTCGTGCTGCGGCTACGGGCCGACCTGGAGTGGCTGGAAGCGTGCGAACGGATGTGGACCGAACGCGACGCCTGGACTGAACAGAAGGGAAACCGATGACCGAGCGGTGCGAGGTCCGCGAGGGCATGCCCGGTGGTGCCGGATGAGCGGATCGGCGCTGCTCCGGGCACGCGGGGTGACCAGGTGGTACGGCCGGGGAAGCGCCCTGGTGCGCGCGGTCGACGACGTCGACCTGGAGGTGCCCGCCGGGCAGACGTTGGCGATCATGGGTCCCAGCGGCTGCGGCAAATCGACCCTGTTGCACCTGCTGGGTGGGCTGCAACGCCCCACCGAGGGTGCGATCTGGCTGGCCGAGCACCGGATCGACGGGATGAGCGAGCGTGGCCTGGCCCGGCTGCGGCGGCAGCACCTCGGCTTCGTCTTCCAGTCGTTCCACCTCATGGACGAGCTGACCGCCGTGGAGAACGTCGAGCTGGCCGCGTTGCTGGCCGGACAGGCGCCGCGCCGGGCTCGGCAGCGCGCGATGGCTCTGCTGGATCGGGTGGGGCTCGCCGACCGCGCCAAGCACCTGCCGTCGGCATTGTCCGGCGGGCAGCGCCAGCGGGTCGCGATCGCCCGTGCGTTGAGCAACGAGCCGCTGGTCGTGCTGGCCGACGAGCCCACCGGAAACTTGGACAGCGCCGCCACCCTGGAGGTGCTGCGGCTGTTCGAGGAGCTGCGTACGGTGGGACAGACGCTGGTGGTGGTCACCCACGACGCGCGCATCGCCGCGGTCGCCGACCGGGTGATCTCCATGCGTGACGGGTCGTTCGCCGACGACAGCCGGTTCACCGGCACCAGCGGTACCACTGCCGGCACGGGCACGGTCTACGGCGGGTGGCGCTGAGGTGGCCGGGCGTCTGCTGCTCGTGTGCCGGCTGATGGCGCGGGACCTGCGCCGGCGGCGCATCGAGACCGTGCTGCTGCTGGTCGCGATCGGCGCCGCGACCGCGATGCTGACTCTCGGTCTCGCGCTGAACGATGCGCTCGCCGAGCCGTACGAGCGGACCCGGGCCGCCACTGCGGGCCCTGACGTGGTGGCGACGCCGGGCGCGACGGGTCCGGAGGCGCTGGCCGCCCTCGCGCCGCTGGCTACCGCGCCCGGTGTCACCGCACACAGTGGGCCGTACCCGATGGGCTATCTGATGCTGACCGTCCGCGGCACGACCGTGCCCGCGGTCGTGCAGGGCCGGGACGACTCCCCGGCGGCGCTCGACCGTCCCGCGGTGACCGCGGGCAGCTGGGTACGCCCCGGCGGTCTGGTCATCGAGCCCACCTTCGCCAGTGCCCTCGGCGTACACATCGGCGACACCGTCGAGGTCAACGGCAACCCGCTGCGGGTGGTCGGGACCGCGGTCACCGCCGCGAGGGCCGTCTATCCGCGCGCCGACTGGCGCGCCGATGCGGGCAGCCCCCTGACTGAAAGCGCCGGCCTGGTATGGGTCGACCGTAGTCAGCTCGGAGCGCTGGCCGGCGCTCGGCCGCTGTCGTACACCCTGAACCTGAAATACGCGGACCCGCGGGCCAGCACGTCGTTCGACCACAAGAGTGAAGACGGGATCGAATACAGCAGTTGGGTGGGGATCGCCGAAGCGAACGGCAAGCTCGTCAAACAGGCGCGCCTGGCCCTGCTGGTCGGCAGTTGGCTGCTCACCGCTCTCGCGGTGGTCAGCGTCGCCAACATCGTCGCCGGCCGCGTCGCCGGTCAGCGCTGCCGGGTGGGGCTGCTCAAGGCCGTCGGCGCGGGACCGGTCATGATCGCCGCCGTCCATCTCGCCGAATATCTCGTCGTCGGGCTCGCCGCCGCCGGAGTCGGCCTGGCCGTCGGCTGGCGCGCCGCACCGGCGCTGACCAACCCCGGCGCCGGGCTCCTCGGCTCCACCGGCACCCACCCGCCCGCGCTGCGAACCGTCGTTGCCGGCATCGTCCTCGCCCTCGCCATCGCCGCCGCGGCGAGCCTGGCCCCCGTGCTACGTGCCGCCACTACCGATACCGTCCACGCGCTGGCCGACGCCGCCACGCCACCCCGACGCCGCGGGTGGCGTGTCTGGCTGTCCCGTCGGATGCCCACCGCCCTGCTGATCGGGGTACGCGTCCACGCCCGTCGCCCCCGCCGCGCCCGCCTCGCCATGGTGAACACCCTGATCACCACGACCGCGTTCGCCGCCCTGCTCATGGGCCTGGCGCAGAATCGGCAGATCAGGCTCGGCGAGACGGAACTAACCAATCCCCGGAGCACGCGAACCGTCCAGGCCATGCTCGTCGTCGTTGTCGTGCTGTGCGTCCTCGCGCTCATCAACGCCCTCGTGAGCACCTGGACCGCGGTCCTCGACGCCCGCCACCCCCTGGCCGTCGCCCGCGCGCTCGGCGCCACACCCGCACAGGTGACCGGGGGCATGGCGGTGGCACAGCTTCTTCCCGCGACACTCGGCGTCGCCGTCGGGATCCCCACCGGCATCGGGCTGTATCTGCTCCTCAGTCTCGGCGATCAGCGGTACGCACCCGCCTCCTGGATGCTCACCCTGGCACTCACGGTCCTGCTCACCGTCGCCGCACTCACCGCCATCCCGGCCCTGGCCGCCACCCGCCGCCCGGTGGCCGACGCCCTCCGATCCACACCAACCTGACCGGTCGCCAACGGCCTACCGGACTGCCCGGGTCAGTCGGACCAGCGGAGTGGCCCCGGGTGCACCGACCAGATCAGCCGCCGCCACCACGGCCGGGCCGCCCGCAGCGCCGATACGTACCCGTCGGCCACCGCCGCCGCCCGGCCCGCCTGCTCCGGGGTGGCCGTGCCCGGGGCGAACGCCACCTGGTTGAGCAGCGCGGCCAGTTCGCCCACGTCTGGCACCGGCCCCGGGTCGGCGGTGGGGGTCGCCGCGCGGGCCTCGCGCACCGCCCGGCCGGCTCGCGCGGCCACCTCGGTGGCGGACAGTTCCCCGCCGGCCGGGGCGCCGGCCAGTCGTAGCGCGTCGGTCACCTCCCGCCAGGCGCCGGCGATCCGGGTGCCGGGGTCGCCCCGGGTCAGCCGGGCCCGGCTGCGGGAGCGGCGCAGCGCGGCCGAGGTCAGCATGGCCGCCCCGGTGAGCAGCAGCAGCCCGCCGGCGCCGCCGCCGATCAGCACCGCCGTCGGGACACCGCCGGAGCGGGCCGGGCCGTCGGCCGTGGCGGCCGCCGACGGGGTCGCGGTCGGCTCCGCGGTGGGCGCGGCCGACGGCGACGGGGGCGGCGGCTCCGGCTTCGGGCGGAAGTCCTCCTCGACCGGGCGGGGCTGCTCGTCAGGTCGGGGCAGCGGGTCGAACGGCACCCAGCCGAGCCCGGTGAAGAGCACCTCCGGCCAGGCGTAGGCGTCGCCGGCGCGGACCGGGCCGTCGCCGCGGGAGGTGAAACCGACCACCACCCTGGTGGGCAGGCCGGTGAGGCGACCCAGCACCGCGAAGGACGCCGCGAACTGCTCGGAGGTGCCGCGCTGCCCGCCGCCGTTGCGCGGCCCGAACAGGAAGAAGTTCAAATTCGGGTACGCGTGGCCGCTGGGCGCGTCCGCCACCAGCCGGTAGTGGGTGGCGAGGAACTCCTCGACCGCGGTGGCCCGCGCGTACGGGGCGGCGTTGTCCTCGGCGAGCCGGTCGGCCAGCCGGCGCAGCGGGTCCGGCACTCCGTCGGCGACCCGCAGCACCCGGGCCACCTGCTCGCCGGCCGGTACGTCGGCGGTGGCGAGCCGATCGCCGTCGATCCGCTCCCGGGCCGAGGTGACCGTGTAGCGCAGCCCCGGGGTGAGCCCCTCCGGCCGGATCAGCGTCCCGGTCGCCGGGTCGTACGCGACCCGCGCGCCGGTCACCTCGCGGGGGGTGGCCACGGCGGGCAGCAGCCGGCCGGTGAGTCCGGCCACGGTGATCTCCTGCCGGACGGTCTCCACCGGCCCGGCCGGTTCCGGCGCGGGCAGGATCCGCCCCGCGTTGCGGTACGTGGCCCCGACGCGCCAGGTCACGCCGTCGTAGTCGCTGAGCACCGCCAGCCGGATCCGTGCCCCGCCCGGGGCCGGCCGGCCGGCCGACGCCGGTCCTGGCGAGGCGGTCGGGGCGGGTCCGCCGGGGGTGGCGACGTCGAGCAGTTTCTGCCGGGGGTTCAGCGCCCAGCCGGAGATCCGGATCAGCGGGTTCTCGTCCAGCGATTCCACCTGCGGTGGTTGCACGTAGCGGCGTGGGTCGACCGGGTGTTGGTCCACCCGGGCGGCCAGCGCCAGGCCGAGCAGGGCGGCGAGGGTGACCACCGCGGCGACGCCGGCGGTGGCGGAGACGGCGAGCCGGGCCCGGGCGGCGGCGCGTACCGCGGCGGGCAGACCGTCGGTGGGGTCGCCGGGCGGCGGGGTGGCCGGCACCGCCAGGCCCAGCGCGGCGACGGCGGCGAACACCACCGACGGCCAGAGCGCCGGGTCGGCGTTCGGCCCGACCACGTACAGGGCGCCGGCGTAGAGCAGTGCCGGTGGCAGGTAGCCCAGCAGCACCCGGCCGGCGCGCAGCGCCACCTCGGTGGCGAGCAGGCCGGCCAGCCACGCGGCGACCAGCGGCACCAGCACGGTGTCCGGGGTCGGCTCGACCGGGATCATCGCGGTCAGCAGCCGGGGGATGCCGTTGCGTGCGGCGTCGAGGGTGACCGCGCCGAGGCTGCCGGGCAGGTCGGCGGCGGTCGCGGCGGCCCGCAGCGACCAGGCCGTCCAGCCGGCGAGGGCGAGCATCGACAGCGGGGCGACCAGCCAGGACGGCAGCCGCCGGCAGGCCACCCCGACCAGTACCGAGCCGACCGCCGCGCCGATCATGGTGCCGGTCAGCAGCGGCCCGGCGTAGACCCGGCCGAGGACCACGCCGGCCAGGCCGATCATGGTGATCAGCGCCAGCGGGACGGGGGCCGCGCGCAGCAGCCGGCTGATTTTCACCACCGGCGGATCCCGTCCCATTCGGCGGCGAACGCGGCGCCGTCGGGGGCGTCGATGACCAGCATGCCGGCCGTGCCGGCCGGCGTCGGTTCGGCCGCGGCGAGGACCGCCGCCACCACCGACGGGTACGCGCCGCGCAGCGCGCCCAGCCGGCCCAGGTCGTCCCGGCCGCCGGGGCCGGTGAGGAAGACCAGGGTGTCGCCGAGTCGTTCCCGGCGCAGCCGGGCCGCCGCGGCGGGCAGCCCGTCGGCGTCGTCGACCAGGCGTACCGCGGCGAGCCGGTCCAGGGGTGGGCCGCCGTCGCCCGGTTCGGGGGCCACCGTCAGCAGGGTGACCGGCAGGTCGGCGCGGATCGCGGCGACCACCACCGACGCGGCCGCCTCGCAGGCCGCCTCGAAGGACTCGGCCAGCCCGTCGACGACGGTCGGGTGTGCGGCGGCCCGGTTGTCCAGCAGTACCACGATCGTCGGCAGGCTGGTGTCGACGTTCTCCCGCACCATCAGCTCGCCGACCCGGGCGCTGGTGCGCCAGTGCACCCGGCGCAGTTCGTCGCCGACGACGTACTCGCGCAGCGAGTCGAAGGTGATCGAGCCGTGGGCGACGTTGTCGACCCGCCCGTCGAGGCTGCGGCCGGCGCCGGTGGGGATGGCGGTCAGCGGGTGCACCCGGGGGTGCACCCAGACGGGGACCGGTTCGCCGTAGGGGCGGGCCAGCGCCATCAGGCCGAGCGGGTCGCGGCGGGTGACCCGCAGCGGGCCGACCGGCACCACCCCGCGGCGGTGGGTCGGCACGTCGTAGGTCACGGCGGTGTCCCGGCCGGGACGCAGCCGCAGCAGCGGCACCGGCACGCTGCGCTGCCCGCAGCGGTCCTCGGCCACCAGGTTCGCCGCGCGCAGCCGGCCGGTGTTGCGCACGGTCAGGGTCATCCGGGCCGGTTCGCCGCGGGCCACCCGGTCCGGGTCGGCGTGCCGGTCGACGGTCAGCCGGGGCCGCCAGGCAGCCGTCAGCAGGGCGTACCCCACCGCCACCGTGGCCGCCGCGCCCAGCACGGCCAGTTCCGGGTACGCGAACCGGAAGCCGGCGGCGAGCAGCACGACGGCGGCGGCGAGCAGCCCGATCCCGCGGGCGGTGATCCCCACCGGTGGCGGCTCAGCCGTGCGCCGGCGCGGCCTGGCCGGAGGGCAGCGGCACCGGTACGGAGGCGACAGCGTCGGCCAGCACCTGGGCGGCGGTCACCCCGCGCACCTGGGCGTCGGGGGTGAGCAGCAGCCGGTGGGCGAAGACCGGCTCGGCGAGGATCTTCAGGTCCTCCGGCATGATCCAGCCGCGCCCGTCGATCAGGGCGTAGGCGCAGGCCGCCCGGGTCAGCGCGATCACGCCGCGGGGGCTGACCCCGACGCGCGCCTGGGGGTGGTTGCGGGTGGCGGTGGCGAGCCGCACCGCGTACGCGTAGAGGGGTTCGGCGATGTGCACCCGGCGGGCCATCTTCACCATCTCCCCGACGGTGGCGGTGTCGGTGACCGCGGTGAGCGAGTCGGGGGAGCGGACGGTGGCGCCGCGCAGCACCTCCACCTCGACCGCCTCGTCGGGGTAGCCCACCGACAGTTTCACCAGGAACCGGTCGAGCTGGGCCTCCGGCAGCCGGTACGTGCCGTCCATCTCGACGGGGTTCTGGGTGGCGACCACCAGGAACGGCTGCGGCACCGGGTGCCGGACGCCGTCCACGGTGACCGTCCGTTCCTCCATCACCTCCAGCAGCGCCGACTGGGTCTTCGGGGACGCCCGGTTGATCTCGTCGGCGATGACGATGTTGGCGAAGACCGGGCCGGGGTGGAACTCGAAGCCCCGGCTGGCCTGGTTGAAGATGGTCACCCCGGACACGTCGGAGGGGAGCAGGTCCGGGGTGAACTGGATGCGCCGCCACTGCCCCTTGACGGTGGCGGCGATGGCCCGGGCCAGGGTGGTCTTGCCGACGCCCGGCACGTCCTCCAGCAGCACGTGACCCTGGGCGAACAGGGCGGTCAACGCCAGCCGGACCACCTGCGGCTTGCCCAGCACGACGGCGTTGACGTTGTCGGCCAGGCGGGCGGCGAGGGCGGCGAAGCCCTGCACCTCCGCCTGGCTCAACGGCTCGCGGGTGTTCACGTGCGGATGTGCTCCTTGCCGGGGCGGGTCAGCAGGTGGGCAGAAGGTTGATCTTGTCGCCGCCCTCCAGGTTCAGCCAGGCCCACGGGATGTAGTTGCGTCCCGAGTAGTCGACCTGCACCCACCAGGTGCTGCGCTTGTCGTCGTTGTAGATGTAGGCGTACACCTCTTCGCCCTGCTTCTTGCAGTACGTGCGCAGCCGGGTGCCGGGCTTGGCCCAGCCGACCTGCTTGGCGTTGTCCTGCCGCGGCACCGAGAAGACCTCGTTGCCGTTGCGGCCGGCCACGTCCTTGTTGCAGTACGTCGCCTCCGCGCCGGAGCTGCCGTTGTTGCAGGTGGCGATGCCGTACACCGGGTCGGTGGTCTGGGCGCGGGTGGCGGCGCCCTGCCCGGCGGCGTTGGTCGCGGTCACCGTGAACGTGTACCCGGTGCCCGGGGTCAGCCCGGACACGGTGATGGCGGAGCAGTCACCGGTCGTCGCCGGCACCCCGGGGGCGCTCAGCGAACAGCTCGCCTGCCCGCCACCGGCGTCCACGGTGAACGACACGGTGGCGCTGGTGGTGGTCGCCGACGAGCCGGTCACGGTGACCTGCGGCGCGGCCACCGTCCGGGCGGTGGCGCTCGCCTCCGGGCCCTCCCCGGCCTCGTTGACGGCCTTCACCTTCACCGTGACGTTCTGCCCGTCGCCGAGGCCGCCGACGGTGGTGCGTACGTCGGTCACCTCGCTGGTCTTCCCGGCGACGTCCACCAGGTACTTCGTCACCGGCCGGCCGTTGGCCACCGCGGGCGCCCACTCGACCGTGACGGTGCCTGCCTGGTCGGCGACGGTGGCGGCCCGCAGGTCGGTCGGGGCGGCCGGGGCGGTGAACGGCACCACCGTGTTGCTGACCGGCGACGCCGTCGAGCCGGCGCCCTTGTCGTTGACCGAGACCACGGTGAACGCGTACTGGGTGCCGTACTCCAGGGCGCCCGCCGGCACCACCAGCTCCATGCCGGTCGCCTCGCCGGCCGGGGCGTTCGCGCCGGTCGAGGTGGCGGTGACCGCGTACCGGGCGATGGTGTTGCCTTGCCCGTTCGCCGCCGGCCAGGTCACCCGCACCGTGCCGTCCGGACGCGCCTCGGCGGTCACGCTCGCCGGCGGGTCGGGCACCGCCGCGGTCGGCACCATCGGGTTGCTGGTCCGCTTCGGGCCGGTGCCCTTGGCGTTCACCGCGTACACGGAGAACGTGTAGGTCTCGCCGTTGGTCAGGCCGGTGATCTCCACCGCCCGCTGGTTCGCGCCCACCTCGTGCTGCTGGCCGCCGCCGGACACCACGTACCGGAGGATGTCGGCACCGTTCGACGCGGCCGGCTGCCAGGTCACCCGGGCCTGCGCGTTGCCGGCGGCCGCGGTCACCTCACCCGGCGCGCCCGGCTTGCCGGCCTGCGGCTTCTTCTTCTTTTTCGGCGGCGGCGGGGGCGGCGGCGGGTCCTTCGGCGGGTCACCGCCGAGCACGTCGTTGGCGTACTTGTTCACCTCGCGCACCCGGTTCTGGTCGTCGACCACCCGGGCGGTCGCCGTGTCCGGCGCGTTGATGAACAGGCGGTTCTCCCGCACCTCCAACTCCAGCGGGCCGGTGACCGACTTGCCGCGGATGGTCTCCACCAGCTTGCCGGCGGTGTCGAAGGAGTAGACCGCGCCGACCGCCTCGTCGGCGAGGTAGAACCGGTTCGCCCAGGCGACCGCCGGGCTGAGCTTCTCACCGCTGCCCGGGACGGTGAACCGGCGCACCTCCCGGTCGTCGGCCACCACGTGCACCCGCCGCTGGCCGGCGACCGTCACCGGGATGGTCGCGCCGGTGGTGTGCTCCGGCAGGGTGCCCGTGCCGGACAGCTTCAGCGGCACCCGCCGCGTCTGCCCGCCGCGCACCGTGACCAGCGCCGACGAGGTACGGTCGAGCACCGCGACCCCCTCGTCCAGGGTGGACACCACCAGCTCGTGGCTGGGCTCGGCGACGTCGTACGTCTGGACCTTGGCCGGGTCCAGCCCACCGTCCGGCGGGGCGGCCGAGGCCGGCTCGTCCGGCAGCCCCGCCGGGGTGATCGCCGACACGGTGCCCTCGGCCGGCACGGCGATCCACAGCTTGCCGTCGTCGTCGAAGGAACCACCGGTGATGCCCGGCGAGTAGCGCACCTCCCGCCCGACCGGGGCCAGCGAGCGCGGGTCGAGCTGCCGCACCAGACCCTGCACCGAATCGACGACGAACGCCGCGTCGTCGTGCAGCGCCACGTTGACGCCCAGCCCCGGGGTGGTCGGGCTGGTCGCGGTGATCTGGAGGGTGGCCAGGTCCAGCGAGCTGACCTGACCGGTGTGCAGGTCACGCAGGACGACCAACCGGTCGGTCTGGCTGACCTGCATCGGGTGCCGGCGGGCACCGGGAATCTCCACCCGCGTGTCGACCCGCGCGGTGACCCCGTTGACCCGGGCCATCTCGCTGCGGGCGGCGCTCCACAGCCAGGAACTGGCGTCGTAGTTGGCCACCGCGTCGTCCGCCGCGCCGAGACCGAGGACGGTCAACCCCATCGCCGCCAGCAGCGCCGTCACGGTGCCGACGGTGACCAGGCCGCCCCGCAACCGGGAGCGGGACCGGGGCGGTTTCGCACCCGTGCTCACGGCCTCGTCGTTGGTAGCCACAACCGGCTGCCTCCCCCGTCTCGTGGAGCCGGCCCCCGCCGACCCTCCGCTGAGCCCGGCACATCATATGGGCCGACCGATGACGAGGAAACCCGCACCGTCACCCCTGTGGACACCCAGCGTGCCCGAAGTGGACGGAATGCTCAGCCCGTAGGGCTGGCGCCCTGCCGCTGCGTGCAGACCTGCCCAGAGGTGGCGAACGAGTCGGTGGAATAGACCGCCAGCACGGTGAAGCAGTAGTCCACCTTGCTCGCCAACCCGTGCACCGTGTAACTGGTCTCCCCGGGCGCCACCCGGCCGTGCAGGTTCAACGCCTGCCCGGACCGACCCGCGGCGACCATGAACGGTGCCGTGCCGTTGGTCGGGTCACTCCAGGTCAGGGTGATCGTGCTGCCGTCGTCGCGCAGCTTCAGGTCACCGGGCGGCGCCCCCGCGGCGGTGCTCCCGCCGGCCTTGGGCGCGGTCGTGGCGGTCGGCTCCGCCGGGGGAGCGGGGTCACGGTTGAACAGCAGCACCCCGCCGCCGATCGCCGCCGCCAGGACCACCGCCGCGCCGGCCGCGACGACCACCACCGTCCGGTTGCGGCCGCCCCGGTCCGGCTCCGGATCTCCTTGGTACGCCGGGTGCGGCGGCGCGGCGAGGTACGGGTCCGGGGCGTACGCCTGCTGCGGGGCCGCCTGGTAGGGGTAAGCCGGCGGGGCCGTGGCCGCCGCCATCGACTGCGGATACGCCGTCGGCTGCGGGTACGGCGGTGGGGTGGGCACGGCGCTGGTCTGCTGCGGATGAGCCGGTGGGGCGCTGGCCTGCTGTGGATGGGCCGGCATGGCGTTGCTCGACTGCGGATAGGCCGGGGTGGCGTTGCTCGGCTGTGGGTGGGCCGGCGTGGCGTTCGACAGCGGTGCGGGCGGCGGTCCCGGCTGCGGCGCGTAGGCCGCGGTTGCCGGATGTGCCGGCGCGGTCGAGTCCCTCGGCGGCGGAATGTCTGCCGCGGACGGCTGCGGCGCCGCCGGGATCGGGGCTTGCTCTACCGCGGCCGGGAAGACCTCGTCCGGGTTCCCCGCCTGCTCCTCGGCATCGTCCCCGTCCTCGTCGCCGTCGGGCTGCGGGGCGGCGGGTCGGGTGAGCGGCTGGGACGGCGCCACGCTGCTCCACGGCGGAGCGGCCATGCCCCACGGCGGCGCGCTCACCGGCGGCGTCGGCACCGGCGGCGCGCTGAACGGGGGCGCGCTGGACGGCGGACTGCTCACTGGCGGCGCCGGCGGGACGTACGGCCCGGAGGCCGGGTGGCCCACCGGCGGCGCGCTGACCGGCGGCGTCGGCACCGGCGGCGCGCTGAACGGCGCAGCGCTGACCGGCGGCAAGCCGCTCTGGTACGCCTGCCCTGTGGTCGGCGGTGCGCTGATCGGTGGGCCGCTGACCGGCGGACTGCTCGGCTGGTGCGGGACGGGCGGGGTGTGACCTGGGCGGGCAGCCACGGGGGTGCCGAACGGCGGAGCGCTCACCGGCCCCGGTGGGCCGCTGACGGGGAGCGGTGGAGCGCTGACCGGGATTGGTGCGCCGCTGATGGGGATCGGGGTGCCGCCGACCGGGGTCGGTGGGCCGCTGACGGGGAGCGGTGGAGCGCTGACCGGGACTGGCGTGCCGCTGATCGGGGCAGGTGGACCGCTGGTGGCCGCCGGTGGGCCGCTGACCGGGCCCGGTAGGACTGGTGGGGCGCCGACCGGGCGAGCCTGGGCGGTGTCAGCCCGCCGCGCGGCCTCCTCCTCAAGCAGCGGCGCGATCTGCTGGACCTGGATCGTCGGGCGGTCCCAGCGCGGCTCGTTCCCGGCCCCGGAATTCGCCGGAACCTCGGCGGTCACGGCGGACTCTCCGGCGGTGCGCTGCTGAGGTATGGCCGGCGGAGGCGGCAGCGTCCGGGCCGCCGACGGATTGGCCGGGCCCTCCGGCGGGGTGGGTGGCGAAGCCTGCGGCATCGAGGTGGGCGACGCAGCCTGCGACGGCGGCGTGGGTGGCGAAGCCTGCCGCGTTGGCGCGGTGCGCGCCTCCGGCGCGGGCGGCGCGCCGGCGGCCACGGGCGGGGGCGGCGGGAGCGGTGGGGCGGGAGCTGGCCGGGGCGCGGTGGCGTGCGGAGGTGGAGCCGGTAGCGGTGCGGGCGGCAGCTGCGGTGCCGGCGGGGTCTGCCCCGTCGCAGGGTGCGGACGGGCAGCCACGTTGGTCTCCGCCTGGGCGCCGGCGTACGGCCGGGTTTCCGCCGGCGGGTGGGGCGCGGCCTGCGGCGCGGGGATGACCGGTGGCGGCGGAAGTTGCGGCGCCCACGGCGACTGCGGTGCCGGCTGCTGCGGCGCGGCGACCGCCGGTGGGGCGGGGATCGATGGCGGCGGAGGGAGCGCCCCGGGCTGCGGGCGGGGGCCGGGCACGCTGGCCAGCTGCACGGTCGGGCCGGACAGGGCGGTGTTCGGCGGCTGGGGCGGCGCCGGCTGGGACGCGGCCGGCGTGCCGCCGAGGTACCGCTGGGCGGCCTGCACGGCCGGATGCTCGGGGCCGAGCACCGCCGGTCCGACGCTGGCCACCCGCGAATAGTTCCGACGCGCCTCGTGCCGGTTGCCCAACTCCTCGGCCACGGAAGCGAGCTCGAACGAGATCGCCAGCATAAGCGGGTCGGTGACGGGCCAGCGGCGCTCCGCGGCGGCGTACGCCTCCTCCAGCGTGCGCCGGGCGGCGGCCGGGTCGCCGGCCTCGCGGTGCAGCCGGGCCAGCAGGTGGGTGCTGCCCAGCACGTCCCGGTGGTCTTCGCCGTAGCTCGGCCGGGCCGCGGTCACGGCGTCGGCGAGCAGGCGACGGGCGCTGCCGAGATCACCTCCGGAGCGCAGGGCGAGAGCCTGGTGCTGGGCGGCGGCGAGGGGGGAGGGGTGGGCCACCCGGACAATGCTGCCGGTAGTCCCGGTCCGGGCGCCACCCGCCCCGACGGCCCGTACCGCCCTGCTGGACGGGTGTTGATGCCGTGGTGGCGTTGAGCTGGGAAAACGATCTCCCTGTCGGGCGGGGGTGCGGCGATGTGCATGATCCATCTCCGCCGTGTAAAGTATTGCCGCAGTGCGGCCCACCGGGGCCGGCCGACGGGTGGGAGAACGCCGCGGCCGGCAGGGTAGGCTGAACGAGCAGGTCCGGGTGGCGGAATGGCAGACGCGCTAGCTTGAGGTGCTAGTGCCCGTATAGGGCGTGGGGGTTCAAGTCCCCCCTCGGACACAAACCATTACCCCACGGTGCGCGCTTAGATCCACTGAAGCGCGCACCGTTTGCGTTTCTGGTTGGTAGGTGAGCCGAAGGCCGAGTTGGCGGTAGACCTCGGCCTTGTCCGCGGGGTCGGCGTCGCGAAGGGCGGCGGCGATATCGCCGAGGGCCGTCACCAGGTCTCTAATTTCCGCTCGGCTCATCCGGCGTGGCCTGCTACCCGCGTTCGCGTAAAGATCCGCTTCGGCGCGGGCGCGTTCGGTCTGGGTTCGAGCGATCCACCCGGTGACTACCGGCGGGTCGGCGCCAGCATCGAGGGCCGCTCGGTAGCGTTCCAGCTTCGCGTCGCATTCGTTGATGATCGTCTGGGCTGCCGTGGCCGGACCGGGCGAAAGATTCAGGGGTTGGGCGTCGGCGAGCGCGGTGATTGCCTGTTCGATGCGATGGGGTGTGAAGGCAGAGGCCAGCCAGGTGTCGAGGGGGTCGGTGAGGGCGTCCTCGCGTAGGTACACGTTGCGGGGATGTGGGACCTGATTGGCGAGGGCGTATTCCTGGGGGAAGCGGCAGCGGTAGTAGGCATCGCCGTGGTTGTACTGGCCCTGCATGCGTCGCAGGCGGCGCAGTAGATCATCCCGCGGAAGACGTACGGGTTGCGGGTGCGCTGCCTGACGTGCTGACCGCCGGTTCCCCGTCCGCGCCGTTGCAGGATTGCTTGGACCTGCTCGAACGTCGCATCGTCGATGAGCGGCTCGTGGGTGATCTCCTTTGAGACCACCCACTTGTCTCGGGTGTTCCAGCGCATGACGCCGGTGTGGCCCATTGCCACATCGTCGACGTCGAGCAGCACCTCGTCGGTGCGTTGCTTGTTCCACACCTGCCGCCCTGTGTAGCGGGGGTTGGTGAGGATGACCCGAACGGCGCTCTTGGACCAGGCGATTCCGCTGCGGTGCGGGTTGCGGGCGCGGTCATGCGCCGACGGGCAGGGTACGTGGTTGGCGATGAGTCCTTCGGCGATGGCGAAGAGTCCGATTCCGGTGAGGAACTCGGCGAAGATCCGCGAGACGATCGGTGCGGTCTCGTGATCCGGAGTCAAGCCCTTGAGGCGTTTGCCGTCGGCGGCCTTGGCGGGGTTGGGGTGGGGTCCGAGGTCGCGGAGGGTGTAGCCGTAAGGCGGGCGTCCGCCTAGGTAGCGGCCCTCGAGGAGGGTCTGGGCGGTCATGGCGGTGCGGACGCGGAGCTTGATTCGGTTGCGTTCGCCTTTGCTCATGCCGGCGAAGACGGACATGACGAGTTCGTGTGCCTCGTTGTCGGGGTCGATCGGGCCGCCGATCTCGGGCACCCAAAGTTCGACGCCGTAGTGGGCGAACAGGGGCACCGTCAGGCCGAACTGGTTGCCGTAGAAGGCCCGGTGGGGTTCGCCAACGGCGACGGCGGAGAACCCGCGCTGTGGGTTGCGCAGCGCGGCGAGGAGTTGGTTGGCCTGGGTTCGGCGTTGCCACGGCAGGGAGCGGCTCTGGCCGACGTCGAAGTATTCGGTGACGATGCTGCCGCGGTGGGGCTGGATCAGGGTAGTCGCCCGGGTGAGTTGCCAGCTCCGGGATGATTTGGGGTCCTGGTTGTCCTCGGTCGACACGCGGCCGTAGAAGGCGAAGAGTTTCGGTTGAGGGGTGGTCATCGGTTCTCCTCGTTCGAGTTGTCCGTGCGGCGGTCGTTGACGCGTCTGAGCAGCTTCAGCAGGGCGGCAGCTGGCCGGGGTGCAGATCGGGTGGCTGGCCGGGAGCCACCACCTTGGTGAACCCGTTCGTTGCGTGGCCATCGGCGTTGTCGACCGGTCTTCGCTGGCCTGGTCAAGTCGCTTGCCCGGTGCCGCGGCCGTTGCTGGATCGGGCTCCTTGCGGGCTCTTCGAACTTGAGCGGGGTTCGCGGCTGAGCTGACCCGAGCGTGAAGGGCTCGCAGCCCATCGGTGATCATCTGAGTGTCTAGTTCGGATGGTCACAAGTGAAGAGCTGCGAGCATGGTCAACGATACGACCCTGCTGCTGGGCCTGGACGGCCTGGTCGCTGAGCGGGTCGAGTTGGACGTCACCGGTGTCCCGGTGGTTAACCTGTCCACCGGCTGTGAGCAGGCACGATGCTGCCCGCAGTGCGGGCAGCGGGCGTTGAAGGTGAAGCAGTGGACCACAACCCGGCCGCGGGACCTGCCGGTCGGAGGCCGGATGGTGCAGCTGCGGTGGCGTAAACGTCGCTGGTACTGCCCGACGCCGGCCTGTCCGCGTAAGTCGTTCACTGAGCAGGTCGCGCAGGTCCCGGCCCGTGCCCGGCTGACCAGCCGGCTGCGGCAGGCGGCCGGGGCGGCGGTCGCCGACGCGGGTCGCACGATCGTGCAGGCCGCCCGGGACCACGGCGTTTCCTGGCCGGTCGTCGCTGCCGCGTTCACCGCCCACGCGAGCGCAGTGTTGCCGGCCGAGCCGGAGCCGGTCGCGGTGCTGGGCATCGACGAGGTCCGCCGCGGCAAGCCGCACTGGACCTGGGATGAGCAGGCCGCCTCCTGGACCGTGACGGCGGACCGTTGGCACGTCGGCTTCTGTGATCTGTCTGGTGGTCAGGGCCTGTTGGCGCAGGTCGAAGGCCGCACCACGGCGGCGGTGACCGCCTGGCTGACCGCCCGCTCTCAGGCCTGGCGTGAGCAGGTCCAGGCGGTGGCGATCGACATGTGCACCGTGTTCAAGTCCGCGATCCGGCAGGTGTTACCGCATGCGGTGCTGGTCGTCGATCACTTCCACGTCGTGCAAGTGCGCCGTGAGGTGCTGTGTTTCCGAGAGGGGTGCAAGGACCCTCCGCCGGGCTGTCGCAGCAGTTCGGTGAAGCTGGCGGCAGCCTGACCCCGGAGGTGTGGGGAAGGGTGGGAAGCAGCCGCGACAACGACGGGACGTGCCGGTACGGCCAGACGGTGCGGGCCCGGCTAGCGAGGCGGGTAGGTGTAACGCGAGTGAACCAGTGGTTGAACCCCCGTAAGGGTGGAACCGGCTCAAACCTGGCGGATAGGGGCCGGGCAGTAGTACGCGACGCCCTTGGTTGTGCGTGGGCGTCGACTCCTGATCCGGAGAGCAACTCCGGAATGGAGGCCATCGGGGAAGGCCTGCGGCGTACCCGTGGCGAGGCTACCGGGGCAAAGCTGGACACCGCCCCCGCCGATCGGAACACAGTGAACACGGGAACCGTCCCTCGGTCGCCCTTCCCGCCGCCCGGCCAGGGCGGTGGCGGGCAGGTCCACCGTCGGCTGACGACCAAGGGACGGGGCGGAGTCGTCGTAGTAGTCGCGGGAGTCACGCCCCGCCGTGGAGAGCGGGAAAGCCGCTTGCAGGGCGAAGGACGACAGCGAGTCCGCAGCCTTCGGACTGGAATGCCAGGAGCGCGCTGGTGAATATCGACGATCCGTGGCCGACGCTGGATGAGGCGGAGGCACAGGTACTGGAGATCCAGACGAAGCTGCACCGGTGGGCCCTCGACGGCCCGGACCGGAGGTTTCATGACCTGTACAACCTCGTCTGGAACCCGGTGGTCTTGCTGGTGGCATGGCACCGGGTTCGTTCCAATCGAGGAGCACGATCGGCGGGAATCGACGGGTTACGACCCAAGGATCTCCCGCCTGGGCAGAGCCTGTTCCTGTTCAAGCTCCATCTGGAGCTTCGGGCCAGGGCGTTCCAGCCTCTGCCCGTCCGGCAGCGGCGGATCCCCAAGCCCAACGGCAAGACCGGGCCTTGGGTATCCCCACCGCGAAGGACCGGGTCGTGCAGGCAGCGCTGAAGCTGATCCTCGAACCCGTCTTCGAGGCGGACTTCAAGCCGTGTTCCTACGGCTTCCGCCCTGGAAGACGGGCCCAGGACGCGATCGCCGAGATCCACCTGATGGCCTCCAACTCCTACGAGTGGGTGCTGGAAGGCGACATCACGGCGTGCTTCGACGAGATCGACCACGCGGCCCTGATGGACCGGGTGCGCCGACGCATCGCCGACAAACGCGTCCTGGCGCTGGTGAAGGCGTTCCTGAAGGCTGGCGTCCTCGCCGAGGACGACATCCTCCGCGACACCCGCACCGGCACCCCGCAAGGCGGTCTGTTGTCCCCGCTACTGGCCAACATCGCTCTGTCGGTCTTGGACGAACATGTCACGGCCGCGTGGGCGACGTTCGGCAAGAACGCGCAGACCCGTAGCTACCGGCGGCGCAAGGGGCTGCCCACCTACAAGATCGTCCGCTACGCGGACGACTTCGTGATCATGGTGGCTGGCACCCGGGCGCACACCGAAGCACTACGCGACGAAGTCGCCGCAGTGCTGGCCACGGTCGGTCTGCGGCTATCAGAGGAGAAGACGACCGTCGTGCACATCGACGAAGGGTTCGACTTCCTGGGTGCGACACGAAGTCGCATGGTTCGAGTGAGCACGCTGATTGGAGGGCTGAGCACGATGACAGCAGCGTAGCTCCGGATAAGTGTTCAACGATCCGTCCCCGCTCTGACGTGCGTTGCCGGTAACGGCAGGGTGCGAAGCTCGGAGAAGACGCCCAAGGGCTCCCGCTCCATCCGGGGGTTACAGGCAAGGGGAAGGCCGGACGGGCGAGTACACGCGAACTCTCGAAGATGCCTCGACATCGATACCCCCGGAGATGGGATGAGCTGCTGGGGGCAGGGCTGGCCGTTGCGAAACGGCAGGCGGCGACTGGTGACTAGGAGCCGGTCGCGGAGAACACCGCCGCCCCGGGGTGCAGAGAGCGCCCACCCCGGTCGGATCTCGGCCATGCGGAACGTGACAACCCCGTCGGGGTCCGGGACGTGTCCCGGTAAGCCGACCGTGAGGGAGGACCAACTCCCCGGCGGGCGCAGGACGGTCCAAGAAGCCAATGCCGGTAAGCCGAAAGGCGACGGGAAACCGGGACACCATGGCCGCTCCCTTCGCGGTCGTCTCGCATAACCGGCCGGATACGGGGCTCTGCCTGGCCCGAAAGGGAGCTGACGTGGACCGGGTGAGCCTTTGATGCACCGAAGCCGATGCACCGGAACCGAAGGACAAGTTAGACACGGATGACGGCACAGGCATTCGCTCTGGCGATGGCGGCCCTCGGAGTGAACGGACCGGAGGACGCGGTACTTGATTGGGACGCCATCAATTGGCATACGCACGAGGACCACGTACGGCGGCTGAGGCAGAGGATCTTCAAGGCGACGAAGGACGGGGACCTGAAGAAGGTCCGCAATCTGCAAAAGCTGATGCTGCGAAGCCGGAGCAACACGCTGCTCAGCGTGCGGCAGGTCTCGCAGCGCAATGCTGGCCGCAAGACGGCGGGCATCGACGGTGAGGTCGCTCTGACCTCTCGCGAACGGGCGGAGTTGGCGCAGCGGATGCACCGCGACGCCTCGCCGCTCAAGGCCCTGCCGGTCAAGCGGGTCTTCATTCCGAAGGCGAACGGGAAACAGCGCCCTCTGGGGATTCCGGTGCTGGCGGATCGCGTGCAGCAGGCACGGGTGAAGAACGCGCTGGAGCCCGAGTGGGAGGCCCGGTTCGAGCCGAGATCCTATGGGTTCAGGCCCGGCCGGGGTTGCCACGACGCGATCGAGGCCATCTTCAAGACGCTGTGCGGCAACCGCAGCCAGCGCCGATGGATCCTGGACGCGGACCTGGCCGGAGCGTTCGATCGGATCGACCACGAGCACCTTCTCGGCAGTCTCGGCACCTTCCCCGCGCGGGGCATGGTCCGGGCCTGGCTGAAGGCCGGCGTGATCGAGGCCGGCGAGTTCACGCCGACGGATGAGGGAACTCCTCAAGGCGGCGTGATCAGCCCCGTGTTGTTGAACGTAGCCCTGCACGGGATGGAGAAGGCAGCAGGCGTCCAATACCGGCTCAGCGCCCGCAGTGACGCGCAGACGGTCAAGGGATGCCCTGTGCTGGTGAGATATGCCGACGATTACGTGGCGATGTGCCACAGCCGTGAGCAGGCCGAACAAGTCAAGGCTGCCCTCACGGCGTGGCTGGAGCCGAGAGGACTCCGCTTCAACGAGGACAAGACACGCATCGTCCACGTTGAGGACGGATTCTCGTTCCTGGGCTTCGACATCCGCCGCCGCGTCGATCGGCAGGGCAGCGGAAAGCTGCTCATCACCCCCAGCAAGGAGTCGGTCAAGCGGCTCCGGAAGCGGCTCACCGCCGAGGTGCGTTCCATGCACGGCGCGAACGCGGCCGCGGTGGTGTTCCGGCTCAACCCGGTTATCCGGGGATGGTCGGCCTACTACCGGAGCGTGGTCTCCAGCCGAGTCTTCACCGGCCTCGACCACCACGTCTGGCACCTCACCTACCGATGGGCCAGACGCTCGCACCCGAACAAGTCGAGGGGCTGGGTCGCCACCCGCTACTTCGGCAAGTTCCACAAGTCCCGGCAGGACCGGTGGGTGTTCGGCGACCGTAACAGCGGCGTCTACCTCACCAAGTTCGCCTGGGCGAAGATCGTCCGACACGTCCCGGTCCACGGCGGAGCATCCCCTGATGACCCGTCCCTGACCGAGTACTGGGCCGATCGGCGACGCAGGAAGAAGACCCCACCCGTGGACGAGCACACCGCCCGGCTTCTACGAGGCCAAGGCGGACGCTGTCCCGCCTGCGGCGAACTCCTCCTGCACGCCGAGCACGAACCACGCAGCCCACGCGAGTGGGAACAATGGTTCATGACCGTCCGACGAGTGCTGGCCAAACAGCACATCGTCGAACAGGTCGACGGCCAAGACCGGACGGTCTACCGACTCCTCCACGCACAATGCCGACGGCGGAACCTCGCCGGAGCGGCGGTGCACCAGCCATGACGCCGACGTGGAATCCTCGCTGCCCTCGGGGCTTGCCTGAGCCGTGGTGCCTGGAAAGCGGGCATGCCCGGTTCTGAGGGGGGACCGCCGCAGCAATGCGGCGGTCCTACCCGACGGTTCCGCATCCAGCGGCAACGCCAGCGAGGCTCGAACAAGTGGTTTGTCTACACCTGGCCTTCGCGTAAGGCGCTGACCAACGTGATGGCCAAGGTCAAGACGATCGCCAGGCAGGGAACCAACCAGCCCCTCGCTGAACTGCTCCGGCAGATCAACGCGGTGCTACGAGGCTGGACCAGCTACTTCCGCCACGGGGTGTCCAAGACGACCTTCTCGTTCCTGCACCAGTACACCTGGGAACGGATCACCAGATGGCTTCGCCGCAAACACCGCCGGATCACCTGGAAGAAGCTCAAACGCCGCTACCTACCAGGGTGGTGGCCCACCGACGGCGAGATGACCTTGTTCAACGCCGGAGCGGTACCGGTCACCCGATACCGCTACCGGGGAACAAAGATCCCCACGCCGTGGACACCAGCCCCGGTCGCAACGCCGTAACCCACCGCACGGACTCGCGGAGAGCCGGATGCGGGGCCAACTCGCACGTCCGGTTCGGGGAGCGGGCCGGGGAAACGGACCAGCCGAAACGCTGACACCGCGCCCCGGTCCCGGGTTCCACAGATCAGGTGGTTGGCTAGTCCGCGAGAAGGTGGGTTGAGCTGGGAAAACGTGGTTTGGTCCGGTGGCGGGGCGTGTCACTAG
>NZ_JBFAID010000080.1:0-21950 GCF_040654475.1 Micromonospora sp. NPDC050686
CACCCCCCGGATCATCCATACGACAGGGGCAGTAAGTCATACCGAGCCGGGCGACCGAGGAGTCCCCGGCTGGGGACGATCAAAAAGGTAACGGGGGATCAGCGCTGGGCCGGGCGAAGCCGGAGGGTGACGACCTGGAACGGTCCCAGGGCGAGATCCACGACGTTGCCCTCGAACGAGACCGGGGCGAGCGCACTGACCTCGGCGTCGTCCCGTTCGAGCAGGTCGCAGACCCGCACCTCCGCGAGATCGAACGACGCGGTGAGCCGGGTACGGGCGCGGCCGCCGAGCGCCTCGTAGAGCCGGATTATCACGTCACCGGACCGGTCGTCGGCCAGCTTCACGGCCTCCACCACGACGGCGGGGTTGGTCACCTCGATCAGCGGAGCGACCGGTCGCGCGCCCAGGTGCCGGCGGATCGGCAGGTTCGCCCGGTAACCCTCGCGCACCGCGTCGGCGATCTCCGCGCCGCAGACCAGCGCGTACCCGAATTGGTGCGAGCCCCGGTCGGTGTTCGGGTCGGGGTAGCGGGGACCGCGCAGCAGGGAGAGTCGTACCGTGGTCGGCTGCGCCCCCAATACGTCACCCGGTGGTTGGCGGCTCACGTCGTGGCCATATATGCCGTCGTTGACCAGCGCCACGCCGTACCCGGGCTCCCCGACATGCAGCCACCGATGCGCGCAGATCTCGAACCTCGCCGCGTCCCACGATGTGTTGGTGTGGGTCGGTCGCTGCACGTGGCCGAACTGGATCTCCGAACTGGACTGCGCGGCCTGGACGTCGATCGGGAAGGCGACCTTGAGCAGGGTCTCCCGCTCGTGCCAGTCCACCTCGGTGGTGAACCGCAGCACGCGCTCGCCGGCCGCGAGCGACACGGTCTGGACGTACGCGGAGTTCCGGTCGTCGCGGGTCACCCGGACCCGGGCCTGCCGGGGATCGTCCGCCTCGACCACGATCTTCGTGACCTCGGTCAGGTCGCGGCGCCGGTGGCGATAGAAGTCCTCGATGTCCCACGCGTCGAACTTGTTGGGCGTGTCCGGGTGCAGTTGCAGGACGTTGGCCGCGGTGCCGGGCCGAAGCACGTCGCGGTCGGCGACCAGGTCGCGGATCGCGGACACCGTCCCGTCGGGGTCGAGGCGCACCCGGAGCAGGCAGTTGTCCAGCACCGTGCCGTCCGGTCCGGACCGCACCGAGACCTCCGGGACCCCGCCGCCGCGGCCTGCTGAGACTCCGAGAGCCGGTACGCCGTCCCGCTCGTGCGGCGCGGCGTTCGCGATCAACGGCACTGACCCAGGGCCGGTCAGGGCGGTCAGCGCCGCCTCGATCACCCCTTCCAGCCGGTCCGCCAGCTTCGCGTACGTCTGCCGCGCCTCGCGGTGCACCCAGGCGATCGAACTGCCGGGCAGGATGTCGTGGAACTGCAGCAGCAGCGTTTCCTGCCAGATGGCGTCGAGCTCGGCGTACGGGTACGGATGGCCGGTCCGCAGCGCCGCGACGGTGGACCACAGCTCGGCCTCCCGGAGCAGGTGCTCGGTGCGCCGGTTGCCGCGTTTCATCGCCGACTGGCTGGTGTACGTGCCCCGGTGGTATTCGAGGTACATCTCGCCGCTCCACACCGGGGCGTCCGGGTATTCCCGTTCCGCCTCGGCGAAGAACTCCGCGGGGGTGCGGATGGCGACCCTGGGCGAGCCTTCGAGGTCGGCCACTCGCCGCGCCGTTTCGAGCATCTCCCTGGTCGGGCCGCCCCCGCCGTTCCCGTAGCCGAACGGCAGCAGGGACACGGTGGACCGCCCGTGCTCGGCGAAGTTGCGCACCCCGTGCGCCAGATCCTTGCCGGACAGCTCCGAGCTGTACGTTTCGGCGGGCGGGAAGTGAGTGAAGACGCGGCTCCCGTCGATGCCCTCCCACCAGAGGGTGTGGTGCGGGAAGCGGTTGGTCTGGTTCCAGGACATCTTCTGGCTGAGGAACCAGCGGAACCCGGCCAGCCGGGCGAGCTGCGGCAGCGCCGCCGAGTAGCCGAACGAGTCGGGGAGCCAGACCTCCCGGGGCTCGACGCCGAACTCGGCGGCGAAGAACCGCTTGCCCTGGGTGAACTGGCGCACCATCGCCTCGCCGCCCGGCATGTTGGTGTCGGACTCCACCCACATGCCGCCGACCGGGAGGAATTGCCCGTTGGCCACCTTCTCCGCGACGCGGCGGTACACCTTCGGGTGGTGCTCCCGCAGCCACGCGTACTGCTGCGCGGAGGAGCAGGCGAAGACCAGTTCCGGGTACTCGTCGGCGAGCGCCACGACGTTGGAGAAGGTCCGGGAAGTCTTGCGGATGGTCTCGCGTACCGGCCAGAGCCAGGCCGAGTCGATGTGGGCGTGCCCGACGGCGGTGACCCGGTGGGCGCTCGGCACGGCGGGGGAGGCGAGCGCGCCGGACAGGCGGGCGCGGGCGGCGGCGGCGCCGCCGGAGACATCGGCGACGTCGAGCTCGTCGAGCATTACTTCCAGGGCCCGGCGGATCTCGTGGTGCCGGGGGTCCGTCTCGGCAAGTTGCAGCGCCAGCTGGTGCAACACCTGTACGTCGAGGACGAGCGCATGCACCTCCTCGTCCAGCACCGCGAGTTCCGCCCGGTCCAGCCGATAGAGCGGGCGGTCGGGCACCGTCTCCGGATCGCCGAGCAGGGAGACGCTGCCGTCGAACCGGGGGTTGGCGGCCGCTTCGACGTACACCTCGACCCGCTCGCCTCCGGCGGCGGGCCGGGCGATCGGTACATACGCCGTCCGTGGCTCGATGCCCTTGATCGGCGTTCCGTCGGCCGTGTAGGCGAGGCCCTCGGACCGGAATCCCGGCCCGGCCCGCTCGAAGCCGAGATCGACGAGGAGCTCGACCCAGCCGCCGCGCATCCGCGCCGGCACCTCTCCGCTGAACCGGAACCACGTGGTGCTCCACGCGGGCCCCCACGGCTGACCCACCGCGAAGGGCGCGTACGCCATCGCCAGCCCCTCGCTCGCCGGCACCGGCTCGCCGGGCAAGTGTGCCGCCTCGACGTGTACGGGTTCGGCGTCCCGGTACAGCGCCGGGATGAGCCGTTCGTGGAGAGTGCGTTCGATCCGTTCCGTCAGGTTGGACAGCGACCGGTGCATCCGGAACTCCGGGGTGGGGGTGGGGCGGGACCCCGTTGGGGTGGGATCGCCACCATAGCCGCACACCACGCTCCGTTGCCACGTCGCTGCGCTCAGGTGTGAGTGCCTCCCCGCGTCGCTCGCCGATCCCGGTGACCTATGCGGTCCCTATTTCTGGTATCGACCCCAGAGGGCGATTCCCAGCGAGCGCGGTGGCCGTCCAGCTGCACCGGCCGGCGTGCCCGGCGCCGCTCGACGGCCAGCCCACCGGCGAGCAGGGTCAGGCCGGCCAGCGCCAGGGCGACCGGGCGGAGGGTGCGCTCCCAGGGCCAGCCAGGGCCAGTGAGCGTGATGTCTCCGGCGGGTACTCCAGCAGTTTGGCCCGCCACGCAGCCGAGGCGACATCGACGTTGGCTGCGATGTCGCGCAACGGCCCGTCGAAGGCGAAACCGGGCGCCGCGTGCAGATACGTCGGCCGGAGGTCGTGCGTCGTGGGCGCGTCATGCCGGGCGGCGGCGGCCGCGCCGGGCACCAGCAGCCGGTCCAGCTGCGGTGGGTCCGCAAGCGTCGCGCGGGGCACGAACGTGAGCCCGTGCCGGGAGCGGACGGTCGTGGCCCCTGACGACACCGCGAGCGTCCGGGCGGCGTAGACGGCCTCGGTGTAGGTGACGAACACCGAGGCGAGCTCGAGCTCACCGACGCCGTCGGTCAGCAGGACCCCGGCCGTGGGCGCGTCCCAGCGGTACGACTGGTTCAGCGCGGCGATCGCGTCGCCGGCCCCGAAGCGTTGCACGGGAATCGGCAGCGGTGTTCCGGGCGAGTAGTGACGCCAGCCCACGGCCGCTGCCGCTGCGGAGGCCACCTGCGTGCCGGCCAGCCGCTCGATCACGCGCAGCGTGCCGTCGATGCCGGAGAGCACGCCAGCCGTGCTGATCACTTGACCGTCGTCGACGTAGCGGACGCCGCGCTGCCACCGCACCTCAGGGAAGTCCTTCTCAAGGCCGTCCAGGTAGTACCAGTGCGACGTTGCGGTGTGCCCGTCGAGCACCCCGGCCGCCGCGGCGACGCCGCCGCCCCAGCAGACGCTGAGCATGAGCGCGCCGCCGTCGGCCTGCCGCCGGAGGAAGTCGAGCACCGCCGGCTCGTCGGTGCGCGGCATGGCAGGCACCACGACCACGTCCGCGGCACGGCCACCGAGCCGGGTCGCCAGGGACTCGAACGTGACATCGGGTACCAGGTCCAGTCCGCCGGTCAGGGTGACCGGCGCCGCGGTCGGGGCGGCGGTGAGGACGTTGAAGCGTCCTGTGACGGCCAGCACCTCGAACGGTCCGAACGCGTCCGCGACGTTCGCCCCCTCGGCGCCGAGCACCACGACTGCGGTCGGCAGCGTCGGGTCGAAGGGACGTGATGCCGGCGCCGGCGTGCCTGGCGCCGGCGCCGGCGCGTACACGCTTCGCGTGTTCGCCGTGGCGACTGCCGCGCCGACCGACACCGGCAGTACCGCCAGCGCCGCCACCACCGCGCCTATCCGTACCACGGGGCGTGGCAGCCGGTGCCCGCCGTGTGTGTACTCCGACCGTCGCCGCAGCATGACAGCGACCATCGCGATCACCATCAGCACGTGCCCGCCGGTCATGACGACACCGGCAGAGACGGCGCCGAACCAGTACGGCACGAGCAGCACGATGAACGGCACGTACATCGCGGTGGTCATTTCGCCGATGCCGGCCCAACCGTGGCCCCGCACGCGCATCCACACCGCCATGCCGATGGCCAT
The DNA here is from genome assembly GCF_040654475.1 of Micromonospora sp. NPDC050686. Lineage (NCBI taxonomy): Bacteria > Bacillati > Actinomycetota > Actinomycetes > Micromonosporales > Micromonosporaceae > Micromonospora > Micromonospora sp. NPDC050686. The sequence goes on from NZ_JBFAID010000080.1 coordinate 4,891, forward strand.
GTCGGTGGCCATCGTCAGCGTATGCACGTCCGTGTGCTCGATGGCGGCCGGCAGCGCCAACGCCCACAGTGGTCCCAGCGCGAACATGCCGGCCAGCATGGCCACGACCATCTCGAGGAGATGGACGCAGAACCTGAAGAGGGGTTGCATCGTGGTCTCCAAACCGTTGTTTGAGAGGCGGCGCCGTGGCTCGCCCACCGGCGAGCGCGCGGGCGGGCGCACTGTCCGGAGGTTCCGTCCGGCACCTGGCACCTTTGCCGATGCCGTCGACGAAGCTTCGTCAGTGGTGGTGGCCGTGGCGGCCGAGGGTCTCCACGGGGGTCGCGTCGGGGCGGGTCCACTGGGGCACGGGGCGGCTGGTCGGGCCCCAGGTGGCGTTTCCGTCCGCGTCCGAGCGCCAGTACCAGCACGGGTTACGTCCCTCGGGCCAGCCCTCGGGGTTGTCTTCCCAGGCCTCGCTGCGGCCGTGAGGCGTCATGTCGAGCAGGGCGAGGGACCCGTCGGTCGGCTCGTTGCCACGGCCCGTCGTGGAGTAGGTGAGGAACGCGCGGTCGCCGTCGCGCAGGAAGCAGGTGATGTGACCCATGCTGGCGCCGATCGGCGCGTCCACGTCGCGCACCGAATACCAGGGCTGGGTGTAGCCTGCACGCGCTCCTACGATGGCATCGTGCACGAGCGGCGTGTGGTCGTCGTCGGCTATGACGGCATCGAGCTGGTGGACGTTGCGAGCGTCACCAGCTGTCTCGCCATGGCCAACCGCCTCGGCGCGACGCCCGCGTACGCCGTGCGGTTGGCCACGCTGTCCGGTGGCGCGGTGCGCTGTGACTCCGGGCTGGAGCTGTCGAGCCAAGTGGCGCTGCAGGACGTGAGCCGCACGCACACCCTCGTCGTGTCCGGCGGTCTGGGGCACGCCGAGGCCGCCGCGGACGGCACCCTGCTTGCTCAGGTCCAGCGGCTGGCCCGCAGCTCGAGCCGCGTGGCGTCGGTGTGCACTGGTGCGAGCGTGCTTGCCGCGGCCGGTCTGCTGGACGGCCGGCGGGCAACCACCCACTGGCACCATACGGCCGAGTTGGCCGCCGCGTATCCGGCGGTGCGATTCGACCCTGCGCCGATCTTCGTGCGGGACGATCACGTGTGGACGTCCGGCGGCGTCACCGCGGCACTCGACCTCACCCTGGCGTTCGTGGAGGCCGACCACGGCGCCGAGTTGGCCCGATGGGTGGCCATGGGCATGGTCACCTACATGCAGCGACCGGGCAACCAGGCGCAAATGAGCATGTTCGTGCGTGCCCGGCGCCCCGAGCACGCCGTGGTGCGGCGCGTCCTCGACCACGTCACGGCCAATCCCGACACGGAGCTGTCCACCACCCGGCTCGCCGCAGTGGCCGGTGTTAGCGAACGGCACCTCACCCGGCTGCTGGTCGCCCACGCTGGGCAGACCCCGGCCCGGCTCGTCCGTCAAGTGAGGCTGGAGGCAGCGGCCACCGCCCTGGTCACCACCGACCAGGCCGTCTCGTCGATCGCCAAGGCCACCGGGTTCCGCTCCGGCGAGACCCTGCGCCAGACGTTCAGCGCATGGTTCGGCATCTCGCCGACGCAGTACCGAGCGGCCCACCGTCGGCGCACATAGCGTTTCGAAACTGCCCCGAGCGGGTTGTGCTGGGGAACCGGCCTGTCTCAGCGCCGGCGGAGCGGTGACTCAGGCATCCGGGCGTTACTGGCGAACGGGCGAGCCGGGAGCGCGTATAACGTCGCCGACGACCAGCCGTGCACGTGGACTTCCTACCTGCAGGCAGTCACCGCCGCGGTCGGCGGGAGACCGCCGCTGCTGTTGCCGAACGGGCTGCTGCGCGTCTCGCCCTACCTCGGAACGCTCATGGTGCGCGCAGGCCTGAGCCTGGACAGCAGCAGGGCCAAACGGGAACTTGACTGGAAGCCGCATTTTCCCACAGTCGAGGACGATCTACAGGACGTCGTGCGCCGACGATCCGACCACAGCTGATCGCCCCCGCGGGATCGCTCGTGCGCGCAAGTCGTCGGCTATCGGCTCAGCTCCAGCGCTGGAGCTTGTCGGGGTTGAGGACCGCCCAGATATTCGTGATCCTGTTTTCGCCGATGTCGAACGCGAGGACCGTCACCGTGGCTCCGTCCTGCTGCACCGCGAGCCCAGGCTGACCGTTAACCACGCACTCGACCACGGCCGCGCTGGCAGGCATTCGTTCGGCGATGGTGAGGTAGTGGCGGGCGACGCGCTCGGCGCCTTCGATCGGCCCGAGTGCCGCCTGCGCCAGTCCGTTGCTGTCGGCGATCGCTGTTACGTCGGGATCGAGAAGGCCGATCAGAGCTTCGATGTCCTGGGCCTCCCATGCCTTCTTGAACGCCCGAACCGCCTCGGCCTGCCGGTTCCTCGACATCTGGGTCACGTCGAACGAGCGGGCCCGGCGACGGGCTGACGAGGCGAGCTGGCGGCATGCCGCGGGCGCTCGACCGACGACCTTTGCGACCTCGGGGAACGGGTACCCGAAGACATCGTGGAGGATCAGGGCGACACGCTCAGCCGGGGTCATGGCTTCGAGCGTGACGAGGAAGGCCATGGTGACCGACTCGTCGAGGGTGATCCGGTCTGCGGGGTCACCGGCACCGCCCCGCGCCTCGCTCGCGCTCGACCACGCTGCGGACTCGGGTAGCGGCTCGGGGATCCATTCTCCGACGTACCGTTCTCGACGTGCTCGCGCCGAGCCAAGTACGTTCAGGCAGATGCGGCCCGCGACCGTGGTCAGCCACCCTCCCGGGGACCGGGTGGCGTCTCGCTGCTCCGCAGACATGGCGTACCAGCGGGCGTAGGTCTCCTGGACGGCATCCTCCGCTTCGGCAAGAGAACCCAGGAGCCGGTAGGCGAGGTTGATCAGGTGGCGCCGCTCGCTCATCACCGCGTTCAGCCCCGAGTCGTCCGGACTGTGGCGTGGTCGGTCACTTGTGGCCATTGTGGGTGCACGCCTCCATAAGGTCTCGTCTCTGCCGTCTTCGACGAAATACACCGGCTGCCTATGAGGTCACGGGATCCGCTCACCGAGCTGCTGGCGCTGGGAGAAGACGTCGACGACCCCCCATACTTCGGCGACCCTGCCCTCGGAGAAGCGAATGATAAAGATCTCGTCGTAGGTGATGGTTCTCCCAGTGGCCGCCAGGCCGCGGTACTCGCCCTGATGGGTTCCCGTCACGGTGGTCCGGAAGACGATCTTGTCAGCTTCTGTGATCATGTCCTCGACTGTGACCTGGATGTCGGGGAACCCGCGAAGCAGCATCGCCCAGGCGCCCTTCACAGCCTCGGGCGCCGTGGCGCCCACCGGCCCCGGCACATGGAACACGGCATCGGGGTGGAACACCTCGTCGACGGTCCGCGAGATCAGCTCCAGATCCCGGCTGTTGATCGCGTCATGGAGCCGCTTGTAGACCGCCTTGTTGGTCTGTGGGGTAGTCATCGTGAAAACCTCTCCTTGGGTGTGTGAGGGTTGGATGCGATCAGAAGGCGAAGGGCCCGAAGCGCAAGACAGCCAGCGCTGCGGCAGGCACCAAGAGCACGAGCGGAAACACGACGTTGTTGGTCTCACCGCGGCGAAGGTGCACGATGACGGCGCCGGCCATCAAGACGGCCAGGCCCGCCCCCGCAATGGGACCCAGCACGCTCAGGACACCGACGGCCGGGGGAACGATCAGGCCGACGGCACCGAGGACCTCCGCTGCCCCGATGAGTCTGATGTGACCCTGCGAATAGTCTTCGGCCCACGGGTAGACCGCAACGACGGCGTCTCGGGACTTGACGACTTTCGTCATGCCGGAACCCAAGAACGCGAGGGCTAGCAGGGAGGCTGTGGTCCAGAGGGCGATGTTCATCGTGAGTCTCTTTCGTCCTCATCCGAAAAGTCCAGGAACCTTGGTTCGCGCTCCCAGTGAGACCGATGCGCGGCCTACGGAAGGACAAGTCAGCGCAGGCGGTCATCGCGGGGCACGCATTCATGCAGAACGTCCGCCGAGGCCACCACGAACTCGCCGTCGACACCCCGCCGACCACGCGGGTCGCCGCTGCGTTCATCGAACTCGCCCAAGCGATCTGACCACAGGCCCAACCCGGTTCAACACGTCCGCCGATCAGATAACGCAACGGCGCCGGTTACTGGTCGTCCCAGGATCCCTGGGGCGGTGCGCCCGTCAACGGAGTGGTGTCGAGGTATCTGGGCTCGAGGACGCGCTGGTTGAACTTCCAGCCATGCCGGGTGCGCTGGTAGCGGTCGTGGAACAGGCCATACATGACGACCGACCTGCCGTCGCGCTGGCGACCGGTCTCGAAGATGTATTCCCGGCCGGAGGCGGTGTCGCCATCGAGCTGGATCGTTCCCGGGTGCGTGTTTTGCACCCAGAACTCCCACGCAGCCTGCATCCGTTCGATCCCGGCGCGGATCTCCTTCCACCCCGTGAGCTCGACGTTGGCGAAGGGAATCCGCCACACCGCGTCCTTGGTGAACAGCGACGCGAAACGGTCGTAGTCGCCGATCATGGTCGCGTCGAGGTGTTCGCCGCGCAGCACCTCGATCTCGGTGCGGTCAGCGATGGTCGCAAGGTTGCTCATTTGTATCCTCCATGATGTCGGTGCGTCGTCGTAGTGCTTGGCGGCGTTGGCCCAGGCCTCGTCGGTGACGCCGCAGGCAGCGTCGGCGATGCGGGTGCCCTGCTCGGTCAGTTCCAGGGCGGCGCGCTCGGCGTCGGTGGACACCGCGGCCTCCCGCCAGGTCGCGATCAGGTTGAGACGGGTGGAGGTCTCCCCGGGTGCGCGGCGTCCTTCGTGTGCATGTCGGTGCAGGCACCGCAGCCGTTGATCTGGCTGGCGAGGATCTCCACCAGCGCGATCGTCGCGACCGGCAGCGTCTAGTCCTTGAGCGGCTTGGCCGCCCCGATGGTCTGCTTCGGGGAATTGGCGGCGACCGGGCTGCCAGACAGGTTCAAGCGGGCATTCATCGTGTGCTCCTTACGGTCGTCGCTGATGACACCTCAAGTGCCTTCCCCAATGAGGAGTGCGGGTGATTCAGAAGCCGATGGCTTCGCGGAGCAGCAGGACGGTGCCGCGCTCGGGCTGGAATTCAGCGTTGAGGATGAGGAGGCGGTTGATGGCGCTGGGCGACCCGTGGACCTTCTGGGTGCGGGCGGTCTCCAGCGGAAGGCAGTGGTCTTCGACGCGGCGCAGCGCGGTGTCCAGGTCAGGTACCACCTTCTGCGCCCCCACGATCCAGATCGCGCGGGCGGCGCCGCCGGCGTAGCCGGGCAGCTGGCTTCCGCTGCCCGAGGCGATCACGAGGGAGCCGGTTTCGGTGACCGCGTGCACGCTGCCCACCATGACGTCCGGGGTGGCGCCCACCCGCCGGATGTCGTCCATCTGGGTGGCGCGGTCCATGGCCAGGAGGCGTGGTTTGACAGCCTGGTACCGCCCGCCGGCGTTGATGTCCTCATCGATGCCGGACAGGCGGAGGGTCTCGCTGGCCCCGGTGAACACGCTGGCGTCCTCCGGGATCAGCTCTTTGACGCGGGTACGCGCGGCTGCGGCGTCGTCGAGGACTTCCACGGTGAAACCGTGTGCGGTCAGCGCAGCGGCCGCCCGTTCAAGGCGCTGCGCGGACGCCGGGTCGGTGAACGGGGTTGCTCGCATTGAGGTGGCCATGATGTGTCTGAGTTTCCTGTTCGCTGGATGATGTGTTCGTCTCATTAGTTCGACAAGACAGCCCCCCGGAATGTGAGGCGACGCACGCGACCTGCCGCGCCACCCCGAAAAGCCCGACGACCAGTAGCCTGCTGCAGAGGCAAACAGACATCCGACGGCAGCAGGGATCGGGAACGCCGGCGCGGACGCGTCTGCCGAGCCGCGCATGAGGGTCGCCGTCAGCCCTTGGTTACCGCGGTGTGTGGATCGCCGAGGCGGCCGCCACACCGCTCACCCCGACGATGACCAGCCACCTCCAGGCGGTCGAGCAGCACGGCCACGGCCATCGCGGCCGCGCCGCTGAGGGCGATCGCCAACTGCGGGCCGATGTGTGCCGGGCTGTCCGGCCCGGTCAGGAACAACATCTCAGGTGACTGCGGCGACCCGACCAGCGCGAGCACGACTGCGCCTGCCACGCCCACGACGACCAGCAGGCGCGCCTACTTGTGAATCAGCCGACGGTCAGCCGGGCATCGCCGCGCGCCCGGCAGTACTGCACGTTATTGATCTTGTTGATCGGGCTGTACTCCACGGAGTAACGGTCGATCCGCTCGTCGGAGAACGTCAGGCCGTCGACGCCGTGCTTGCGCACGTAGCGCGCCACGCCGTCGTCGCCGGTCCTCGCCTCGCCGACCAATCGCCCGACCGTCCGCTCGCCCGTCCTGCCGACCGCGATGAAGAAGGCCAACTCGGCTCCGCGGAGCGGCCTTCCGTGCAAAGGCACCACCGCAGGCTGGAGGTCTCCATCTGGCCAGGGGTACCGATGGCTATCGAGCCAGAACAACCACGATCGTTGCTAGGCATCCAGTGATCACGGTGGCGCCGGCCAGCACGGCGTAGGGCAACCCACGGCTTTGCCGTACCGGCTGCACTTGCCGCAACGGTCGTGTTGGCTGCTCCGACCAGGCAGGCCCCGGCTGCTTGTTATTGGCGGGCCAGCGAGAAGGCGGTACGTGGTTGTTGGTGCCTGGCCACAGGGGCGGCGGGGTGCGGCTGGTCGATTTGGCGGTCACAGGGCCTCCGGCAGCGTCGAGGAGCCGATGCGGCATGGACGTGGGGGGCCGGACGGGGGCTGGGAGGGGTGGCGCAGCGTCCCCGTCCGGCCAGGGGCGAGCCGCGCACCTTCGGTCGTCCCTAGTGGATCAGCGCCACGTCGAGGTCCGCCGTTACAGGGAGGCAGACTGCCGATCGACCAGCCCTGCAATCCCTACATTGACACCTTTCCCAGGCGACGCCAGTCGTCGCCTACCTGCACCCACACGCACGGGGCTGGTGCAGAAGGAGCCGAGGTCCTCGTTCGCCGTCTGTGAGAGGTTCGTTAGATCCATACCCGCCTTGTTGCACGAAGCTGGGAAGCTTCTGCCCGCGTTGATCACTTCAGGTGAAGCGGCAGAATCATGGTGTGATCGCGAGCGTGTTCTTCGATGTAGGCGAGACCCTCGGTTGTCGAAGAGGCCGATGGTGAGGACGGTCGGCTGTCGCCAGGGGTGGGGTTGCCCTCTGGGCGGATACGGCGCCCAGTACGGCAAGTAGAACGGCAGCCGCGGTGTCGGCCACCGTGAACGGCTTGAACTCCGGGTCCGCCATGACGTCGTAGACGAACTCCGCCGTCGACATGTCGAACTGGTGCCACGGCTCATCGAACGCCTGCCGGGCGACCACCGGCCACCGATCCGGCTCCACCGAGCGGTCCACCAGCCAGAAGCGGTCCCACTCGCTGATGTCGGTGCCCCACTTATAGCTGTCTCGCCTCAGCGACTATGCGCAGCTGCCGCTGACGGTGAACCAGCAGGCCGTGTGCCGGGAGGTCTTGAAGAATCGGAGCAGCATGCTCCCCACCTTCTGCCGCCCCGACGCGGCCGGATGCGTCCCGTCGGAATTGAAGTCTGACCGTTCCCAAATGAGCCCGTCGGAGCGGGGCTGGAGGCCGTTGGCCCAGAGATACGGACCCCAGGCCGCCCAGGCCACGGTGCCGTTGTAGTCGAGGTTGCCTGCCCGAGGGTCGGTGCCGCCCCCCGACATCTGGGTGATCTGAGCCTGGATCACCCACTTGACGCCGAGGCCCGTCTCATAGGCGTACGGCTCGGGGTTCAGGTTGGTGGTGGCGTAGCCGGCGTAGATGCGGCTGGAGAAGAAGACCTGCTGCAGGTTGGGATAGCGCTTCTTCAGCGCCCGGAGGATGTTGCCCTGCTGGGTGACGAGCTGGTACGCGTCGGCGTTGGACGCGGGCAGGGACACCGACGGGCCGGCGTTGGCGACCTTGACCCAGGCGATCTGCACCTGTCGCTCCGTGAGGCCGAGGGACGCGAGCCTGGTGTCGCGGACCCGGTTGTAGTTGGCGTCGGTCGGAGAATCCCAGGTGCCCGCGGTCTGGCCGCCTTCGGCGCCGTCGACGATGACCAGCTTGTCGTGGTTGACCTGCGGGTCCACGGCGGCTTGGCCGATGAAGGAGTATGGCGCGCACTGTCCGCCGCCCTCGCTGGAGCAGAACTCCTGGGTGGTATTGGACATGCCGATGGAGAGGAGGACGTACTTGCCGTTGGCGCTCGGGTTACCGGCGGTGTCCACAGGGCGTACGCGCAGGGCCCGGTTGATGCCGGTGGTGTGGTGGGTGCCGGGCATGGTGTTGCGGCCGGCGGGATACAGCCCGCCCTGGAAGCCGAGGTAGGTGCCGGTGCCGAGGTCGTTGAGGGGCAGCGGACCTGCGGCGACCGCTTCGGGCATGCCGACAACGCTGACCGCCACGAAGGCGGCCAGCATCGCCAGCAGCCGGCGGAGGTTGATAATCATGGCGCAGAAGGGTAGAAGTCAAAGTGGCGCCGGTCAATACCTGTAGCTGGCAGCGCACTCGAGTCCGGATGGCGGACGGTATTCACGCGGGCCGCGCTCGGTCCTGACATAGCGTGGCTCGGGTGAGACGCAACGTGGCCACATGATCGAGGCGGCGGGCGGGCCGACGACCGGCGGCCTGCTGGCCGCGGCCCGGGCAGGGGACGGCGACGCCCTTGGCCGGCTGCTCGACCCTTGCGGGACGAACTGCGAACGCACTGCTACCGCCTGCTCGGGTCGGTTCACGACGCCGAGGACGCCGTCCAGGAGACCCTCGACCGGGCCTGGCGGGCCATCGGCCGCCTTGACGGCGATTCGATCCGGCCGTGGCCGTACGAGATCGCGGCGAACCGGTCGTTGACCCTGATCCAGCGGCGCGGCCGGCGGGAACTGCCCACCGACCTGAGCCCGGAGGGAGCGCCGCTGGCCGAACGGGCGCGGCTTCAGCCGTACCCGGAGCGGATGCTGGCCTGGACCGCGGAGCTGAGCCCCGAGGCGCGGGCGGCCTACCCGGCGCGGGAGCGTGCGATGACTTTCCGGCACGGCCGGGGTTGTTAGTCCTGACGGCAACCCGTAACCCGGAAAGGACCGAACATGGCGTCCGACGAAGAGCAGATCCGCGCGTTGATCGAGCGCTGGGCCGAGGCGGTGCACCGAGGCGACCTGGACGCGGTCCTCGCGGACCACGCAAAGGACATCGTGATGTACGACGTGCCGCCGCCGTACGAGGGGGTGCGCGGGATCGACGCGTACCGGGAAACCTGGCCGCCGTTCTTCCGGTGGCAGGCGGGCGGCGCGTCATTCGAGATCGAGTCGGTGGAGGTCACCGCCGGCCAGGACGTCGCGTACGCCCACGCGCTGCTGCGCTGCGGCACGGCGGACGAGTTCGCCGCCAACCCGGACAACCGGCTGCGGCTGACCCTGGGCCTGCGTAAGGAGGACGGCCGGTGGGTTGTCGCCCACGAACACCACTCGTTCCCGTACACCTCGAGCGGGGACGAGCTCGACGCCGACGGTGAGGTACGCCGGGTGCACGAGCGGTGGTCCGCCGCCACCGCTGCCAAGGATCTGGACGGGCTGATGAGCAGCATCGCCGACGACGTGGTCTCCTACGAGCACGAGACGCCGCTGCAGTACGTCGGCGTGGACGCTGTACGGGAGAACTGCGCCCGCAACCTCGACGCCGGCGGGGCCGCGGTCAGCCTCGACGTGCCGGACCTGACGGTGCTGGCGCGGCAGGACCTGGCGGTCGCGTGGGGGCTCAACCACGTCCGGATCGAGTCGGCCGACGGTGCGGCGGCCGACAGCTGGTCGCGCGGCACCCGGGTGTTCGAGCGCCGCAACGGTACGTGGGTGATGGTGCACCAGCACGTCTCCGTCCCGTTCGACCCGGCCACCGGCGAAGCCAAAACCGACCTGCGCCCGTGATATCCGCTTGGGCGAGAGCCGGGCCTGAGCCCCAGCGAGCCGTCGCGGTCGTTCTACGGCCGGGCCGGCCTCGGCCCGGCCGACATGCTGTTGGCCCGGGTCGCCGGCCCCTGATTCCCGACCCGGCGCGGTCGGGCTGGCGGCATCTGGCACGGATGCGCGGCCGGCCCCACCCGAGGATCTTCGCCGAGGACCGGGACAAACCAGAACACTTCATTCTGGTGGCCGAGTTACCAGCTTCGAACAGGCCATGGCGCACAGCAAGCGTCCCGAAACCTCGTCGTACGCCGAGCAGACGACTGGCCAAGGGCAACCCACGGTTCGTCAACCTCGACGTGGCGCAGGAGATGTGACGCAGCGTTGATCTTACGCCGGTCGGTGCGGTTGGTTAGCATGCGCGGCGATGATGATCCTTTTCCGCTCGCTGCGGCTACGCCGCGCCGCCCGCCGACACTTCGGCTGGCAGAAGCTACGCCCGGCCCAACTGCGCGCGATGCGTGCGTTGCTGGCCCGCCGGGACGCGCTGGTCGTGCTGCCCACCGGTGGTGGGAAGTCCGCCGTCTACCAGGTGCCCGCCACACTGATGCGTGGTCCTACCGTGGTGATCTCGCCGCTGCTGGCGCTGCAGCAGGACCAGATCGGCAACCTCAACGAGCGGGGGGATCCGGCGTTGCGGGCGGTCCGGATCAGCTCCGCGGAGAGCCCCAGCAAACAGGCGGCCGCGCTGGCCGAACTGCGCTCGGGTGCGGCGACATTCCTGTTCATCACGCCGGAGCAGCTCAGCTCGCCGGATCGGCTGGCCGAGGTGCGTGCGCTGCGTCCCGCGCTGGTGGCGGTCGACGAGGCACACTGCATCTCGTCGTGGGGGCACGACTTCCGCCCCGACTACCTCAGCATCGGTCACCTGATCCGCGGCCTGGGCCGGCCCCCGATCGTGGCGCTGACCGCGACGGCGTCACCGCCCGTACGCGAGGACATCACCACCCGGCTCGGCATGCGCAAGCCGCGGCTCATTCTGTCCGGGTTGGACCGCCCGAACCTCTTCGTGGCGGCCAAGCATTGCCCCAGTGAGGACTATCGGTGGCGCCGGTTGCTCACCTTCCTCAAGGAGACCGACCCACCCGGCATCGTGTACGTGCCGACCCGTCGTGCCGCCGAGGACCTCGCCGAACGGCTGTCCGACGCGGGCCACCAGGCGCAGGCGTACCACGGCGGCATGGCGGCCGGGGTGCGCCACCGCAGTCAAGAAGACTTCCTCGCCGACCGTGTGCCGATCATGGTCGCCACGTCAGCGTTCGGGATGGGCATCGACAAGCCCAACATCCGCTGGGTGGCACACGTGGCGCTGCCCGACTCGCCGGACAGCTACCTTCAGGAGATCGGGCGGGCGGGCCGCGACGGTGAGCCGGCCCAGGCCCTGCTGCTGTATCGGGCCGAGGACATCGCCTTGCAACGCTTCTTCAACGGCGGTGCGCCTGACCTGCACGAGCTGAGAGCGGTCGCCGCCGCACTGCACAGCGGCCCGGTGACGCGCGCGGCCGTGGTGAAGTCCACCGGTCTGGGGCAGCGTAAGGTGGCCAGCCACCTCAGCCTGCTTGAGCAGGTGGGCGCGGTGGTGACGGGAGCCAGGGGCCAGCTCAGCGTCCCGCCGCACGCGCCGCTGCCCGACAAAGCGGCGCGGGAGGCGCTGACCGAGAACGCCCGCCACCAGGCCGGGCAGCGGTCACGCACCGAGATGATGCGCCGCTTCGCGGAGAGCCAGGGCTGCCGGCTGCAGTCGCTGCTGGGCTACTTCGGGGAGCAGTTGAGCCGACCCTGCGGGCACTGCGACAACTGCCAGGGCGGCACCTCCGAGGTGCTCCCGGACGACGGGCCGTACCCGCTGCACAGCACGGTGCGGCACCCGAAGTGGGGGTCGGGCATGGTCCTCGGGTACGAGCAGGACAGCATGACCGTGCTCTTCGACGACGTCGGCTACAAGATCCTGTCGGTCTCCGTCGTGACGGCACAGGACCTGCTGACGATCGAGACACCTCCCCGCTGAGGGGTGCCGGGTCTGCCGGCGTGCGGATCCCGTGTCACGGCGCGCATGTCCGTGCCGCTGAACCTGCACGACTCGACACCGAGCAGTTTTCCTTACGTGGCAGGCACTTCGCCATATCAACCGACTCGCCACACACCAAGATCACGACCGCCGCGAAAGGCCGAGGCTAGTGCAACAGCCGGCTGGATGCCGCGCCGCATGTGGCCCATCGCGATGTTTTGGCAGTTCAGACAGGGCATCGGAAGCGTTTTCCCAAGCAGTGACATAATGAGTCGCACGCGGCGGCGGAACCGCGTACTGAGTGCGTATGGGATCCAGTCGTCGGGTCAGGTACGCTCCTGGCTAGCCTGGCCCCCACCACCGTTCGCGTCTAGTCGGCTCGGGAGCTTGCGGTGTCGCAGGATAGGATCAGAGGCATCGCCACCTTGACTGATGTCGCTCGCGAGGCGGGCGTCTCGCTGGCCACGGCTTCGCGCGCCCTCAACGGCAGCAGCCGCCGAGTTCGCGAGGATATGCGGCAGCGAGTGCTAACGGCCGCGGGCAAGCTCGCGTACGCGCCCAACGCTCCCGCTCAGGCGATGGCTCGAGGCAGCACCAACGTGCTTGGTCTGCTTGTCCACGACATCGCCGACCCGTACTTCTCCTCGATCGCCACCGGGGTGATGCGTGCCGCGGAGAAACAGAATCTCGTCGTGACGATCTTCAACACGTGGCGGCGGCCGGACCGGGAGGTCGAGTATGCGAGAACCCTGCGCGGTCAGCGTGCACGCGCCCTCATCGTGGCGGGTTCCCGCGTAGACGACCTGGTGGCGCAGGAACAGTTGGAGCACGAACTGGTCGAGTTCGAGTCGGCTGGTGGCCGAGCTGTGTTCATCAGTCAGGGGCGGGCACGGTTCGACACCATCGTGCTCGAGAACCGGTCCGGCGCCCGTCTCCTGGCCGAAAACCTGGCCGAGTTGGGTCATCGGCGGTTCCTGGTGCTCGCGGGTCCATCCAAGTTGCGCACCTCCACCGATCGGGTCCAGGGCTTTCGAGAGGGACTCGCACGCCACTCCATCCAGTTGTCGAGGGACCAGGTGCTCCGCGGCGAATTCACCCGGGACGGGGGCTTCGAGGCCATGACCAGTGCCCTCGACCTTGGACTGGCTCCCGACTGCGTCTTCGCGGTAACTGATGTGATGGCGGTGGGCGCGATGGCGGCATGCCGTCACCGCGGCGTCCGGGTGCCCGAGGACCTCGCCGTGGCGGGTTTCGACGACATCGCTACCTTGCGGGACGTGACACCGAGCCTTACGACCGTGCAGATGCCGCTCGACGCCGTCGGCGCAATGGCGCTCGAACTGGTCGTCGCCGAGCGGGCGGACCGCCCACGCCTACGGCGCGTCAAGGGCCAAGTGATTCTCCGTGACAGTACGGCTCGCCCCACGTGACCAGTCCGCCCTCGCCGATCCCCGCGGTTTGGCACTGGCGAGGCGCCAGCAGCCTCGACGAAGCGGACGTTGCACAGTGCCGGCGCAGGCGTGGCTAGGAGCCTGAGTGGTAAGCGCTGTCCGGGCAGCTTCCGGCCGGCGGCGCCGGTGACTGCGTCGTAGGCGTCTCATCCTCGGGGGGACTCCGGCCACCCGCTACCCACGCCGTGCTCGACTGGCTGACATCCGAGGGCGCAAGGCCGCAACGACGTACGAAACGCTCGCTCGAGTGGTCTCTCGTCGGGGCCGTACGCGCCGTCGTTAGCCTGGTCGCCGGGCTCGGCCTGCTGACGGTGGTGGCGTTGCCCGCGTCCCGGGCTCACCAGCTCATCCCTGGCGTACTGACGGAAGGACCCAAGAAGGCCAACGCGCCGTGCCGGACGGCCCGCAGCCACGCGTCCGACCAGGGGGATATCGCTTGCAATCGATCAATTGGCCGGGTCGGACGTTCCGAGGTCCGCCGCAGGCGATCGAGGCTAGACGGCTGTGAGCTTCTGAGATACCTTGAGCCCGCTCATACGGAAAGCGCTTACCAAGGAGGTAGGACGCGATGAACCACCACCTCAGAAGGGTCCTAACCTATTTCGCCGTCGCAGGCATGCTGTCTCTGGCTGTTCCGGGCAACGCTCAAGCGGAGCAGGTCACTGAAGCGGGCACGTTGACAGTGCGCGTCTCGGACGCAGGCGGAGGACTGCGGACCGCGATCGACGCTGCTGGCGTCGACTACGCCGACGTCCACGGCCTGGTAGTCGACGGCGGCGTATTGAACAGCACCGATAGCCGCTTCATCAACGAAAGTCTCACGGCGCTCACCGATCTCGCGGTCGTCGGATCGGCGGACTTCACCGACTCAACAGTGCCGACGAGCGCGTTCAGTGGAAACACTTCGCTCAGGCATCTGAAGCTGGACAACACGACCGTCGTCGGATCGAGGGCGTTCTACGACGTCGGCACGCTCGTCAAAGTCGAGATGCCGAATGTGACCGTACTGAACGGGCTTGCGTTCAACAACAACGTGGCGTTGGAGAGCGCGTACCTGCCGCGGGTGAAGTCGATCGACAACCGGGCGTTCTACAACGCGGTGTCGTTGTCGTCGCTGACGCTCGGAGAGGAACCACCTGCGCTGCTGGGGCAGGGGAACTGGTTCCTCTACGCGACCGGCTTGACCATCTACGTCCCGGTGGAGTCGGCACTCGAGGTCTACCGCACACACAGCTACTTCCAGCAGTACCGGATCAGGTTGATCGGTGACGACTCCAGCAGCCCGGACGATCCCGCCGCGCCCAACACTCCGGAGATCTGCGGCGATTACTGCGGTCGAATCGGCGGGTCGGACAGCGTCCGGTACCGCGATCGGGAGTACTTCAGAGGCGACTACAAGGTCAGCCTCAACCTCTACAGCTTCAGCCTCAACCTCAGCGCCTGGTTGAACAACCGTCAGGACACCCCGCAACTCGACACTCTGGCATCGATTCGGTGGGCAGCCGAGGCAGGCTTCGATGCCGTCGACGTCACCGCCTACTACATCCCCGGGTACAGCAACACAGAGATGCCCACGTTGCCTGACGCTCAGATCAAGGCGTACGCCCGCCAGATCCGGCAGCTGGCCGCGGAGTTGGGTATCGAGATCAGCGGTACCGGATATCAGAACAACTTCGCCGATCCCAGCGCTGCCAGACGTGCCCTCGACGTCGAGCGCGGGAAGTACTGGATCGACATCGCCGCCGAGATGGGCGCTCCGGTGATCCGGGTGTTCTCCGGACCGGTGCCGACCGACATCAACAGCCTCGGATGGGAGACGGTCGCCCGAGAGCGGATCGTCCCCGCCGTGCGTCAGCTGGCCGAGTACGGTGCCGCCAAGGGAGTTCAGATCGGTCTCCAGAACCATGGGGACATGACCGCGACGGCAGGCCAGACCATCCAGCTCCTGAAGTGGATCGACCACGCCAACGTCGGAATCGTGAACGACACCGGCTACTACCGGCCGTTCCGCTACACGACCGGCCTGGACTACGACTGGTACGCCGACATCGCCGAGGTGCTTCCGTACTCGAACAACTTCCAGGTGAAGAAGCGGCCGGCGGGCGCCGAGACCGACACGACGATGGACCTGGACAAGCTGTTCACCGACGTCCGCTACAGCGACTACCGCGGCTACATTCCGGTGGAGCTGTTGTGGGTCCGGGATGAGCCGGGATACCCACGTGATCTTCCGGAACCACCCTACGAGCAGATCAGCGCGTTCCTCGGTGCCGTGAAAGCATCGTTGGACCGCACGAAGGACCGCAGCGAGATCGCGGGATTCACTGACCTGACGTACGTCGACGGCAGGTTATCCGGCATGGCATTCGCGGATGTGGCCGACCCGGCCGCGGAGATCAAGGTGCACGACTCCAACGGCCAGGTCATCGGATCTCTCAGCGCCACTCTCGTCGGAACGTCCACGCCTGAGGGAAGGTACCAGTACAAGTTCGACGGCATCATCGGCGACCATGGTGAGGTCAGGCTGCTCGGGCCGCTCGGGCCGTCTATTGTCGAGTCCGTCTACCGCTCGATCGAGATGACTCGAACTGACGACGGCAAGGGTACCGCCGCCATTCGGCAGATGCTGGACTTCTATGTCTCGGCGGGCGAGGTCCGTGGTCCGCTGGTGCCCCAACTCTCCAACACGCTGGACAGCGCGAGTAACCATCTGGCCAAGGGCTCGAAGGAGCAGGCGGCCAAGCGTATGCAGGACTTCGTGCGGCATCTGGAGGAGCCGGCGATGGACGAGCATGTCACGGCGGCGGCAAGGCAGGACCTGAAGGCTGCGGCACAGGCGCTCATCGAGGCGTGGACCAAATAACACCGGCCGGCCCTTCCCTGTGTCACGTTGACCGCGGCACGGGGGAGGGCCGCAACCGTTTCGGCAACCGGCGTTGGCTAACCCTGCTCCCGTCACCCTGCGGCGCTCGCCAGGCCGCAGCGAACAAGCGATCGCTTCGGAGGAGCAGCCCATGAGATCCTTCGGAAAACGTACGCTGACCTGCGGCATCCTGGCGCCGGTCTGTTCACTGATCTCGGCTCTGGCCCCGGGAAACGGCTACGCGGCTACACCCGCCGACCCGCCGTACACGGTCGGGACTGCCCCGGGTTTGGTTGACAGCGTTGCCGGTCCGGGACGTTGCGTTGCAGCAGGGCGAGAAACGATTCCATCGCGGCGTTGTCGCCATAGGCGCCGACGCCGCCCATCGAGCTGGTCAAACCGTTGCGTCGTAACGCTTTGACGAACTTTTCGACCGGAACTTGGCTGCCCCTGCCCGAGTGGACCGGTGGTGCCGGCCGGATCGCGTAGTCCGATCGCGTTGCGTAGCGCCGTGACAGCCATGGATGCCTTCATGAGGTACCTTCCGACACCAACGCTCGGTCGCCACGCACAGTCGCGGCGACCGAGCGCGTGGGCAGAACACCTAGACGATCTATTCCAAGGGGTACGGGGCAGCGAATAGAAGCGAGGGTGTCCATGATCGACGTTGCGAAGCAACGATGACCATGGAGGCCA
>NZ_JBFAID010000081.1:0-21780 GCF_040654475.1 Micromonospora sp. NPDC050686
TGGTGGCACTCGTGTTGGGGTGCGAGCCGTGGACGCACTTGGCCAGGAAGATGACGAACTGGCCGGGCTTCAACTCCATGTCGACGATCTCGTGATCGTTCGGATCCCAGTCCTTGTCAAGCTTGAGCTCCGCGTAGTCGTAGCCGAAGAAGTCGTGGGCCTTGTTCTCGACGTTGTACGTCATCGGCTTCGACTCGTCGTAGTACCACTGTTTGTGGCTGCCGGGCAGGAAGCGTAGGCAGCCGTGCTCCTTGTCCGCCTCGGAGAAGGCCGTCCAGACGGTTAGCTCCTGCGTGGCGGCCGTGGACTCCTCGGTGTAGCGCAGCGAGGGATACGAGACAGTTTCCGCCTCGTTGTACACAGTGAATGCCTCGACCTGGTGCCAGCCCGTTCCCGAGTCGCCGGGCTCCTTCTCGAAGATGTGCGTCTTCCAGCACATGATGTCGTCGCCCATAAGGCTCTGCAGCTTGTGGACGATCGTCGGGTGGGCGATATGCCGGGACAGCGCTTCACAGTCGAGATGGCGGTCGTAGTTGATGATGGTCGAGTCGTGCGGCTTGTTCTCGGACGTGACCATATCGATCATGGCCTGGCTCCAGACCAGCGAAGCCTCTTCCTCGGAGTAGAGGTCGAAGGGGCCGATGAACCCGTTCTCCGTGAAGAACTGGACTTGTTCGGCCGTCAGACCCTGGGTCACCTTTTGGACAACGCTTTCAGTCACCGTGATTCCTCCTCGTAATGACCGTGATCGCTGGTCGGACGTGTCCGACCTCAGCCGACGCGTTGAGCACACCGTAGGGTTCCGCGGCTGGGCCGTCTTGTCACCGGAACCAGGGTCGAGCCGCCGCCCCGGGATGGATGCCGTGCGCGTCACCGGGCGGCGTCATGCAACCTCCCTGATGGGCGCCACGGTCTCCGATTGTTGGGGCAACCGGGTGTTTCGGCTCGAGGCGGCAGGTCGGCCGAGCAGCGCAACCCGGGTGAGTTCCGCCTTGTTGCCAACGCCGAGCTTGGCCCGGATGCGCTTGACATAGGTGTCGACCGTATGCGGGCTGATGTCCAACCGGGTGGCGATCTGACTGTGGGTCAGGCCACGGGAGATCTGCCGCAGCACCTGCGCCTCGCGCTTGGACAGGTGGTAGCCCGATGTGTCGGCGTGCAGCGCGGTGTGCTCGCCACCGGACTCGGTCGGCCAGACGCGGCTTCCGGACGTCACCGCCCGGATCGCGCCGATGATGCCCTCGCAGGACTCCATTTTGCTCACGACCCCCAACGCTCCGGCCCGTAGGTACATCTCGGCCTCGATGCAGTCCGAGTTGCTGAGGATCAGGACCGCCGCGCTCTTGGCCACCTCGGTGATATGCGTCAGGTCGTGGGGTATCCGAAGCGCGTCAAGGTCGATTACAGCTGCATCCGCGAGGCAGGACGCGTCCACTGTGGGCGAGGTTCGCATGGCGACGACCTTGATGCCGGCCTTGGTCAGCGTGTCGACCAGGCCGATGACGAAGATGGGTGAATTGCCGAGAATGTCGGCGCGGATCATGTCCCCCCCGGTTCTTTGCATTCCGTCCCTATTCGGCGACTGGATCTCTGCGCCGGTCGCTGCCGGCGCAACCGCCGGCAGCCGTCTTCTTGGTCGGTCAGCAACTCCTTCTTCCGTCGTCCGTAGTGGCCGAACACAGCCACCGCGCACGGGGAATGCAGAAAGTTGATCAACGGTATGTACCAACGTTAGCAAGGTGAATCAACCGAACGCTTGTCGCTGCTTTCGGGGACCAGTCAAAGCGAAACCGCATGGTGCCACGGCGTTGGCGGCGGCCTGAGCGAACGGTAGGCTCCCGGCCAGGCGTGATCGCACTTTGACACATCCCGGGGGTGAAGCTCATGAGCAGCCTTGAGTTCGAAACTCGACAGAACGCCACCCCCGTCGCCGTGGCCGAACGGGAGGCGCTGCTGGCGAACCCGGGCTTCGGGCGGACCTTCACCGACCACATGGTGTCGATCAGTTATTCCGACGGCAAGGGCTGGTACGACGCCCGACTCGAGCCCTATGCCCCGCTGCGGATGGACCCGGCCACCGCGGTGCTGCACTACGCCCAGTCAGTCTTCGAGGGGCTGAAGGCATACCGCGCGCCCGACGGCGGGGTCGTGGTGTTCCGGCCCGACGCCAACGCCGCGCGGTTCGCCAGGTCCGCCGAGCGCATGGCGATGCCGCCGCTGCCGCCGGAGCTGTTCCTTCATTCGCTGCGAGTTCTCATCGAGCAGGACCGGGATTGGGTTCCGGGCAGCGGGGAGTCCAGCCTCTACCTGCGGCCGATCCAGTACGCCTCCGAGGTGTACCTGGGGGTGCGGCCGGCGTTGGAGTACCAGTTCCTGGTGCTGGCCTCGCCGGTCGGGGCGATCTTCGCCGGTGGGGCCAAGCCGTGCTCGATCTGGCTGGAGCGGGAGTACAACCGGTCGGGCCCCGGCGGCACCGGTGCAGCCAAATGCGGGGGCAACTACGCCTCCAGTCTGCTGGCCCAGGCTGAGGCCATGCGGCACGGCTGCGAGCAGGTGGTCTTCCTCGACGCCACGGAGCACCGGCACTTCGAGGAGCTCGGCGGCATGAATGTCTTCTTCGTGCTCGGGGACACACTGGTCACCCCGCCTCTGACCGACACGATCCTGCCGGGTATCACCCGGGACTCGGTCATCACCCTGGCCCGGCACCGCGGGCTCACCGTCCAGGAGCGGTTGTACTCGATCGACGAGTTCCGGTCCGACGCCGCGAGCGGTGCGCTGACGGAGATGTTCGCCTGCGGTACGGCGGCAGTGATCACGCCGATCGCCCGGCTGCTGTCCGCTGATGGCGAGATCGTCGTGGGTGACGGTGGGTCGGGGCGGGTGACGACGTCGCTGCGCTCCGCCCTGCTGGATATCCAGTACTGCCGTGCCGAGGACGAGTTCGGCTGGGTCCAGCGCATCGTCTGACCCCACGCCGCCGGCGACGGTCATGTGGGGATTTTCCGGACGGCGGGGATACCGTGGCCGGGGGTGGTCCGCAGCAACCAGGTGGGGTTGCCGACGCCGACAATGGCGCCGGCAGCACGCCGCCCACCGCGCTGACGCCGTTGACCGTGACGTCCAGTGTTCCCTGGAAGCCCTTGGGGTTGACGAGCGGAGGCCAGAGCGTCCTGGCCGGCCCGCCGGGCGCGGTGGATGCGCAGGCGGTCCACGATCACCGTGGCCCGCGCCCCGTTCCGGCTGTGGGCGCCGATACGGAGGTTGTACAGCGCGTTGTCGCGAGCGTTGAGGTCCGGTCAGAGTGCGGCGATGTCGTCCACGGGCTTGAGGGTGAGCCGCTTCCACGCGCCGGTGGCCAGCGGTAGCTTGACGTTCCCTACCAGGCCATTGGCCGAGCGCGACGGCTGGCTCACGCCGCCCACGCGGTAGAGCAGCGTGTACTGGCCGGCCGTGCCGGGCCGTGAGCGCGGCGGCGCCGGCCGCCTCGTCGGTGACGTCAATGAGCTCGCCAACCGCTGCCAACAGCTCGGCAGGTCTCCGACGGGTGCGGCAAACAGCAGTTTGTAGTCCCCGGCATCGGCGGCAAGCTCGATCGGCGTGGCGCCCCGGCCGTGTAGACCACGACCAATGGGCTGGTCATGTGCGGGCGAGCGCGGGACCGGTGTGGTCCCGCCGCGGGGGCAGCGATCGGTAGATCTGCTCCAGGCCACCCAGGGCGCCGCCGAGCCGGGGCAGGGCCGCGTACACCGGGTCGCGGCGCAGGATCGCGTCGACCTCGCGCAGCCGCCACATCGGCGTCCGGGGGTACAGGTGGTGGACCAGGTGGAAGCCTTCGCCGTCCTTCTCACCCAGCAGGAACCGGGTGCCCAGTCCGTAGACCCGGTTCCAGGTCATGTAGATGTCGATCCGGGGGGACGTCTCGATGATCGGAAAGTGCTCCATCAGCTCCGCCACCGCGCCGATCCACACCTGCGTGGTGACGAGCGGCACGAACCAGAGCAGCAGCAACCAGGGCCACCAGCCGCCCAGGACGGCCCAGGCGAGCACCGCCGCCAGCAGGGTCACCCGGAGCACCCGCTCGGCCGGGTGCTCGCTGGCTGTCATGATGCGGTGCCGCAGCAGGTACAGCACGTACGAGGCGGTCGCCCGAGGCGTTATGACGCGCCACAGGTACCGGCGCAGCGCCCGGCGGCTCAGGTCGTCCCCGCACAGCCCGTTGTCCCGGTACTGACGGTAGTCCGGGTCCCGCTCCGGGTCACCCAGTCGGCCGTGGTGCTCGCCGAGATGTGAGGCCCGGTAGCCGGTGTAGCTCTGCAGCACGGGGTATCCGCCGAGGACCGCCCCGATCACGTTGCCGACCCGATGGTTGGCCATGAACGCCCGGTGCGTGGCCATGTGCAGCATGCCGGCGATGCCCCGCTGCCGGCCGCCGATGAAGAATATCGCCACGATGTACACCGGCACCCCCAGCCACCAGGGGGTGTGCCGCCACGCCAGCACCGACGCCGCGCACCAGACGGCGATCCAGGTCCAATGCTCGACGGCCTCCAGCGGGCCGTGCCAGTTGTCCGGTCGGGATGCCGCCCGGACCGCGGCGCGGATTTCCGGCGCGAAGCGGTACCGCTCGGCGAGATCCGAATCGGCCATGGTCCCTCCTCCTTCGCTCACAGGCGTCTAACTGAGGCGTTTCCCCAATTGGACATCCGGGTCAGGATGTCGGCAACCAGCTCGGCCTCCCGGGGCTGGAGGTAGAAGTGATCGCCGTCGAAGCGCCGCCAGGCGGCCCGGCCGGAGGTCAGCTCGCCCCAGGAGGCCAGCTGGGCAGGCACGTCGGCGGTACCGTCGCTGCCCGCGTAGGCGACGATCGGGCAACGCAGCCGCGCCGGATCGCGGCGGCGGTAGGACAGCACCGCCCGGACGTCGGCCAGCAGCGCCGGCAGCACGAGCTCGCGCAGCTCCGGGTGCTCGAACACCATCGGATCGGTCCAGCCGGACGCCCGGGTCTCCGCCTCGATGGCCGCGTCGTCGAGCACCTCCCGGGGCGGCAGGAACCGGTGCGGGGCGAGCGTGCCGGAGACGAACAGGCCCGCCGGACCCGGCCCGGCGCCGGCCTCCAGTCGGGCCGCGACCTCGTAGGCGACCAGGCCGCCCATGCTGTGCCCGAACAGGTACAGCGGCCGGTCGGCGTAGGGGGTCAGCGCCGCAACGAGCGCGTCGGCGATCTCCTGGACGGACCGCGCGCAGGGCTCGGCCAGCCGGTCCTGCCGGCCGGGGTACTGCACGGCGATCAGCTCGATCCGGGCCGGCAGCCGGGCGGCCCAGGAAGCGTACGCGCTGGCGGTGCCGCCGGCGTGCGGCAGACAGACCAGACGGGTCGCCGGGTCGTGGCAGGGACGCGGCCGGCGCAGCCACCGCGCCGATGCCTCGAAGGTGCTCTCTGTCGAGGGTGCGGTCATGAGGGGTCCCGTCGGTCGGTGGTCGGGGGCCAGAATCGACATGTGTTTCGCTGCGAGGGATGCGTGTGGGACGGTCTTGCGATGGATAGTGCCCCGGGCGATGCGCCGGCCGCGATCGGTGGCCGCCTCGACCCGGCGACCGTCCTCGCCGGCTACCGGCACGGCGCCTTTCCGATGCCGGCGGTATCCGCGGCCGAGGCCGAGGTGAACCACTTCCTGTACGAGGATTCGGTGGCGGCCGGGACGACCGCGGTGCTCGACTCGCCGCTCCCCGATCCGTTCGCGTTGACCTGGTGGTCACCGGACCCGCGCCCGGTCATCCCGTACGGGCGGCTCGCCAAGCCACGCAGCCTGATGAAGCTGTTGCGCAACCGGCTGCGCTGGACCACCACCGCGAACCAGCACTTCGACCGGGTGCTCGCCGAGTGCCGCGCGAACCGCACTCCCGAGTGGCTCACCGACGAGCTGTGCGAGTGCATGGTGGAGCTGCACAAGCTGGGTTGGGCCCACAGCGTCGAGGTCTGGGACGGCGACGAGCTGGTAGGGGGCGCCGTCGGTATCGGCGTCGGCACGGTATTCACCCTGGACACCTGCTTCCACCGGCAGACCAACGCCTCGAAGGTGGCGCTGCTCGACATGGAGTGCCGGCTGGCCGGCACCGGCGTGACGCTGCTGGACGTCGAGTGGGACAGCGAGCAGAGCCGGCGGCTCAATGCCGGGCCAGTGCCGCGCCGGGAGTTCCTCGCCGCCCTGTCGCGCGGCGGCGATCCGGTCCCGCTGGCCGGCGGCGTGGAGGAGGTACGCCGCCTGGGCTTCCTGCGCACGCCCGCCGAGTGAGCCGTTGACCCCAAAATAGGTGAATCCCGTACGTCCGGCCGCAGGGTCAGGATGAGTGAAGGCCGTGTCTTCGCTCGACGGCCGTGGCCGTGCCGTGGCCGTGCCAAAGAACGGGGGCTCCCAGTGTCGGTCGACACCTCTCGATCCCCAGTCGAACCCCGATCGTCCACCGACGGCCAGAGGTCCGCCGAGCCGGTCCCGGCCCGGGACAACGCCGTCGTACGGCTGCCGATCTCCGCGGTCCGCGTCGCCGACTCGCCGCGCTCCGCGGGCGTGGACATGGCTCACGCGAGATCGCTGGCGCAAACGGAGGCGAACCTGCCACCGATCGTGGTGCACCGCAGGACGATGCGGGTGATCGACGGGGCGCACCGGCTCACCGCCGCCCGGCTGCGCGGCGAGCGGGAGATCTCCGCGAAGCTGTTCGACGGCGACGACAACGAGGCGTTCCTGCTCGCCGTCCGGCTCAACGTGTCACACGGCATGCCCCTCCCGAGGGCCGATCGGCGTGCAGCGGCCGTCCGGATCATCCGCGACCAGCCGCGGCTGTCGGACCGGGCCATCGCCCTCACCGCCGGTCTGGCGGCGAAGACCATCGGATCGCTGCGCCGCGAGATCGACGGCCCGCCGGTACAGGCGCGGATCGGCCGGGACGGCCGGGTCCGGCCGATCAACGGCGCGGCCGGGCGGGGGATCGCGGCCGAGCTGATCGCCAGCCACCCGGACGCGACCCTGCGCCAGATCGCGAAGGACGCCGGCATCTCCGTGGAGACCGCGCGGAGCGTCCGAGCGCGCCTGCGGGCCGGCGAGGACCCGGTACTGGACCGGCGGACCCGGCCGGACCGCGCCGACCGGGCGGAGGACCGGCAGATGACCGTGAAGCTGCCGGAGGCGGACCCCTCCGACGAGCTGCGGTCGCTACTCAAGACCATGCAGCGCGATCCGTCGCTGCGCTACACCGAGTCCGGCCGGATGCTGCTGCGCTGGCTCGGTCCGCGGGTGCTGCTGACCGACGAGATCCCGCTGCCGCTGCGCCACATCCCGCCGCACTCCCGGATCAACCTCGGCGCGCTGGCGAGAGCCTGTGCGGCGGCCTGGATCCAGCTCGCCATGGGGCTCGAGGACGACCAGGCGAGCGGTCAGCACGGCTGATCACGTCCATCGCCAGTGCCCGGTGTCCGGTGGGACCCAGCCGGTCCGCGGGGCCGCGTGCCGCTCAAGGCGGCCAGCCGGATCCTCAGCCAGAGCCGCCGCAGATATGGCAGCGGCGTGCCGGGGCTCGCGTATGCCCGAGCCGCTCATCGCTCTTCGGCGTCGCTCAGGCGGCTGGCGAGGGCGGCCACCGTCGGCGCCTCGAAGAGGGCACGCAGGGCGACCGTGCGCCCGACAACCTCGCTGAGCCGGGTGACGACGGTGACCGCCAGCAGCGAATGCCCGCCCAGTTCGAAGAAGTTGTCGCGCCGGCCGACCCGGGGCACGGCTAGCACCTCGGCCCAGATCGCGGCGATGTGCTCCTCCATCGGCGTGCTCGGCGACTCGTACTGGGCCGCCCCGGCCCACTCCGGCCCGTCGTACAGCTGCGGCAGCAACCTCCGGCTCAGCTTCCCGCTGGGCGTACGCGGCAGCTCGGTCACCGGCTGGTAGGCGGCCGGCACCATGTAGTCGGGCAGGCGGTCGGCGAGGAAGGCGCGGAGCTCGGCGGCGGTCGGCGGGGCGTCCGAGTCCGGCACGACATAGGCGACCAGGCGTACGTCGCCGGCGCCGTGGCGGTGGGCGGAGACGGCGCACTCCCGCACGCCCGGGCAGCCGGTGAGGACCGCCTCGATCTCGGCGACCTCCACCCGGAACCCGCGGATCTTTACCTGGTCGTCGAAGCGGCCGATGAACTCCAGTTGGCCGACGGCGTTCCAGCGGACTCGGTCGCCGGTGCGGTACATCCGGGCCCCCGTGCCGAACGGGTCGGGCAGGAACCGCTCCGCCGTCATCTCCGGGCGACCGAGGTAGCCGCGGGCCAGCGCGAGGCCGCCGACGAACAGCTCGCCGGCCACGCCGGGCGGCACCAGCCGCAGCTCGGCGTCGAGCACGTACGCTCGCACGTTGTCGAAGGGCCGGCCGATGGGCGGCAGCTCCGCCCACGTCGTCGGATCGGGGTCGAGCTGGTGGGAGGTGGCCAGGTGCACCTCGATTGGTCCGTACTGGTTGTACAGGGTGCAGCCGGGCATCTGTTCGAAGAAGGCTCGAATCGCCGGGGTGGCCTGGAGCTGCTCGCCAGCCGTGAGCACCGCACGCAGCGACCGCGGGATCCGGTCCAGGCGCACGGCCAGTTCGGCCAGCCCGCGCAGGGCCACGAACGGCATGAATATCCGCTCGATCCGCTGCTCGGAGATCACGTCGAGCAGCCGTTCGAAGTCGTGCCGGACCTCCTCGCTGACCAGGACGAGCGTGTCGCCGACCGACAGCGTGGTCACCATCTCCTGGTAGAAGATGTCGAAGCTGAGCGCGGCCCACTGCAGCGTGCGTCCGCGTCCGCCGGGGCCCTGGCGCCGCTGCCACTGCGCCTGGTTGTGCAGGGCCCGGTGTGACATGGCCACGCCCTTGGGCCGGCCAGTGGACCCCGAGGTGTAGAGCACCCAGGCAATGTTGGCCGGGTCGGCCAGGTTGGGCGGTCCGGTCGCGTCGCACGGTGTGCCGAACACGTCGAGCGCCAGCACCGGCTCCGGGTCGGCGGCCCCGTCCGGTCCGTCCTGATCGCGGATCAGCAGTCGCAGGGCCGCGTCCTCGACGATCAGCTGCTGGCGGGCCATCGGGTAGGTCGGGTCGATCGGCACACAGGCTCCGCCGGCCTTGAGCACCGCCAGGTTGGCGACCACCATGTCCAGCGATCGGTGTAGCGCGATGCCGACCCGTTCGTCGGGGCCGACGCCCAGCTCGCGCAGGTGCCGGGCCAGGGCGTTCGCTCGCTGGTCCAACTCGCGGTAGGTCAGCGCCCGGCCCTCGAACACCACCGCGGTGGCGTCCGGCGCGGCGGCGACCTGCCGCTCGATCACCTGGTGTAGGCAGCTGCCGTCGTCGAACCGGTTGGCGGTGTCGTTCCAGACCTCAAGGACCTCGTGCCGCTGCGCGGCGGACATCAGAGGCAGGTCGTCGATCGACACGTCGGGTGCGGCGACGACCGCGGTGAGGAGGTTGATCAGGTAGCCGGCCAGGCGCTGCACGGTGGAGCGATCGAACAGCGCGGTCCGGTACGCCATGCCGACGTACATGTCCCCCGCCTCGGTCTCCGAGACCGAGAGCGTGAGGTCGAACATCGCCTTCGGCTCGCCCGGCTCGATCTGCGTGACGGTCAGCCCGTCGAGGAGGTCGAACGGCTCTGCCGCCAGGTAGGTGAACAGCACCTGGAAAAGCGGATGTACCGCCAGGTCCCGCTGCGGCCGGAGCTCGGCCACCAGCCGGTCGAACGGCACGTACCGGTGCTCCAGGGCCTCGACCAGCCGAGGCCGAAGCTGGCCGAGCAGCCCGGCGAAGGTCGGCTGCCCGGCCAGGTCGGCCCGCAGCACCACCGGGTTGACGAAGTGGCCGATGTTGGCGGCGACGTCGGGGTGCGCCCGCCCGTCGGCGATCATCCCGATGCTGACGTCGGTCTGCCCGCTCCACCGATACAGCAGCGTGTGAAACGCCACGAGCAGCACCATGAACAGCGTGGTGTCCTCGCGCCGGGCCAGCCGGCGCAGCCCGTCGGCCACCTCGGCGGGCACTGGCACCTCGACCATGCCACCGGCGAGGTCGGCGACCGCCGTCCGGGGCCGGTCCGTCGGCAGGTCGAAGACGTGCGGCGCGTCGGCCAGCTGCTCCTTCCAGTAGTCCAGGTGCCGCTCCGCCACGGCACCATCCCGGCCGTGCTGCCACAGTGCGTAGTCGGCGTTCTGCATGGTCAGCTCGGGCAGCGGGGACGGGATCCCGGTCCGGTACGCCGCGTAGAGCGTGCGCAGCTCGTGGAAGAGGTGGGCGTACGAAGACCCATCGATCACCAGGTGGTAGGAGCGGAAAACCAGCACGTGCTCGGCCGGGCCGAAGCGGATCAGCTCGGTGCAGAAGTTGCGCGCCACGGAGGTGTCGAACCGGTACTCCGCGTACATCCGCTTTCGGTCGTCCAACCACCGGTCCTGCTCGGCGACGGACAGGCCGGACACGTCCAGGAAGGTGAAGCGGGGGTCGCCGGCCGGCTCCACCACCTGTACCCCGATCCCGTCGCGCGCGGGAAACGCGGTCCGCAGGATCTCGTGTCGCCGCATGATCTCCGTGATCGCCGAACGCAGGGCCGCCACGTCCAGATCACCAGCGATGCGGTGCAGGGACGTCTGGTTGTACGCCGGCCCCAGCAGGCCCATCTGATCGAGGAACCACATGCCCTGCTGGTGCTCGGACAGCGGAATGCTGTCCGGCCGAGCCGCCGGCGCCGGGTCGGCGCGTATCGCGGAGATCAGCTCGTCGCGCCGCTCACGGAGCACCGCCAACCACTCGCCGTCCAGTGCGCCGGCCGGCCGGTATCGCAGCCTGCCGTCCTGCAGCCACAGCTGGATGCCGGCCAAGCGCAGTTCATCCAGGAGATCGGAAATCGCACGCACGGGCTGTCCCTTCTCTGCGGGCGGCGCGGGTCCGCTCAGCGCACGCTTAGCGGACGCAGGTCGGTCCAGTGCTGCTCGACGTAGTCCAGACAGGCCTGCCGGCTGTCCTCGCCGTACACGATCCGCCAGCCGGCGGGTACCGCCCGGCGGCTCGGCCACAGCGAGTGCTGCTCCTCGTCGTTGACGAGCACCAGGAATCGGCCCTCCGGGTCGTCGAACGGGTTCATGGCATCGCCCTCCTCTGCAACGGACGGATTCATGGCATCGACTCTCTTTCCAGCAGTGGTGTGACTGGCCGGGACTCGCGCTCCCGTGTCGCCTGCTTCGGGTAGACGAAGGACAGCAGCAGGCCCGGCATCAACGTGGTGACCAACGCCATGACGACCATCAGCGAGTACAGCCGCTGGTCGAGCAGGCCGATTTGAAGGCCGACCGTCAGCACGATCAGCTCCGTGAGCCCGCGAGTGTTGATCAGTAGGGCGAGCCCGGCGCTGTGCCGGACGGACACCCGGCACAGCCGAGCGGTCCCGAAGACGCCGGCCATCTTGCCGCCGATGGCGACCAGCAGGATCAACAGCAGCAGGCCCACCTCCCGCCAGTCCATCCCGGACAGGTTGACCGCGAAACCGGCGACCACGAAGAACAGGGGCAGCAACACCACTCGGTTGATGCGCTCGATCCACGGCAGCACGTACGCGCGCAGGGCAGCCGCGCCCGTCCGGGGCATGACCGCACCGAGCAGGAAGGCACCGAAGATCTCGTGCAGCCCCATCCACGAGGTCGCCGCGCACGACAGCACCAGGGCTGCGGCGATCGCGATCGCCAGTCCGGCATCGAGGCTCACCCTGGCCCCCCGGCTCCGTACCGGGGTCCGGGGGGTGCGCTCGGCCAGCTTGGCCAGCAGCGGTCGCACCACCCCGACGAGGATCACCACGAAGGGCAGGACCAGCAGCACCTGCCACGGCAGCGTGCTTCCGTGAGAGAGGGCGACCAGGACCGTGAGCATCGACCAGGCGAGGACGTCACCGACCGCGGCCGTAGCGAGCGCCAACCCGCCGATCGGAGTGTCGATCAGGTCGCGGTCGGTCAGGATCCGGGCCAGGACGGGGAACGCGGTGACCGACATCGCCGTACCGACGAAGAGGCAGAAGAGAACCGCGGCCCGGCCGGACCGGTCGCCGACGATGCCGATCGCGAACAGGATGCCGAGCACGAACGGCACGACCATCGAGCCGAGCGACAGCGCGACGGCGATGCGGCCCTTCCCGCGCAGGCCGCCGTCGGCCAGGTGCAGCCCCACGAGGAACATGAAGACGCAGATCCCGACGGTGGCCAGCACCTTGAGCGCCGGGCGGATGTCGGTCGGGAACAGTTCACGGGTGATCGCGCCGTGGAACAGGGTCGGACCGAGCAGGATGCCACCGACGATCTCGCCGATCACCTCCGGCTGCCCGAACCGCCGGCACAGGAGCCCGAGCAGCCGGGCCACCACAATGATCACGAGAATAGCGGGCACGAGCGTCGCGAGCGTACCGATGTCCACGCGTTCGTCTCCCGCTTCGCCCTCTGCTTGAGACGGACCTTAGGCCGCGCCACCCGGGGCATCGCAGTCACGTGAACCGGCGACGGGACAGCCCGGGGCCGCCGACGGCATCCTTCCGTTGGACGGCACGCGTGGTTGGACGGCACGCGTGGTCGGGAGGCACACATGGGAGGCACACATGACCGGCACGGATGTGGTCCAGGGCGAGGGCTTCGTCTGGCGCGCTCGGGAGCTTGACGGGCACCTGCCGTCCGTCTCGTACGGGGTGACGCTGGTGGGTAAGGCCACGGTCACCAACCCGTCGGGTGCGGGCCTCGCGCGTCACATCGCGGACGTGGCTGCCTACGGCGATTACGCGTTCCTCACGGTATACCGGCATCCGACGTGTGTGCGGACAGGCGCCTACGTCATGAACATCAGCGACCCGAAAGCGCCCTTCGAGGTCGAGAGCGCGTTCATCGAGACCACGAATGGCAACTACGTCGGCGAGGGTCCGTGCGTGATCGAGATCGCCAACGAGTACTTCAGTGGTGCGCTGTTCATCCACCCCCACGAACACTACATCCTGGCCGATGCACCCGATCCGACCGAGCCGCGCCAGCGGGGTGGCATCAACATCTGGGACGTTTCCGACCCAGAGAATGCCCAGCTCCTCGCCGCCCACGCCGGCGACTACACGGATTCGCACAATGAGCCGGCGGACCAGGCCCTGGCGGCGTACTACACCTGCGCCTGGACGGACAGCTCCACCAGCCGCACCTACGTCAGTTTCGTCACCGACAAGCCCACCACCGACATCGTCATCATGGAGATCACTGATCCCCGTAACCCGGTGATGGTCAACGCCCTTGACCTGAGGATTGCACCGTTCCATGTGACCGGAGACCCTTCGAAGGGCCTCATCTCGGTGTTCGGGCACGCCGTCGACGTACGCCGGGTCGGCGACCGGTACGTCATGACCGCGACTTACTGGGACGGCGGGTACGTGCTGCTCGACGTCACCGACCCGACGCCGGGCAACGTCTCGCTGATTGCCCGGACCGAGTACGCCGAATTCGACGAGGAGCGTGCCAAGCGCGGGCAACAGATCTGGCCGGAGGGCAACGCCAACCATCACGACCTCTCGCCCGACGCCGAGTATCTGGTGGGCGCCGACGAGAACATCGAAGCCTATCGCCTTTTCGGCACGATCACATCGGGCCCGCACGCCGGCACCGAGTACGTCGCGGCCTGGAGCTCGGGTTCGGCACCGGTCAATGCCGACCACCCCATCTCTGGTACGCCCACCTTTGTCGGCTCCGGCTGCCCCGGCACCGTGCCGCCCGGGCGCGGGATCGCGCTCATCGAGCGTGACGCCTCGATCCTGACCGGCGGGTCGGCCCCGGGATGCGCGTTCCAGGAGAAGCTGGATGCCATCACCGCGGCCGGCTACAGCGCGGGCATCATCTTCAACCATCAGGGGCCGGACGCTATGCAGCAGTTCCCCACGGCGGCCAGGGGAACGATCCCGCTGATGTTCGTCAACCGCCTGACGGGTCTGCGGCTTCTCGGCGTGCCCGACGTAACCGAGGAGACCGCCGGCCACACCCCGACACCGGCCAATCCAGAGATCTGCGCGACCGATGTCAAGTCGGAGTTCGTAGGCTGGGGCTACCTCCGGCTGTACAAGACGGACATCCCGGGCAGCGGCACCGGCTCGGTCACCCAGATCGACACGTACGCCATCCCCGAGTCACAGGACCCGAGGTACGGCACCGGCTTCGGCGACTTCTCGGCGTCGCACGTGGCGATCGACCCCGATCGCCGGCTGGTGTACGCGACCTTCTTCGCCGGTGGCCTCCGGGTGCTGAGCTACGGCAGCGATGGCCTGCGGGAGGTCGGCGCCTTCCGCGAGCCCGGCATCGACTTCTGGGGCGTCAAAATCCACAAGATCGGTGAAAAGAACTACGTCTTGGTCTCCGACCGGAACTTCGGCCTCTACATCTTCGACTTCTGATCACGCGCTGAGTGACATCATCCAAATCTGAGGAGCCCGGGGTGTCCAATCCGACCATGAGGTCGTCTGATCTCGTATTCGCCGCTGGCGCCAAGAGGCCGACCAAGGCTGATGTGGTGATCATCGGCAACGGCGCGCTCGGCATGTTTCTTGCTGATGAGTTGGTCGAGCGCCAGGTCGGATCAGTGGTGGTAGTGGGTCCGAGTCATCGCGACACGGGCGCCAGCCAGGCGGCCGGTGCGATGCTCGGCTGTTTCGGTGAGACCACGACCGAATCGCTGCGGACCGACGCCGCGCGGACGAGGTTCGAGCTCGGCATATCCGCCCATGACAAATGGCCCGAGGCGCTGCGGCGGATCGATGAGTTCGCGCCATCCGACCGGCCGATGCAGACAACGACGGAATCGCACATCATCCTGAACTCCGTCGGAGCCGAATTGGACACGGTGAACTTCGCCGCGATAATCGACGCTCTCGACCAGTACGACAAGCCGTGGAAGGAGGTAGACCCGGCCGACATCCCCGGTTACAACCCCCGGACGGAGTCGCGCGCTTTGCGCGCCATTCATCTGCCGACGGAGGGGGCCGTGGATGCTCGCGGGGTGCTGGCGTCGCTGGAACGCCGATTGCGGCATGGCGGAGCGATCCTTCTCGATCAGACGGTACGGAGGCTGGTCGGCAGCGACGAGGCGGTGACCGCGGTCGAGCTGGACGACGGCCATCTCATCGAAGCCGGCGCTGTCGTCGTGGCCGCCGGCATCCACAGCGAGTCGCTGGTGCGAACCGTGTTCGACGTGCCCGATCTGATGCCGACCTTTCCGGGGCTCGGCTTCGCGATGATCGCCAAGCGGACGGGGGGTGAACCGTTCACCAGCGTGGTTCGGACGCCGAATCGCGGTTTCGCCTGCGGACTGCACGTGGTGCCGCAAGGCGGCGGGCTGGAGTACTACGGCGCGACCAACCGCTTGGTGAACACCATCTCCAGTGTCACCTGGATGGCCGACGTCCGCTTCTTGGCCCAGTACTCAATGCACCAGCTCGACGAGCGGGCAGCCATCCACGAGGTCACGAAATGGTGCGCCGGCAACCGCCCCGTCACGCTCGACGGATTCCCGTTGGTCGGCTGGATGCCACCCTCGGGCCTTTATCTGATGACGGGCACCTACCGTGACGGTTTCCACTGTGCGCCCCTGCTGGCCGAGCACGTCGCCAATGAACTGCAGGGAAAGGCCGGAATCATCGACTCGATTTTCCAGCCGATGCGTAAGCCAGTGGCGACCAGGACCGTCGAATGGTCGATCGATGAATATGTCACACACAGCCTTGCCGCCTGGTTCGAGACCGGCGCGCAGGCCGCACCACAGATGACGACCTCACAGCTCACCGACTATTACCGGAACATGGCCGTGCAGACCTATGAGCAACTCGGCGTCGATTACGGCCTGGGCCCCGACATTCTCTGGTACGCACAGGGGAACCTGCATGGTGCACGTCGTGTCGCGCGCTATCTGCGTACCTTCAAGGGCGATGGCGACGTGGCCCAACCGGCTGGGGCCACAACCGGCACCGTGGGGACGCGGTAGCAATGCCCGCTTATCAACCATCTGTCGCGGACACCGTTCGCAGCCTCGTGACGAAGCAGCTCAACCTGAATGGGTACAGCCAGGATCTTCGCCCTGACGATAATCTCTGGAGCTTCGGCATGACATCCTTGACCTGCCTGGGTCTGATGTTGTCCATCGAGGACACGTTCGAGATCGAGCTGCCGGAGGAAGCGCTCAAGGAGGCGACCTTCCGCAGCATCAACACGATATCCGCGGCGGTTGAGAGTTCGCGCAAATAGGCACGAGTTTGGGGGTAGCAGTGCCGGCACGCCAGTCGCGCCCGAGGAACCCGATCCCACCGTTTCGCGACAGCACGGCGAGCGAATTCCCGTTGTCGGCGGGACAGGAGCGAATGTGGTGGCTGCGCCAACTGGACTCGTCGCACGACCAGTACCACATCAGCTGTGGCTGGCGGTTTCCGGCGGAGGTGAACCGCGAGGCATTGCTCGCCGCCCTCGACGCCCTGGTGCGGCGCCACGAGATCCTGCGGACGAAGTTCCTCATGTCGCCGGACGGGGCGGTCACCCAGGAGATCGTCGACCATGTCGAGATCCCGCTCGTCTGGGCCGGCCCCGACTGGCAGGAAGCCGTCGAACAGGCTGCCGTGCGGCCCTTCGACCTGGCGCGGCCTCCGCTGTTTCGAGCGGTGGCCGCGGAGTTGGTCGACGGGCCCGGCCTGTTGGTGACGATGCACCACATCATCACCGACAGGTGGTCGATGGACGTCTTCGCCAGGGATCTGTTCGAGCTGTACGAGGCGGCCTTGACGGCCAGGACACCGCGCCTTCCGGGGCTGCCCGTCCAGTACGGCGACTACGCCAGGTGGCAGCGCGACTTCCTGACCGACGACCTGCTCCGATCCCAGCTGAACTACTGGACCGAGGCGCTGGCCGGCTACGAACCGTTGGAACTGCCCCTGGATCTGCCTCGGCCCACGGCGATCGACGCGGTCGGCGAGACGGTCGTCCTCGAGCTGCCGAGGGAGGCCACGGCGGCCATGACCGCCCTGGCCTGGCGTACGCGCGCGAGCCCGGCGATGGTGGTCAGTGCCGCGTTCGTCGCGACGCTCCGGGCCTTCTGCGGCCAGTCCGACGTCGTCATCGGCGCCATCGTGTCCGACCGGACACACCCGGACCTGCGAGATCTGATCGGGTTCTTCATCAACACCATGATCCTGCGGGTCGACCTGACCACGACGGAGCTGACCTTTCGCGAGGCGATCACCCGAACCCGGGACGCCTGGATGGCCGCGGACGCGCACCAGGACGCGCGGCTCGAGCAGATCGTGGGTGCGCTCAACGCCGGGTCGGAGGCGCACCGGAATCCGATCTTCGACGTCGTCGTGAATCACGCCGGCGACCGGGATGACCTGGCCGAGGATCCAGACGCGCCGGTGTGGTGGGAACCCGACCTGCCGGTGACTGCCAGGTTCGACCTCTCGCTCACCACTCGGATCGTTGAGGGGCGGCTGCGGGCGACCTTCGTGTACCCGACCGCGCTGTTCAACCGGGCCACGATCGCCACGCTCGCGGACCGCTACATCCGCACGCTCGAACAGGGCGTGGCGACGCCGGACGCGCCGATGCGCCACTTCGACCTGCTCACCCGGGCCGACCGCACGCTGCTGCGGCGCGGCAACGATCGGACTCCGGCGTCCGGGACCACCGTTGTCGAACGTCTGCAGACCCGGGCTGCCCGCACGCCGGACGCGCCGGCGGTGGTCGGCGACGGCGGCCCGCTGTCCTATGGGCAGCTGAACGAACGCGCGAACCGGCTGGCCCGACACCTGCTAACCCTGGGCGTCGGACCGGAGAAGGTGGTCGGCGTCTGCCTGGAACGCACCGTCGAACGATTCGTGGTGCTGCTCGCGCTAGCCAAATGTGGCGCACCGTACCTGCCCGTCGACCCCGACTTCCCAGCCGATCGGATCCGCCTCCTGATGTCGGATGCCGCCGCCGTCTTGATGATCGTCGGCTCACCGCTTCTGGCCCGCCTGCCCTCGATGGAGACGCCGGTTCTCACGATCGGTGACGGCAGCCCGGACCTGACCGGATACGCCACCGACAATCTTCCGACTCTCCCGGCTCCGGACAGTCTGGCCTACCTGATATCGACATCCGGATCGACCGGAAACCCCAAGTCGGTGGCGATCTCACATCGAGCCCTGAGCCGACTGGTGGAAGGCGCACCGCACTATCTCGAGGTCGGCCCGGGATCGGTGTTTCTCCAGACCGGTCCGCTGACATTCGATGTCGCCGTGCTCGAATGGGCACCGCTGGCCCACGGCGGCCGGGTGGTGGTCGCCGATCCCGGATCCCTCCTCGACGGTCTGCGGGATGTCCTGTGCGAACACCAGGTCACCACGCTCAAGCTGGTCTCTCCGCAGCTCGACATCCTCGTCGAGCAGGATCCGCACATCCTGTCCGGGCTGCGCCAGCTCGTCGTCGGCGGCGACGTTGTCAACCCGAGGAGCTTCGCCCTGGTGGAGGGACTCCTACCCGGCTGCCGGGTCGTGGCGTCGTACGGTCCGACCGAGTGCACGGTGCTGGCCACCGTGTTCGAAGGCAGGCCGTGGTCGGGCAGAGTTCCGATCGGCCGCCCCATCCCACACACGAGTGCCTACATCCTCGACGAGCACCTCCAGCCGGTCTCGGTCGGCATGCGCGGCGAGATCTTCCTGGCTGGCGACGGATTGGCCAGGGGGTACCATTCCCGCCCCGGCCTGACCGCGGCGTCGTTTGTTCCCGATCCCTTCGGGCCGCCCGGGTCGCGCATGTACCGCACCGGAGACCTGGGCCGCTACCTGCCGAACGGAGCCATCGACTTCCTCGGCCGCACCGACCACCAGGTCAAGATCCGTGGCTTCCGGATCGAGACCAGCGAGGTCGAACACGCCCTGCTGCGCCATCCCGACATCACCGCGGCGGCGGTCGTCCGGGCCACCCTGGCGACCGGCCCCGCGCTGGTCGCCTACATCGTGACGGCCAGGTCGGTGGACGTGGGGGCGCTGCGCGACATGCTCCGCGAAACACTGCCCGCGTACATGCGCCCGGACCACTTCGTCACGATCCCCCGATTCACCCTGACCGCGCACAACAAGCTCGACCGCGCCGCGCTGCCACCGGTCACCACCGCCACCACGCGCGCCGGAGTGGACCTGCCGCCCGCGACCGGGCTCGAAGCACGGGTCGTCGCGGCATGGTCCGCCGTGCTCGGCAGGCCGCTCTCGGCCTCCGACGACTTCTTCGACCAGGGCGGGCACTCCCTGCTGGTGCCGCGCGCGACCGCGACGGTCCGCCGCGAACTCGGCCGCGAGGTGCCGTTGCAGCTGATGCTGGAATATCGGACGCCTGCGAGCTACGCGGCCGCGATCCTGCGTGAGAGCCTGCCCGACCTCAGCGCGGCCTCGCGTGAGGACCGGCTCGTCCAGCGAACCTGGCGCGGCGAGAAGCTCGCCGGCTGCCGACGCGTGGATCTGTTCATCTCCACCGAGAACCCGCTCCGGAAGAATGCCGACCTCCCGTTGCTGCTCGTCCTCGACGGCTCCGAGTTCGTGGAGATCATGCGCCTGCCGGCGATTCTGGACCGGCTCTCCCTCCAGGATCGGATCCCCACCACCGCGGCGATATTCCTGAGTCCGAGCGAGTGGTCGGCCCGCCGCAGCGAGCTCCTCGACGACGGGATCGTCGACGCGCTCGCCGACGAGCTGCTCCCCTACCTGCGCACCTGGCTCGGGAACCGGCCGGTCGGCCGCGCCGTCGCGGTGGGCGCGAGTCTGGGGGCGGTCACGGCGATCCGCTCCGCGCTGCGCCGGCCGGATCGCTTCCACGGCGCCGTGGCCATCTCCGGCCCGCTGAGCGAACATCGGCTCGGCCCGGCGAGGCCCGACCGGTCGAGAGGCGGGTCGCGGTTCTTCCTGTCCGCGAGCCGGGAGGAGAAGGACATCATCCTCGACGACGGACTCAGCTTGGTGGAAGCGACCGAACGCACAGCCGACGAGCTCGCGGCCGACGGACATGTCGTACGAAGCGCGATCGGGGAAGGCGGCCACACCTACGCGGCGTGGGAGTCGATGCTCCCCGATGCGATCCGCTGGTCGCTGGGCGACCAAACTTAGTCGATAGGTGGTGCTTGTGGTGCAGGATTCTCGACGGTCGGCCCGGACCGCGGGTGCACGGACCCTGGTCGATCTCCTGGAGCGCCAGTTTCGCGACCGGCCGGCGGCCACGGCCATCCGGACCCCGGCACGCTCGTGGACCTATGCCGAGCTCGATCGGCTGTCGGCGCGACTCGCGCGGCAGCTGGTGGCCGACGACGCCGGACCGATCGTCGGTCTCATCGCGCGGCACTGCCCGGCCGCGTTGATCGGCATCGTCGCCATCCTGCGAAGCGGCGCGGCGTGTCTGCCGATGAGCCCCGACGATCCGCCGCTGCGCAATCGCGGGGTGCTCGACGACGTCGGCTGCGGACGCGTCCTTGCTACCGCGCCGGTCGACTGGCTGCCCGACGCCCAGCTCATTGACGTAACCGGCCCGCAGACGGGCCACGACAGCCTCGCCGCCACGGAGCTCCCCTCGCCGAGGCCGCTCGACCTGGCATACGCGCTCACCACGTCGGGCTCGACCGGGCGGCCCAAGATCGTCGGCGTGCCGCACGAAGGCATCCTGAACCTGATCATCGCCTCGTTCGAGGACATCGACCTGATCAGGACCGACGACGTGATGCTGTGGACGACCGCGCTCACCGTGGACAGCACCATGCACGACTGCCTGATGCCGCTCTGCTTCGGCGCCTGCGTCGCCATCGCCGACGGCGGCGACCTGCCCGCCAACCGCATCCTGCGCACCGTCCGCGCGCTCGGCGTGACCGCGCTGGAAGTCCCGGCCGCGGTGCTCGGGCCGTACGGGACGTCCCTGCTTCCCCGGCTGGCCGCGGCCGGCGTGCGCCTGGTCATCACCGGCGGGTCCCAACTCGACGGGCCGGACCTGGGCAGCAACGACTCGCTGGTCGTCCACAACGGCTACGGCCCGACCGAGGCCTCGGTGGCCGCGACGTGGTATCCCTGCGACGCCTCGACCCCGCAGTGGGTCCCCATCGGGCGCCCGATCCGCAACGTGCGAACCTATGTCCTCGACGAGGAGCTGAACCCCGTCCCGGCCGGCGACACCGGCCAGATGTACCTGGCCGGCGCCGGTCTTGCCAGAGGCTATCTCGGCCATCCCGGCCGCACGGCGGCCTCGTTCCTCCCGGACCCGTTCGCCGAGAGGCCCGGCGAGCGCATGTACGCCACCGGGGACAACGTTCGGCTTCAGCCGGACGGGTACTACGTGTACGTCGGCCGAATCGACGACCAGATCAAGATCAGTGGGTACCGGGTTGAGATCGGCGAGGTCGAGCACAACCTGCGCGCATGCCGAGGCGTGGTCGACGCGGCAGCACTGTTGCGCGAGGACACCCCGGGCGGCGCGGCCATCGTCGCCTATCTGGTCGGCGAACGGCGATCCGACGAGCTGATCACGAGCCAACTGGGTAATTGGCTACCCGCGCCGATGATTCCACGCGTCTACGTCTGGCTGGACGAGATGCCTCTCAACCGCGCGGGCAAGATCGATCGTCGAGCACTCGCCAAGATGCTCGATCCCGCACTCTCCCACCCCGACGCAACACGCAACCCTCACGTTGTGCCATTCACTTGCGGGGGCGGGACGGATACGGG
>NZ_JBFAID010000082.1:0-18882 GCF_040654475.1 Micromonospora sp. NPDC050686
GCCCGCATCCGCAGCGAACGACAACGACGCTGGGGCCAACCCGCCACCCGCGCAGCCTGACCAACACCGTCAACGTTCGTGGTCACGGCACTAGCTGGGCTGGGCTCTGGCGTGCGCCTACCCGCGCTCGTCGCCCTGGGCACCCGGCATCTCGTATTCGAACGGCTGTCGGGGCGCGCGCCGGACGTCGAAGACCTTCCTCGAGCCGCAGCAGCACTGGGCCGACTCCACGCTGCCGCACACCGAGATGAGCTTCAGGCCGCCCGCCTCGATCGACCCCACGCCACCTCTACCGGACTCGTGATCCCCGACTTCACCAGCCCGCGTCGGGCGCCGCTACACCTCGCCGCAGCTGCCGCGGGCATCCACGGATCGATCATCGACGCCGTACTCGACCGAGCCGGGGAGTCCGTGACGTTCTACAAAGACCCGAACGTTCGGAACTATCTTGCGGACGGCAATGAGGTCGCCGTCGTCGACTTCGACGACCTGACGCTCGCGCCCTTCGGCTACGACCTGGCCGGCCTCCTGGTCACCGCATCCATGACCTACGGCCGCCTCGCCGACCGATCGATCACTCGCTGTCTGCGCGCCTACCGCGTCGCTGTCACGCCCCAGATCTGCAGCTTGGCCGACCTGAAGCGGTACGCGGAGCTGCACCACCTGCTGACTCTGCGATATCTCAGCCGCAACGGCTACCGGCACCCCTGGCCCACAGTCCGGCCCTGGCCCGACCCGTTCCTCACCAAACCGACCTGACAAGGATCCCTCCGGATGACTCCGACAACCGAACTCGTCATCGCCCGGCACGGCGAGGCTTGCTGCAACGTCGCCGGAATCGTCGGCGGCGAGCAGGGCTGCACCGGCCTCACCGACCTCGGCCGGAACCAGGCAGAGCAACTGGCCGCCCGCTTGGCCGCCGAACACGCCCACCAGCGCTATGCCGCCCTCTACGCCACACCCCGACTCCGCGTCACCCAGACCGCCGAGATCATCGCTCGCGCTCTGCACCTGCCCGCCACCATCGACCCAGACCTCCGCGGCCCCGACCACGGCGACGCCGACGGCCGACCCTGGGCCGACATCAAGACTTACTTCCAGGGACCGCCTCAACACAGACCCGACCACCCGTACGCCTCCGGCTCCGAGACATGGAACGAGTACCTCTACCGGGCGACCGCCGCACTGCAAAAGATCCTCACCCGCCACGAAGGTGAACGAATCCTCATCGCCGCCCACGGCGAAACCATCGAAGCGGCCCACACTCTGCTCCTCGGCCTCCCCCGGAACGCGTGCCTGCGGCTCGGCTTCGTCACCGACCACGCCTCCGTCACCCGGTGGCAGCGACCGACCAACCGTTTCGGCCGCACCATCTGGCAACTCGTCAGCCACAACGACACCCGACACCTCCAACCCCGCCATGACTGACGCCAACGTTCACCTCGCGCTCTGCCAACGGCTCCTCGACGCCGATGCCAAGGTCGTGACCTCGCACCCCGGGCACGCCGGCACTCGCGCGCTCCGAGCCTCGACGGCCGCTCATGGAGACGTTGTAGTCAAGATCCACCGCAGCCTGGAACGACACCACCAGGAAGTTCACGCCTACCGAACCTGGGTTCCCGCCCTCGGAGACAGGGCACCCCGACTGCTCGCGACAACCGACGACCCACCAGCCATCGTCATCACCGCAGTATCCGGCGTTCCGCTCAACGAGCGACAACTCGACCCCGCCGCCGAGCAAAGCGCCTACCAGCAGGCAGGACAACTACTCAAGACACTGCACGCCGCCGGACCACCCCGCCTCGAACCAGACTGGACGGCCTGGCTCGCAGAACGCGCCGAGTACTGGATCCACCAGGCCGGGGACCGCATTACCGCCGCCCGCCGGGCCGAGGTACGCGCGCACATGCAAGCCCTCCGAGACCTGGCGCCCCTGCCTGCCCTTCCTTGCCATCTCGACTTCATGCCCCGCAACTTGATCTACGGCGATGACGGAGCCGTCAGGCTGATCGACTTCGAGCACACCCGCTACGACCTACCCGCCCGCGACCTCGTACGACTCGCCACTCGGGTCTGGCCCCACCGCCCAGACCTACGCGCGAGCTTTCTCGATGTATACGGCCAGCTCAGCGCGGTCGAGAACGAAGTATTGGAGCACTGCGCCCCTCTCGACTTCCTCACGAGCTCGGCGCAACATGCCCATCGACCGCGAGCCGAAAGGCCACGTGACTGGCACCCGGATCCATCAGACGTAAGACCATCTATGTAATTGACTGCGCAAGAAGGGCTTCACACATCAACACTGGTGTTTCCGTTGGAGCAACTATCCCTCTGACTTTAGTCACCCACGCGCAGCAGATACGTATGCCCGATCCTCACCCGACCCACGACACTCACGCGTCCTGATCAACATGAAGGCAATGCTGAAGACTCGCCCAGTAGCGCCGGTACGTTACACGGCGATCAGTTCGGCGATCTTCTTAGCGATGCTCTCTAGGGAGTCCTCCTCTGTGCTCAGCCCGTTGCGGGAGCCGAGTAGCGGGCTGACCGACCTTATCTCCTCGTAAGTGACCCCATGTGCGACAGGGATCAGCAGGTCACGAGACAGCAGTTCCGAGAGTTCCTTCTCGGACACCCCGCCGCTCTCGACGCGCCTGAGAAGTGCAGGCGTGATGAGCACGAGACCGATGCGTGTCTTGGCTAAGCCCTTGTCGATCTCCCGCATGAACGGCTGGCCAAGGATGATGTCCCTCTCGCTGAACCAGACCGACACATCCGCGGCTTCGAGGAGGTTGTGCAGTTCAGTCGCGATCCCACGCCGATCGTCCCAGGCGTGACAAAGAAACAGGTCGTACGACTTGGCTCGAGGTCCTACCGCCTCGACCTTGCTGCGATAGCGGTCCAGCGCCGCGACCTCGTTAGAGGTGTAGGCAACGGGCGAGTTAGCTGGCGACCACCGAGGCCGCGCCGACCGACTCCCACTGCCGCCCGCAGAGGACCCGCTTCCGCCTCCGCTGCGCGACGAGCTTGACGAAGCGTAGTTGGACGGGGACGGGTAGGACGTGTAGGACCGGTACGACGATCGGCCATGGACGGGACAAGCGGCGGCACCGCTGGAGGTGCGGTGGCCCCGGCTGGGCGCTGTGCATCGCATAACTTCACTATAGGAACGGCCCGCTACTCCAGCCTCTCCGGACCGCCTCAACTGCACATCGGTCATAAAGGATACGCCGCCCGAGGATGCCACGGGAAGGCGCTACTTCAACATATCCCGCACCATCCAGGCAGCGATGGCCCACGTGGACAGAGAAGAGAAAAGGTCGACTGGAGAGCCGGGCTGCGGAAATTCTGATGTCGCGGGGGAGCCTTGCCTTGACGGCCGGTTGGATAGGAATCGCGCTGCCAACTCCTGTCGTTGGTTGACCTCCGCGCTCGGGACCCGGCTGACTTCCTCGGCCGTAAGTGCACGGGGAGGCTTGCATCGCAGGACCGACGGGCGTGCGCCAGTCTCGTCCTGGGTCACGAGTACGCGGGCCTCCAGAGCGTTCGCCGCGGGGATGAGGTTTGGTCCGGGCAGCGCCATCAAGCCGGACGCGATCAATCGGACCGTGGCCATGTACCAGTCCTGTCCGCCGATGCTGTGGGCAGTCACGTCCGAGACACCATCGAAGGTGACCGAGGGCGAGAAGAACCACCTCGACCCGGCAAGCATTTCCCCCGCGTTCTCGCCGTCCCCGAGTCGGGTATAGGCGAGACCTGCCCTCATCCATCCCGAGTCGTTCTTGTGGGCGAACGTTGGCAGATGTTCGGACAGCGCGTCCGTGAGCAGTTCGATCGAGTCCTTGCCTGCCAGGAGAGCAGGGAGGAATTCTGGGTCGACCTCGGCCGGCTTCGCGAAGCGCTCCACCACGGCGTCCAGCGCGGTGAAGTGAGAGAAGCGGTCCTCTATGCTCGCGAGGTCGCTCTTCATCGGCTCCAGGTACTTCGTGCCGTCGCCGAAGTCCTTCGTATTCTCGCTAACGAAGTAGACCGTTTCGTCCTCGTGGTGACGTGCGTACTCGATGGCCGTCAGCCAGATTGCAGCATCCCGGGAACCAGTCTTGTCGCCCTTCTGGCCGACCCGCTTGCACGGCGCGAGGACGTTGGACTCCCGGAAGAGCGCGTTCCGCAGTACCTCCACGCTCGGCTCGATGACCTCGACCATTTGCCGGTACATGTTTCGCCAGTGTGTCCGGTGCCGCTCCGTGTCGACGCGGCCGAGACTGGGCACTCCTCCCCACGGAACATGTGCCTTCAGCTCGTTCAGCGTCGAGGTCGCCCTAGCGTGAGCGTCGGCGTACGCGAGAGCCCGGTGTGAGGCCAGTTCCTCCAAGACCACCCACGGGACAGCGACACGTACTCCGGCTGCCTTGAGCGCCCGGAGGAGATCCGCGGTACTGCTGTCTGGCTTCATGCCCCAGAGGATGTTGGTATCTAAAATGATCAACGGGG
Organism: Micromonospora sp. NPDC050686; assembly: GCF_040654475.1. NCBI lineage: Bacteria > Bacillati > Actinomycetota > Actinomycetes > Micromonosporales > Micromonosporaceae > Micromonospora > Micromonospora sp. NPDC050686. The sequence goes on from NZ_JBFAID010000082.1 coordinate 4,492, forward strand.
GTGGCTCCGTCCACGCAAGTCCGACTCGTGCGGGCACACCTTCTCAGATTCAGAACTCGGGTGCAGTGTCAGCTTCCCGGCAGCGAGGCCAGCACATCTCGCGGTGCGCTCGGGCCAGCATGTCTCGGCAAGGATGAGGCTGGCCAAGATCACCGGAGCTCGGCCCGAGCCCCATTCGGGAACCGCCCACCGAACCGATCCGGAACCACCGACAGCCGCAACTCCCGGCCGCGCGAGCATCCCGCGCCGGCAGTCACCGAGCGGCGTCCCGGAGCACCGCGCCGTGTCCCACCACCGCCACCCTGGTCCACCGGCTCCCGAGCACCCACCGAGCGACCACCCACCGCCCGTGCACACGAAAAAGGCCCCGACCCGGTGTGAACCACCAGGTCAGGGCCTCGCTCGTTGGTGCGCCGCCAGGGACTCGAACCCCGAACCCGCGGATTAAGAGTCCGACACCGTGTGCTTCGAGCCGACCCACAGTGTGGTGGGCGATGGCGGCGCAGACCAGTCAGGCCGCGTTGGCGTTGAATCGCCTGAGGGCAGGTGGGCCAGCGGGCCGTCGACGAGGTCTGAGGAGTTGACCTGTTCGATGACGGCATGGCCGCGGTGCTGGGCCTCGGCCTGGACGAGGGTGAACGGGGAGTCGGTGAAGATGGCGTGGCGCCGCAGGGCGAACAGCTCGTCCTGGCCGGCCTTGTGCTTGGGGTTGCGCCGCTTGACGCGGCGCACGATCAGCCTCGCGGTGATCTCATACTTCGTGCCTGCGAAGGCGGTGTAGCGGGTCTCGGCGATCTGCGCGTCGGAGATCCACCGTTGTTCGTCCTCGTCCCAGATCGCCTGCGGGTAGCGGATGGGCACCCACGCGTCCTCGCCGATGGTGGCGATGGCGCGTTTGATTGCTGCGTCCATGCGGACGGTGACCGAGAACCGGGCCCCGGCCCGCCGGCAGGCCCGGACCACCTTCTTGGCGTAGAACGCCGGGTCCATCCGGACGATGATCAGCCCGGTAGCGCCGCACGACTTCGCGGTGACGACCGCCTCGGCCACCATCGACGCCGCCCCGCGGCCGAGCTGGCCTTCCCGCCGCGCAGCCGCACCGCCGCCACGACGGGTGCCGCGATCAGGGTGGACAGAGTAGCCAGCAGCGGGTTGTAGCCGCGCAGCAGCACGTTGTACCCGCCGACCTTGGCGTGGGCGAACCCGACGCCCTGCTTGGTCTTGCCATAGACCCGCCGCAGTATCGAGTCGATGTCGACGAAGCACACCTGCTCGGCCCCGGCCAGCAGCCGCCCCCGGGCCGACCAAGCCGGCCAGCAGCGCCCGGGCGGCTGAGTGCAACTGCTGCACGTGGCCGTGGGTGGTAGGCGCGCAGGAATGAGCCCAACGTCGACGGGGCATATACGGCGCCGAACAGCGAGCGGGTGCGCGCGTCGCGGACAACGTTCATGTCATCGATTGAGTCCGCCCCGGCCAGCATCCCTGCCACGATCGTGGCCACCTTGCCCGCCGCGTTGGCACCTTTGTCGGTGGGCACCTGGACCTTCTCGGTCACGATCTTGTGCAGGTCGGCCTGCTCAGCCAGCCGCATCACCGGCTCCAGCCCGGCCCGCGACACGAGATTTGGATCATCGAGCGTGGCGGTCACGACAGCGGGGGTGTGTAGTGGCCTCAGTTGAGAGGTCCCCCCTCACCTGGTCAGATGGAGTCTCAGCATCTTCGATCTTCCCAAGTCAGAAAGCACTCTCCTATTCGGACACACCAAGCCGGCCGCTATTGATCGGTGGATCCAGGCTCAGAGTCGCCAGCGCGACGCGATCAACCCTTGCACGATCTGCAACGGTTCCCGCTCGCCCGCTTGGACTGCACGCCGACAGCGGGCATGGTGGACGGGCCATGGTCCGCTGCGCCGCTGGCGACATCCACGGAGCCCTCGACCGGCTCTTCGAAGACGTCCTCGCCTTCGAGGAGTCGTTCGGCGCTGCGCGGCGAGCGCGAGAGGACACCGTGCTGCCGGTGAGCTGGCGGCGATGGACTTCTGTGATTCAGCGCGCGCGGCGGTAGTGCATGGCCACCGCGCCGTTGCGGAGCGGCTCCGCCGAGAGCAGCTCGAGCTGGCGTGTGCCGGGCAGTCCGCCCTGGTACAGCGTCGGGCCGTGGCCGGCGATCCTGGGATGGACGAGCAGCTGGTACTCGTCGATCAGGTCCAGCCGGTCGAGCTCGGTCGCGAGCTTGCCGCTTCCGAGGAGGACCCCGGCCGGGGTCGCGTCCTTGAGCTTCTGCACGCTCTCGCGCAGATCGTCGGCGATGTGGTGGCTGTTGGTCCACGAGAAGTCCTTGCGCGTCGACGACACCACGTACTTGGGCTTGGCCTCCAGCTTGACCGCCCACTCGCGCATGGCCGGCGGCGCCTCCTGGTCGCCGCGGGCGACGGCTGGCCAGTACCCCTCCATCATCTCGTAGGTGACGCGACCCCACAGCATCGCCCCGCACTCGTCCAAAAGACGGGTGAAACGGGCGTGCGTCTCATCGTCGGCGATCCCCTCCTGGTGGTCGACGCAACCGTCCAGGGTGACGTTGATGCTGAAGGTGAGGAGTCCCATGGCCGGCGAGTCTAACGCGCTACTACGGCGGCGCGGCCCAGGCGGGCGTCGCGTCAGCGAGCTCGAGGTACACGTGCCCCGTCTGTAGAGGTTGATCGTTGACGATGTGCCGGTGATGCGTCGTGGTGAGTTGACTGATGAGGCGTGGGCAGTGATGGCGCCGCCGCTTCCCGAGCCTGGCGGTGCGCGGAGGCGGTGGCGGGATCACCGGCAAGTCATCAACGGGATCCTGTGGAAGCTGCGTACGGGCGCGCTGTGGCGTGATCTGCCCGAACGCTTCGGACCGTGGAAGACCTGCCACGAGCGGCTGCGCCGCTGGACGGCGGACGGCACGTGGGATCGGTCCTCGCCGTGGCGCAGGTGCATGACGACGGCACACCGGTGCAGTGGACGATCAGCGTCGACTCGTCGATCGTGCGGGCGCACCAGCATGCCGCTGGCGCCCGCAAATAGGGGGCTCTCCAACGAGTCCGGCGACGCCTGGTGCGCAAGATGGCAAGGCCATCGGCCGGTCCCGAGGTGGGTTGAGTACGAAGGTCCACCTGGCCGTTGACGGACGTGGCCGGCCGTTGTCGATCCTGCTCACCCCCGGGCAGGCCGGCGACACTCGAAGAGCCCCTCGGCGAGGCGAGCCGTTCAGGGCATAGCCGGACGCCGCCCGTTCAGCCGGTGGCTCACATGAGGCGCCACTCACCCGTGATGTTGCGCAAGGGCCCCGGCGCGGAGGGCCGCGAGCTGGATCTGCAACGCCAGCCGGGTTCGTGGTGACTCGAGGTCGATGGTGACGACCTCGGCGAGGCGACGCATCCGGTGCCGGAGGGTGTTGGGGTGGACATGCAGTGCTCGGGCGGCCTTCTGCGGGTCACCCTGCTGGTCGAGCCACGCGGAGATGGTGGCGACGTAGTCTGTACCGCGCCTGCGGTCGTGGGCGACGAGGTCGGGCAGTGGTCCGCCGACGAGCAGGTCGACCTGTGGCACTGCGGCGGCCACCCGGTGTACGACGACCTCGGCCCAGAGGTCCTCGAACCGAAGGACCGGGCCTCGCTGCTGGGGCGAGTCGTGCAGGGCGAGCAGTTCCGCCGCCTCGACGCGGGAGCGCGGCAGGTCCGTCAGGTGCGGGGCGATGCTCCCCGAGGCCGCCCGCAACCCCGGGTCGTGCGCGGCGATGTCGTGGATCAGCCGCTCCAGCCACCGCCAGGAGCCCGCCGACTCGCCGGCGTCGACCACGACGGCGAACAGCAGGTCTCCGACGTCGGTGATCAGCGGCTGGCGCCAGCCGTGCCGACGGGTAATGGACTCCCACAGGGCCAGGTTGTGCACCATCTCCCCCGTCCCGCTGTGCGCGCCGAGCGCGATCACCCGCCATGGGCCGTCAGGCAGGCCCAGGTCTTCGCGGCTTGTCCGCCCGGAGGCCCGCAGGGCGGCCCGTAGCCGGTCGGCGGACACCCGTCGGACGACATCGGCGTGCACCCGCAGGCGCAGCAGGTGCATGGCCAACACCGAGGCGGCAGCCTGGAGATCGCGCAGCCGTTCCTGCGGCACGGGGCCCTCGACCACGGCCCAGATCGAGCCGAGCAGCTCACCTCCTGCGCGGATCGGGATGACGACGCGGGGCAGGGTGCCGTCCGGACCCTGTGGCACGAAGATCAGCTGACTGCCCCTCGCGAGCTTGCGGAAGACACCGCGGGAGCGGAAGTACGCGATCACGTCGCCGGGCACCCGGCGTCCGACGATGGTCGAGACGCGTGCCGGGTCGGTGCGGTCCTGGCGGGATGAGTAGGCGATCACCCGGTACTGGGCGTCCTCGATCGTCACCGGCGCGTCGAGTGCGGCGGCGGTCGCGTCGGCGAGGGCGAACAGTTCGTCGTATACGCCGGCTTCACCGGTCTCGGGCGAGCCGGGCGCGGCGGCTCGATCGATCACCCCGCGCAGCAGCCAGACGAGCTGCGCCCAGGATCCGTGGCTCTGCAACTCGACCAGCGTCAGGTGGCGCTCGGCGGCCGACGCCGTCACCAGCGGATGGGCGGCCAGCGGAGGCTTGAGGACGAGGCCGGCCGCGGCAACCGCGGCGCAGCGCTCGATCACGGCGAGAGCCTGCTCGGGCGTGGTGATACCGGCACCCAGCACCAGGTCGCCGCTCTGGCCGGTCGGTGCGTCGTCGAGTTCCGCGATGGTCACGTCGCGGACCTCCGCGTCATCGGCGGGCACGACGATCTTGAGCAGTGCGGCGCCCACGGCATCCGCCACGCCAGCGCTGGTGATCATGGCTGAATTATGCCTGCACGTTGTCCCAGCAGGCCAATCGCCATGATCAGGATTGGCCGGCCCGAACAATGACGTTCGGTCACGCCGGGGACAGGATGGGTCGGATCCCAGGTGCCCTGAAGGAGAGAGTCGGATGCCTGCCATGAGTTCCCCGCCTTCCCCCCAACGCGTCGCGGTCGTCGGCGCCGGCATGGTCGGGTTGGCCACCGCCTGGTTCCTGCAGGAACGAGGGGTGCAGGTCACGGTGCTCGACCGTACGGGGGTGGCAGCGGGCGCGTCGTGGGGCAACGCCGGCTGGCTCACCCCCGGTATCACCACTCCCCTGCCGGAGCCGGCGGTGCTGCGCTACGGACTGCGCGCCGTCCTGAGCCCGTCGTCGCCGGTCTACGTACCTCCCCGGGCGGACCTCCGGCTGCTGCGGTTCCTGACCGGCTTCGCCCGGCACAGCACCCCCACGAAGTGGCAGATCGCGATGCGCGCCTACATCCCGATGAACCGGCGCGCGTTCGAGGCGTTCGACGCGTTGACGGCTGGCGGGGTCGCGTCGATGACGAACGAGGCGAAGTCGTTCATCGCCGCGTACCGGACCGAGGCCGAACGGTCGGTCCTGCTGGACGAGTTGGCGCACATCCGCGCGGCGGGTCAGGAGATCGAGTTCGACGTCCTCACCGGTGCCGATGCGCGCGAGGTGGAACCCGCGCTGTCGGACGCCATCGGCGCCGCCATCCGGCTGCACGACCAGCGGTTCATCAACCCGGGGCACTACGTGCACGCGCTCGCCGACTCCGTCCGCGCCCGCGGGGGGTCGCTGGTGACCGGAACGGACGTGGTGGACATCCGCGACGAGAGCGCGGCGGTCCGGGTGGTGACCGCCGACGGCGCGGACGAGCGCTACGACGCGGTGGTGCTGGCGACCGGCACGTGGCTCGGCGACCTGGCGCGGCGCTTCGGCGTCCGGACCGTCGTGCAGGCCGGCCGGGGATACAGCTTCAGCGTCCCGGTCGACCACGTTCCCGCCGGACCCGTGTACTTCCCGGCGCAGCGCGTGGCGTGCACGCCCCTCGGCGACCAGCTACGCGTCGCCGGGATGATGGAGTTCCGTAGCGCCGAGGCACCGCTGGACCCACGCCGGATCCTCGCCATCGCCGAGGCCGCCCGCCCGCTGCTGCGCGGCGCCGACCTGGACGCCCGGGTCGACGAATGGGTCGGGGCGCGGCCCTGCACCCCGGACGGGCTTCCCCTGATCGGCGTGACCAGCTCACCACGGGTCTTCGCCGCGGGCGGCCACGGCATGTGGGGCATCACCCTCGGCCCGCTCACCGGCAGGCTGCTCACCGAGCAGATCATCACCGGCCGGCAACCCGAGGAACTCCGGCCGTTCGACCCGCTGCGCTGACACCTCGTCGTGGCGCTTGGGTCATCGTCGTCGACGGCACCACGGCCCCACTGATGGGCACTGCGGGCGGAGCGTCACGGCGCTCCGCCCGCTCTCATTCTCCCCAGGAAGGAAACCGGTCATGTACGCCGCGAGCAGGCAGGACGAGCTGGGTGTGCTGCGCATCGTCCTGGAGGACCAGTACGAGCGACACACCACCCAACTGGCGCTGCTGGCCCGCCAGGCGTCCGGTGACGGGGCCGGCCTTGAGGCCGCTTCCGCACTGGCCGCCGCGTCCCGACGAGCCCTGAGCGACATCGCCCGGGCACTGCACTACCTGGAACAGGGCCACTACGGCACCTGCGTCAGGTGCCACCGCGACATCCCGATCGAACAGTTGGCGCTCCGGCCCGTGGTCCAGTTCTGCGTCACCTGCCAAGCCGGCACCACCCCGACGCCGACCACTGCGGGCCCGTCGGGGCTCGCGCCAACCCTGGGCAGCAGTCCGATGGACGATGACGCGACAAGTGCCGGGGACGCCTCCACGGCGAGCGGTGGCCAGCTTTCGCTGCCCTGCGGTGACAGCACCGGCCGGCCAGAGCCCAAGCTGCAACGACAGACCTCCGTCAAGCCTGCCTGACCTGGGTAGGCGGCCACTGCTGTGCGGCCACGCGCGCAAAGACGACAGGCCCATGAAGGGCCGCTGACCTGTGGAAAAAGTTGGCCGGAGGCACCACCATGCGAACCAGTCGGTGACCATCGCCGGTGGTCCGCTACTGCTACGAATGGGCAGGCCAGCCCAATGAAGCGCAATTCCCAGACGTGGCCCTAGAAGCGGTAGGCGTCGCGCCGGTGGCGGATCGAGTGGATCTCCACGACGCGTTTGGCCTCGTTGATCCGGTAGATGATCCGGTACGTGCCGCGGCGGGCGGAGTGGAAGCCGTCGAAGGGTTCGTCGAGTGGTTTGCCAGCCCGATTGGGGTTGACCGCGATCGTGTGCTGAATGGTCTCTGTCGCCGCGACCGCGACCTCCAGCGGCAGGTCCTCGTGCGGGTTGCGGCGGGCCTGCCGGGAGAACATCACCGTGTACGGGCTGGTCGCCTCGCCCGTGTCGTCCCGTCGTCCGCCTTGCGGAGGCATCAGGCCGCCCTACCGCGGCGCCGTTCCAACTCGGCGCGAACCTCGTCCATCGAGAACGTGTCGCCAGCCGCGTAATCCTCCCGCGACTGGCGCAGATCCGCGAGGGCCACGTCGTCGGAAAGCAGGTCGAGCGTCTCCCGCATCGACTCGTACTCGGCGACCGAGATCAGCATCACGTCGGCACGGCCGTTGCGGGTGATCGTGAAGTGGTCGTGCTCCCGAGCAACCCGGTCGGCAAGCTCGGCGATCCGGGCCTTGGCCTCCGTGATCGGAACGGTCTCCATGGCAACCACTCTCTAGCGACTGGTCAGAATTATGGCCACATTCGTCGACCGGCGCCACGAGCACGACGAGATATCGGCCGTGGCCTGCGGCTTCGCCGGCGCTGGCCCCTCCGTTTGGGTATCCGTCTGAGGTGGGCCGGAGGTACACCACCATGCGAACCGCGCCGCCACGATCGCAGGCGATCCGCTGACCCTGAATTTGCCCGGCTCACGGACCTCGGGTCGTGCGCGATGATTCCGGCACGACCAACCGAACCGCCGGCCAGTCGCCATGGCCTGGCCCTCGTTGACCCCGCCCTGGTCGGCGAATAGACAGCCCAGATGACGCCAGGAGCTAGAACTGTAGAACATTTAGTTCTACACTCGTGTCCATGGAACGCATCGGTGTCCGGGAGCTGAACCAGAACACGAGCCAGGTGTTGGCTCGGGTGCGTGGCGGCGAGACCGTCGAGATCACCGATCGCGGACACCCGATCGCCCGACTTGTTCCGGTAGGCGACGACAGGTCGGTGTTGGCCAAGTTGGTAGCGGCAGGGCGAGCCGTCGCCCCCACCGGCGGCGGCTCTGTTCCACTTCCACCGAAGCTCGGTGACGAGAATGTGGACGTGGCCGCCTCGCTCGCTGCGATGCGCGACGAGGAGCGCTGGTGATCTATCTCGATTCAGCTGCCGTCGTCAAGCTGGTTCGGCAGGAGGTGTGCAGCGCCGACCTTGTCTCCTGGCTCAACAAGCACGACGACGTGCCGCTGGCATCCTCCGCCCTCGTCGAGGTGGAAGTACCCAGAGCGCTGCGCCGATCAGCTCCGCAAGCGTTGATCGGAGTGCCGGCTGCCGTCGGACGGCTGTTCCGACTGGAGATCGACAGCACGATCCGTGCGACCGCAGCCGCGTTCGCCGAGCCGACGCTCCGCAACCTCGACGCCATCCACCTGGCCACCGCCCAAGTGCTGACCAACGAGTCCGGCACGGCACTCACCGCCTTCGTCACCTACGACCGGCGGCTGCTCGAATGCGCCAAGGAAGCAGGACTACCCATAGCAAGCCCCGGCCAGAACTGACCCACGAATCCACCACCCCTGTGCGGAGTCCGGCCGCCGTACGGCAGCGCGGCCACGACATCGGCCGTGGCCTGCGTTTCCGCGACCTTGCACCCCTCCGGTTGGGTATCTGTTTCGAGTGGGCCGGAGGCACCACTATGCGAACCACACCACCACGATCGCCGGTGACCCGCTCCCACTGACTTTGCCCAGATCAAGAGCGTCGGGTGACGGCCGATGACCTCGCTGCGGCGCTCGGCCCGCCGGCTCCGTCTGCCGGCGCCGAGACTCGGGGCGTCCCAGCTCCCGGCTCTTTACGACCGCCCGGGTCGCCCGGACGTCACGGTGGCGCGTTGGCGGAGCCGTTGGCGGAGCTACTCCGCTACTCGTGCCATGAGGTTCGGCCGTCCCCGGTCATCAAGGATCCCGGGGAACGTGAGCTCGCCCGAGGCGTACGCGAGGCAGCGATCGGTCAACTCCGCCGCCATGCCGGTGTGCTCGGCCAGGAAGCGGATCCATTCGGGCAGCACCGCGACGAGTTCGGCGGCGAAGTCGTCCTGGTAATAATCGCGCAGGTGCAGCACCGCCCCCGCGACCTTGTGCGGAGAGCAGAGCGGATACAGCCTGGGGTGGTCCCGCTGAAACCAGGAGTCGGCCAACTCCGCAGCGAGGTCGTCAGCCCCCGCCGGACCTTCGCCCGAGCCGTCGCCGGCCGGCCGGTCGTGGTAGCCGATCTGCCGCAACCGCTGGGCGAACCCTTCAGTCGCCTCCTGCACCGTCAGCTCTCCGGAAGCCCGCTCACGTACCCTGCGAGCCGCCTCCCGGGCGGCTCGGCCGAGCCGCCGACTGCGCAGGAACTCGGCGTACTGCTCCTGGCTCTCACCGCCGGGCCGGATTCCCTCGACCTCGCCGTTCAGGAGTGCACCGAGTGTTTCCGCGTCGTCCACCGCCGTCAGGGTCGCCTCGGCTGCGGTGTGACCAACCGTTCCGGACCAGGCGGCCAACGCGGACTCGGCCGAGGGGTGAAAGCCGCTGTAGACGGTGACAACCTCGTAGCCGCAGGTGTCCACGTCCCACAGATACCACCGGTCCCGGCCGCCTACCGAGGCGAACGGTGCGACCACCGCCCAGCGGCTGCCGTAGGCGTCATACGTCCAGAGCACCTCACCGGTGATGGTCCGCCCCCGTGCCGCCTGTCCTGCCGCCCCAGCGTCGACATGTTCGGCGACCAGGTCGCGAGCGAGCTCACTCAGCGGCAACGGCACCACACCAGCGACGACGGTCAGCAGTCGCTGCAGAACATCGACGTCAGTGGCGGAGTCCACCGCCTCGTGCAGCCGCTCATCGATCGCCGACAGCAGTGTGCCCGCGAGGTCCTCCGGGTTGACCAGGTCTTCCAGTCGACCATCGTCGAACTGCGCCATCGCCGCGCCGTAGCGGAGGCAGAAAACGTCCTCAAGGCCGTCATCGGACAACTCGGGGGCGACCGCGATCATCGCGTCCACCATCAGGTGGGCCGTGTCCGCAGCCAGCGCGGCACGATGCGCGGCGAGCTTCCGACGGTAGTCGAACAGTTCGGTGACAGCGTTGGCTTGGACAGCTCTGTTCGCCCTCAGGGTCACCGACTGACGCTCGGACCGACGACCGGACTGAGACCTTTTCTTCCGCTTACGAGACACGGGCACGGCAGGCACCCTACTTGGGCTACCGGCGTCACCACCACCGCCCGACCGAGAGACCAGGCAGGCCAACCAGTGGTCATCGCTGGCAGCCGCTGCCGCTGTCTGCAGCCAAGCATGGCGTTGCAATCTGATTATCAGATATGCTCGCTTCATGCGAACCATCTCGGCCACCGAAGCCTCACGAAGATTTTCCGATCTCCTCGATGCCATCGAGCGCGGCGAGAGCGTCACCGTCACGCGCGGAAACCGTCCGATCGCCGAGATACGTCCGGCCCACCGCCGTACCGGCAAGGACCTGCGAGCCGCGCTCAGTGACGTACCCGCGCCCGATGACCACTTCGAGACGACTCTCGCCGACGCCCTCCGCTACGTGACGAACGAACGGACGGATCCATGGGCCGACGCCTGATCCTCGACACCAACGTCCTCATCGCCTACGAACGCGGCACGCTCGACCAAGCTCTCCTTGACGAGGACGAGCTAGCAATCGCCGCCATCACCGTCGCCGAATACCGGGTGGGCATCGAACTTGCCGACACCGTCGCACGCGCGGCGGACCGGGCCCGAGCTCTGGCGGCGATCGTCTCCGCGGTCGATGTCCTCGACTACACCGACGCGACGGCCGCCCACCACGCCCGACTCATTGCGCACGCACGACGGGCTGGAACACCACGTGGTGCACACGACCTGATCATCGCCGCGCACGCAGCCGAAACCGGTCGGATCATCCTCAGCCGGGACGCGAACGCGCGTTTCGGCGACCTGCCCAACGTCCTCGCGGCGCAGTCCTGAGCGAGCCCGCCCTAATCAGCGCCGCGCGGCGGGCCTCGGCGCATAGAACAAGCCAGGACATGCACCTCAGCCTGCGGCTTCGCGCCATCGGACCCCTCCGCTTGGGTATCCGTTTCCGTGGGCCGCCAGGGACTCGAACCCTGAACCTACGGATTGCCGGCGAGCCAGCCGGATCGAGTGTTGTGCGAGGTCATCCGGCCTGCTGAGGCGCTTCTCGGCCGGGTTCGGCTCGCAGCGTTGCTGTACATCGCTGCTGTACTGCTGGCGTCGGCCGAGCGGCCTCCCTGGTCCAGCCGAGGAAGCGGCCGGGGTCTGCGCCGCTCTGAGACCTGGCACCGTGACCGATCCCGCCACCGCCACCAAGTTGCCCTACGCAGCCTCGCCCGCCGCTGGCTCGCCCTTCAATCCGAGATCGACGACCTCGACAACCACCTGACCACCCTCGTCACCGCCGTCGCCCCCGACCTGGTCGCCCTTCCCGGCGTTGGCGTCGACACCGCCGGACAACTCCTCGTCACCGCCGGAGACAACCCCCACCGGCTGCACTCCGAAGCCGCCTTCGCCCGGCTCTGCGGCGTCGCACCTATCCCCGCCAGCTCAGGACGCAGCGACCGCCACCGCCTGCACCGCGGTGGTGACCGCGACGCCGATAGCGCCCTATGGCGCATCACCCTGGTCCGGATGCGCTGTCACCAGCCCACCAAGGACTACGTCGCCCGCCGGATCAGCGAGGGCAAGACCAAGACCGAGATCATGCGCTGCCTAAGGCGCTACATGCACGAGACGCCTACCGGCTGCTCACGAACTCCGCATAGCCAACATCGGTCTCGACACCATTAGCCAGATCAGGCACGCTGCACCGTGTCCCGGCTGATGCTTTACAGCTGCGTCCCACCTGCTGCTTGACATGGTCGGCGTTCCTCGCCGTTACGGCCGCCAGTCCGTCTATGAGGAGGATTTTTCCCCAGCAGTCCAGTCGCGGACGAGGGCGGCGAAACCTACCGGCCGTTCCATCGACGGCAGATGCGCGACGTCATCCCAATCCACCCGCCGGGCCCGGGGCGCACCGGCGCACACGCGGCGGGCGGCGTCGTGGGTGGTGTCCAGATCGTGCCCGCCTACGAGTACCAGCACCGGCAGGTCCAGATCGCCCAGCCGTTCCAGGGCGGGCGGCTCCAGCTCCGCCTCGTCGACCTCGCCCCACGAGTCCGCGATCTCGAACGCATTGCGCTGCATCAGCCGGACGGCGGACACCACCGACGGCTCCACCTCGGAAACGCTGCGGCCGGGGCCGGCGACCCAGGTGGTCACGTTGGCCTCGACCGCAGCATCGAGATCGCCACTGGCCAGGGCCGCCTTCTCGGCGTCGAAGAAGCGGCGCAGATCGGGCGTCAGCTCGGCCAGGAGGCTGCCACCGGGCGGGCACAACAACAGCGACTGCACCAGATCGGGCCGGGTCAGGGCGACCTCCGTGGCCACGCCCGAACCGAACGAGGCGCCGACCAGGTGGCACCGCGTGACGCCCAGATGCTCTAGCGTCGAGAGGACGTCGGCGACGTGGTCCAGCCCCCCGTCCGGCCGGGTCGTCGACTCGCCGAAGCCGCGCAGGTCGACACGGACGACCGCGCGGTCGGCGGCCAGGTCGCCCCAGATCGGGTCCCACATGCGCCGGTCGCCGATGCCCGCGTGGATGAAGACGACGGGCAGGCCGCCCTCCTGCGGCGCGCTGCGGTCGTACGCGATGCCGGACGGGGTGTACGACGTGGCAGTCATTGGTCTCCGCACCTGTTCGAGGGGTCGAACCAGCGATTCAACCGTGGCCGCCAGTCGATGGCCAACCGTCGTGCACCGGTGGAGAACTTGGTCACTCGCGACCCCGAGCACGAACGCCGGCCGGATGCGCTGCCACCAACCCACCAGGGACTACGTCGCATGCCGCACTGCCGAGGGCAAGACCCAAAACCGAGATCACGCTCAAAGCGCTACATCGCTAGCGAAACCTTCCACCGATTGCTGGTCACCGAACAAGCCCGCCCAGCACTTCGGCGACGAGCATTGACATCAATAGGAGCGTCGGGGATGCGGTGCCGGGCACGGCAGGGCAGATCGGCTCCGCAGCGGCAGATTCGCCGCTACTTTCGCCACGACCAGCGCACGGGCACGTCGCCGATCTTCGGCAGTCGCAGGCGGCCGTTGTCGAGGACCTTGAACCGGGCGTTCTTGGTAAGAGCGACCGGCAGTAGGTGTCACTTGAGGCGTCGGGTGGTGGGGCGGGTGTCCCACCGGTAGAGCGTTCGGGCACGGCGGATGAGTTGACGTACGGTGACGAGGGTGGCGGCCAAGTACAGGTGTCCACGATCGTGGCGTCGTGGTCGGTGCAGCGGCGGACCTTGCCGTAGCCGTTCATCCACGAGTTCGTGCGTTCCACGACCTAACGTTTGCCGACCTGGATCGGGGCAGGCAGTCCCTTGCGGGCGATCTCGCCGTGTAGGCCCGGTTCGTCGAGCAGGGCGCGGGTCGGAGTGTTGTCGTAGGCGCGGTCCAGGTGCATGGTCGGGTCCTCGGGCATCGGCCCGACCTGTGTCGCTGCCGCTTCGCAGGTCGGACGGAGCAGCGGCGAGTCATGCCGGTTGGCCGGCGCGGACAACCACGGCCAGAGGGATGCCGTCGCCTTCGGCCTCGGTGGAGCGCTTCAAGCTGCCTTTGCCCCGGTCGACCGGGGATCGGCCGGCCCGTTCGAGGAGTCGGCGGCGGATGGTGCGGTCCGAGCACCGGGCGGTGGCGATGCGTTCGTAGCCCGAGCCGTGGACCAGGGCGTCGATGACGTGCTCGAACACGACGCGGTCGGGGATACGCCGGCGGTGGCAGCCCAGCGGGTGGGCCGGGTCGGATTCCGGCCGCTGAGGAAGTAGCGCGGCGAACTCGACCCAGACGGGGTTCAACAGCGATGATGGCAGGGCAGGCATGGGACTCCTGTCGATCACTGAGCGTAGAGAACTCCATGATCGGTAGATCCCGTGTCTGTCTGCTACCCCCGACCAGCCGTCTGTCCGAATCGTTGCCTACTGTCGGACGCTCTAAGCGGGCTTGGCAGTCCGATCCCAGCATGCACCGAGCGAGCATGCCTCTCTTGACTGGAAACCAAATGGTTTCCTATCTTGGTAGCGTGGAGCTGGTGTTTAAGGCCCTGGGTGATTCCACCCGTCGCGCGCTG
>NZ_JBFAID010000083.1:0-17701 GCF_040654475.1 Micromonospora sp. NPDC050686
CCCGCTACGACAAGTTGGCCGTCCGGTTCCAGGCCGTCCTGACCATCACCATCATCTGCGAGTGGCTCTGACCCGCTTATGAAACACGCCTTAGGCCGTCTGTCGATCATGCCGGTGCGAGACGGAGTCCAGGCGGAGGTCCGGCAAGGCGGAGGTTCGTCCGGATACCGGTGTTGTATCCGGACGAACCTCCAACGCCGTCGGTCGCCGGCTGGGCCCGCCGCAGCCAGGTGATGATCGGCAGGCCAGGGCCTAGGAGGGATCGGCCGTGCTCGGTGGGCGTCATCGGACGGTGGGGCCGGACTTGGTGAGCAAGGGTTTGCCAATGTCAGCTTCGAGCTTGGCGATCTGGTTGGTGCCCGCTACGGGGATACGGCGAATTGCCGCGATCTGGTGGAGCCAACCGCTCAACCGGGTGATCTTGACGACGTCGCCGGTCTTCGGGGCATGGATGATGAGCCCGTCGCCGAGATACATGCCGACGTGGCGCGGGTTGGTCATGGTGCCGCGGCTGCCGGGAATGAAGATGAGGTCGCCCGGCAGCAGGAATGCCAGATCGTTCACGCGCTGCCCGGCTCTGACCTGATCGGTGGTGACGCGGGGGAGAGCGATGCCAGCCGCCCGGTACGACGCCTGCATCAGCGACGAGCAGTCGCATTGCGTGTCGGGGTCGCCGGAGTGCGGGTCCGTGCACGAGCCACCGAAGTGGTAGGGCGTGCCGAGCTGGTTCACGGCCCAGGAGATGGCGGTGGTGACAGCGGGCGGGGTGTTGGCGGGCAACGCGAACCCGGCCGGGAGGGCGGTCAGCGCCTCGGTGGCGCAGTCGCCGAGGGTGCTGGTCAGCTGTTCCACGAGGTGCAGAGCGTCGTTGGTCCACTTGGCGTACGCGTCGGGGAAGGCGGAGACCTGGACGGCCTGGGCGGCTTGGGTGAGCGGCATCGACTCCCAGCCGGGCACGGTCAGGAGCTTGTCGAAGAACTTCCGGGCTTGGTGGGCGGGCTCGGACAGTTGCGCGACGGCGCCCCAGCCCTGGCTGGGCCGCTGCTGGAACACCCCCATGGAGTCATGGTCGTTGCGGTTGCCGAGGTGCGGCAGGTTGCGTAGGCCGGATTCCTGCATGGCGGTGGCGACGGCGACGACCCAACCCCAACGGGGTACGCCCTTGGCGACGCCGACGTCGATGATGGCCCCGGCGATCTGCAGCTGTTCGGCGTCCCAGCTGCCGGCGCCGGGTGGCTGCCCGGCCGTTCCGGCGACGGGTGCGGCGGTGCCGCATCCGCCGGGTCCGCCGCCCTGGACCGCCGACAGCAGCAGCATGGGCAGGCCGAGACAGGCGACGATGACGACGGCGACGACGCCGATGGTGGCCTTGGTCATGGCGGTTTCCCTTCCGTGTCAACAAAAAATGGCCGGCCTGCGCGCGGAGGCGCACGACCGGCACGAGCTCGGGTTGACCAGCTCGTTGCGGATGGTGTCGATCAGGTCGAGGAGGCGGAGATGTTGAGCAGTGCCGTTGGTGTTGGGTCGGCCTGCGGATCAGTCAACCCCCGAGCGATGGCGGAAGAGTGAGCACCGAGACAAGGCCAGCGAGGTGAGCGAGGCGTCGGCCGGGGGTGTCGATCACGGTGCACCCGCGATCGCCTCACTGCGGCAGGGGCCGCAGTTGGTGGCGGGCGATCCGCGGTGCTTCGGACACTGCCCGGGGCGGGGGCCGGTGGTGGGCGCAGCGCCGCCCGGAAGGGGGCGGCTGCGCAGGGACGGTTCTGGATGGTTCAAGGACGGTTTGTAGGAAGCAGGCTTCCGGTCGCTGCGGAAGCCTGCTTCCGGTCGTTCGGCGGTGTGCTTCCGCCCGGCTGGTACCGGGCGGAAGTCTGCTTCCGCCCGGTTATCCACAGGCTCGGGTACCTCGGTCGGTCGACCGGGCTGCGGTTCGGCGAACGCCTCGAGCGAGCCGGGAACGGTGCGGCGACGTTCGATCGCGAGATCCCAGACGACGGGGCGGCGGTCGGTCGGCAGGTGCGCGACGTGCCGTTGGTCGCCGCGACGGATGATGCCGCGCCGTTGCAGGGTGGCAAGGTCGGAGCGGACCGCTCGGGTCGATTTGCGGGAGTAGTGGGCGAGGCGTTCCTGGGACGGGTAGGCGGCTCGGCCGTTGGCGTCGGCGTGGTCGGCCAGACCAATCAGCACGGCCAGGCAGGAGGAGGGTATGTCGGGCGCGTCGTTGAGCGCCCAGGTCAGGGCTTCTACGCTCACGGTGGGCGGACCTCCGGTGTCCGTCAGGGGCCTGGAGATCCTGTTGGTGCACCTGCCGGGCCCAGTCGTGTAGGCACCTGCTCAGGTGCACTGGTGGGTGTCAGGGGCGCCGTCGCGATCAGCGCCTCAGCGGTTTTGTTGGGGGAACATTCACGGGCGCACGTGGAACCGCTGGGGCGCGCGTGGGCCGGTCATTGGCTGTCCCTGTTTTCGGTGAGGTGGGTGTAGATCGCGACGCAGCGGCGGATCAGTTCGTGCGAGGGCAGGGTCAGCAGCCGCTGCTGCTTGTCGTCGCGGAGCCGGTCCCAGATCCCGACCGTGACGCTGGCCGACCACAGGTCCGCAGAAACCGGGTCGATTGTGGCGTGCTGCCGGTGGGCGACGATCCGCCGTAGGGTGTCGATGAGCGTGGCGTCGCCGGGCGGGTGGTGGGCGTCGTCGGGCCGGGCGGCGTCGGACAGCAGGTTGTGGCAGTCCTCGCAGGTTTGCTCGATGCCCGTGTTCCACCTGTGGACGTTGGCGGCGGGTGGGCCGCACACCGACTGCCGCGGGTCGGCGGGGGTGGCGGCTTATCGGCTGGCCGTCGCGTCTGGTCGGCGCCTCGCCGGGTGCCATGGGCGTTCCTTCCATGGGAGGGGTCGGGGCGGGGGCACCTGCCCGCCGCCCCGGCCGAGGAATTCCGGTTAGACCTTCAGCAGGTCGAAGGCGGCCACCTTCAGGTCGCCGACGTTGCCGGTGACGACCCGGTTGGCGCGGACGATGGCGTTCTTGGCGGGCTGGTAATGGTCGAGGTATTCGGTGATGGCCTGGTATCCGGCCCATCGGCTGCCGGCGATGGCTTTCTGGGTGTCGGCCTCACGGATCAGGTACTTGAGGGTGCCGAGGCGCTGCTTGGCGTTGTTCTTCGTCTGTTCGGAGGCGTTGTCTTTGACCGGCCACACCTGCGCGACGACGTTCTCGAACTCGCGGATGGTCAGGTCGGCGTGCAGCATCCGCTCGGCGGCTTTCTCGAATGTCTCCAGGTACGTCCACATCAGCCCGAGTGCCTCGCGGGCTTGGCTGATTTGGGAGTTGACGTTGGAGGTGTGCCGGAAGGTGTAGTGGCCGACTGCCTGCCGGAACGCGGCGCGTTGCGTATTCGCGCAGACAATTCGGATGGGGCTGGCGTCGACGCGTAGCGCGGCGGTGCCGTCGTGGGAGGTTGTGCCGATGAGGTAGAGGTCCAGCCGGTCGACGCCGGCGATCTCCATCGCGTCGGGCAGTTTCATCGTGACGAACACGCTTCTGCCGCGGCGTAGGCTTCCTGCGGTTTCGAAGTGGGCGCCGCCGACCTGGTCGACGAGCCGGTCCAGCATTTCGGCGCACTGCTCGTTCTGCACCACGGTGTAGTCGGTGCCGACGATGCCGAGGTATTCGGTGGCGCCGGTGACGGGGTTGCGGCGTACGGTCATCCGCTTGTCGTCGGCGGGGACCTGTACTTCGGCGCCGTCGACGAGGTCGACGCCGACGGTGCGGATGGTGCGCACACCCCAGTTGCCGAGGCGGGCGGCGGCCATGATCTCTTCGGCTTTCATCGTGTTCTGGGTGACGGTGCCCAGTTGGTGCCAGGCCGACAGGCGGGCGCTGGCGAAGGCGGTCGTTCCGTCGGTGAAGGTTTCGAGTTCGTGTGGCACAGGGTTCTCCTTGTCGGTGTGCGGCGGGGGCCGAACTGCTGGCTCGGCCCCCGCGTCGGGATGGGAAGGGGCGCGGGTCAGGGCTGTTCGGTGCTGACCTCTCCGCCCTGGGTAGTGGCCGTGTCGGCCTCGGTGACGGCGCCGGTGTCGGCCGTCGGGTAGGCGAAGGTCAGGGGCGCGTCGGAGACCAGCCGGATGCGGCCTGCGGCGGCGGCCTTGGTGCAGTTGTTGCGGACCGCTCCCGGGCTGACCGTGCGGCCGAGTTGCTCGCCGATCATGGTGGCGATGTCCTGCGGGGTCATCTGCTTGCCGATGTTGGCGGCCAGGACGTCGAGGGTGAGTCTCTCCAGTTCGCCGCGGGCGAACGGCCGGCTGCCGTCGGCGTTGCCGGTCCCGTCACCGCTTCCGATGGGTGGGGTGGTGCGGGTGGGCAGGGTGACGACGTGGGTGTGGCCGTCGGGGTCGACGATGTGCAGCGTGCCGTCCGGGCGGGTGAGCGCCAGGACCTGCGCCGCGGCGTCCGGCGTCGCGGGCAGGCCGCGGCTGGTGTGGTGGCACAGCGGGCAGCGGGACGGTGCCGGGTCCGGGTCGACCTCGCTGGCCCTGGTCGGGCCCGGAACCCATCTCTGCGGTAGGCCGGGGAGCCGGCGGGCGGCGTCGGCTTGCTCCATCGCGGTCAGCAGCCGGGAGGCGACCTGGGGGCGGATGCCGCTCTCGGCGACGATCACGTCGAGGGGCACGCCGGCGTCGCCGTGGTCGGCCAGGACGCCTTTGATGGCCATGACCTTGCGGTCACCGGGACGCGCGGGCGCCACGGTGACCGTCTGGCTCTCGCCGTCCTCGCGGGTGTGCCCATCGCGGTCGGCGATGGCGTGCCGGTCGGTCGTCTCGTCCACACCGTCGCTGGCATGGGCGCCCCGGCCGGTGGTGTCGTCGGCGTCGGTGTGGTTGTCGTCGACCCCGCCGAGCTGGCCGGTCCTGCGGGCGCCCGGCGCGTCGGTCGCGTTGTCCGGGTCGTCGAGGGTGGTGTCGTGCCCTTCGGCCTCGCCGCCGTCACCGGCGGCGGTGTCGTCCGGGGCGGTGTCGGCCGTGGCTGCCAGCACCCACCGGGTGGGCCCGTCATCGTCGGACTCGAGGTCCACGGCGACGATCACCCTGGCGTCGGCCAAGGTCTTGATGGCCTTGTCGGTGGTCGAGCGGGCCTTGCCGGAGGTGTCGGCCAGCTCGTGCGCAGTGCCCTGGCCGAGTTCGGTCAACGCGTTGAGGACGGCTTGGGTGGCTGGTGTCAGGGACAACTGATCCATCGGTTCCCTTTCTGAGGTGGGTGGGGAAAGCCCGGCACGGTGTGGTGCCGGGTCCTACGTGCGCCGGGTCGCGGCCAGCGCGGCGGGGCGCACCCGGCGCCGCCGGGTGGCATGCCGCCTGGGGGCGGTCCGGTGGTCGGTGATGCCTGCGGGCTGGCGGCCGTCGGCGGTTCAGGTCGACTGCGTGTCGGTGGGGGAGAGGCGCCGCTCTCCGCTGGTCACCGCGGCGCCGGGGCGGGGGTCGAGGCGGTCTAGCTGGCGAGGTGGGCGAGTTCGGCGGGGGTGAGCTGGTCGGGGGTGCGGTTGCGCCAGGCGGCGGAGTGGCGCAGGTGCCACCAGCGCAGCAGTGACCGGCAGGCCGAGGCGAGGTCGTCACACTCGGGTAGCCGGTAGGCGATGCCGGGTTGGGTGTGGCGGTGCTGCGGGTCGGTGTAGGCGGTGGGCGTCCAGAGGTGCCCTTCGGTGACGTCGCCGACGACCCGGTCGGGGTAGGGGATGTCGACGGCGGTGGCGGCCTCGGCGTCGGGTGACACCAGCCAGGTGTGCGGCTCGTGCTGCCGCAGGACAGCCACCCCTCGGGACGGGTCGCCGGGTTGCAGGAGCAGGTGGCGTTGGGTGCGGTCGCCGAGAGTGCGGTGGTTGCGCCAGGCGTGGTAGGTGGTGACGAGTGTGGCGCCGAGGTGGAGGTGGCGTTCGCGGGCGGTGAGTGCGTCGGTGAGGGCCTGCTGGTAGGCGGTGAGATCCAGGTCGGCGCGGGCGGCGACCTGGTGGCGGGCCGTGTCGGCGAGGTCGGCCACCCGGGTGAGGGTTTGGTCGAGGGTGATGCTGCTGTCGGTGAATGCGCGGGCGGTGGTGTGCAGGAGGCGGGCGAGGTCGCCGAGCGGGTCGAGGGTGGCGGTGTCGTGGCGCCATAGGTGCTCGGGCAGGACGTCGTTGGTGTCGGCGGCGATGCGTCGCAGCGCCGGATCGGTCAGGAACACGGGTTCTCCTTTCGGGTTCGGCTGGGGGCATGGCGGTGGCCGGTCGCCGTGGGGCGGCGGCCGGCCATCGGGGTGGTGGGGGTGGGCTGGTCAGGAAATGGCGATGGCGCACAGGTGGGCGGCGGAGCGCAGGCCGCGGATGTAGGCGCAGGCCTCGTTGAGGAAGCGGAGCCGGTCGGCGGCGGAGTCGCTGGCGGGGATGAGCAGCCGGCCGTCGGTGGTGATCAGGGCGTCGCCGATGAGGGCGACCCGCCAGTACAGGCCGACGTAGGTTGCTTCGCCGGCCTGGTAGACGGACAGCTCGTACGGGTCGAAGGAGTGGGCGAGCATCGCCAGGACGCGGGGCTGCTGCTCGAAGCGGCGGCGCGCCTCGGCCAGGCGGACGGTGGTGGGGTCGACGAGGTGTTGGGCGAGGTAGTCCTCCCAGGGGCGGGCGACGGGGGTGGTGGCGTTGATGTGGGTGTGCCAGGCGCGCCAGCGCAGGGTTGCCTCGTGGGCGGCGTTGGCGGCGGTGCCGGTGAGGTCGAGGCGGCTTTTGCGGCCGCCGGCGGCGGTGGTGACCGCGCCGAAGCGGCGGACCGGGTCGAGGAGGTAGTAGCTGAGGAATCGGGTCAGCCAGCCGATGAGTCGGCGGTGGCGGATCCGGTAGCGGCGGGCCGGGGTGCCGTCGGCGTCGAGGAGGTTGTTGACCTTTTCGGAGGCGGTGAACCAGTCGGCGTCGTCGCCGGGGGCGAAGCAGACGGTGACGACGTGGCCGGTTGTTGTGGGCATGGCAGGGTGCTCCCTTCACGGCAGGGTGAGCGCGGGTTCGGTGCGGGATGGTGCGACCGAAGGCGTCTGCGTCGGGAGGCTGCGGCAGGGGCGCGGGATCAGGAGCCGACCGTGAGGGTGGGCTGTTCGTGATCCCGGCGGTGCGGGCAGGTCCCGGGGGAGGGCAGACGGTGGGCGGTGTGAGCAGAAAGATGAAGGTGCACCGTAGCGTCGTGACCTGACAGCACCGGTCCTGTCAGGAACCGCGATCATGGCCGTGAGCTGCGTTGACAGGGCCGGCGGCGGGGCCTGTCAGCCGCTGTCAGAGCATGAAGGTGCCGTTGTCGTAGTTCGGGTTGTCGGCCACGGGTTGGCCGTGGTCGCTGGGCAGGTCGGTGAGCCGGACCCGGGCGGTGCCGTCTGCCGGGAGCCACACGGCTGTGGCGGGGTCGGTGTCGTGGGTGGCGGTGGCGGTGGGGACGTCGCCGGGGTGGCGGCGCAGCATCTGGTGGAGGTGTTCTTCGCGTCGGGTGCTGCCGAGCCAGAACAGCACCGGGTATCGGGGGCCGCCGCGGCGGGCCAGGTGGGTGTAGCGGTCGAGTTTCGCGACCACCCGCGGCAGGGGTTCGCTGCCGGTGTCGGTTTCCAGGAAGAACCCGATCGTGGTGTCGGCGACGCTCCACAGGCCGTGCCCGTCGGCGGTGATCGTGCGGTACTGCTTGGTTGTCAGCGTCTCCGGCCACCACCGGTCCAGCCGCGCCTGCCGGTGGTGGCGGGTGTGTGCGGTGAGCCGGACGAAGAACTCGTTGGTGGTGAGCAGATGGTTCAGGTGCGGGTTGGCCGACAGCCGCTGCACCGTTTGGCGGCTGGTACGCAGGGTGGGTTCGGGCCGGTGGTGGGCGGCGGCCTGGAAGCGGTGCCCGTGGTGGCCGAGCGTCCAGTGCCAGGGTTGGCTGCCGCCGCCGTCGCGGGCGAACCGGAACCGGTCCAGCAGGCCCAGAGCGGCGAGTTCGTTGAGGCGCAGCTGGCAGGTGCGGCGGGCGTGGAACAGCATGCGGTGGATCTGGTCGGTGGTGAGGACCTGATGGTCGTCGAGGAGTTGCAGCAGAAGCCGGTCGCGGCTGGTGATGTGGGGGTAGATGGCCAGCAGGTTGGTCGAACGTGAGCGTGGCATAGGTGTTCCCCCCGGTGGAGAGACAGTCCCGTAGGGAGTCTGGACAGATTGGTCGTGCGTTCGGCGCCGACGCCGGCGCGGTTTGCGCAGGTCAGGGCCCTGACCGGCCGGGTGTGGGAGGCTCGTGTGGGGTCTCGTGTCGCGGACACCGGCAAACGAGCCCCCGGCGCCGCACCCAACCGAGCCCCCGGCGCGGGCAGGTCAGCGTGCCCGGCGCCGCGTCATCGTGGTGCGGGCGAGTTGCTGCATCGGCGGCTCACCGCCGGTGCGGCTGTGCGCGGCGGCGCAGGCCTGCCGGATCGCGGTGGCCTCACCGACGATCGGCGTCGGCGGGTTGGTGGTGAAGGTGAAGGCGGGCAGTTCCCGGTTGCCGACCAGTAGCCGGGCAGCGGCGGTGTACACGTCGAGGTGACCCAGGTCGTGGTCGTCCAGCTCCGGTTTGGTGTGGCGGGACAGTTCCCGGGCGTCGGCCGGGTCGACGGTGAAGAACAGCTTGCTGCGGGCGTTGGCCGACACCGCCGCGGCGACGTCGCGGGGCAGTTGCGCCAGATCCTGGTGCGCCAGGACCAGGCCGAGCCGGAACCCGCGGGCTTCGGCCAGTATGTCGCCGACGCTGCCGGGCAGTGTCAGGAAGTTCTGACACTCGTCCACATACAGGCAGGCATCTCTGCGCTCGTTCTCGGGGATGCCAGCGCGGGCGATGGCGGCCTGCCACACCTGCGCGACGATCAGCGAGCCGAGGATGCGGCTGGTCTCCTCCCCGAGGATGCCCTTGGGTAGCCGGCACAGCAGCACCCCGCCGTCGAGCACCCGGCCCATGTCGAACGACGAGTGGGCGTTACCGATCACCGACTTGACGAAGTCACGTAGCAGGAACGCGCGTAGTCGGGCGAGGACGGGGGCGATGACCTGCCCGCGGAACTGCTCGTTGATGCCGTCGTACCAGAGCCAGAACCCGCCGAGCCCGTCCGGGTCGTCCAGGCCGTGGGTGAACCTGGCTCGGAACTGCTTGTCCTGCAGCAGCGACGGCACCAGGCTCAGGGTCGGCTTGGCGTGGCGCATCAGCGTCAGACAGGCCACCCGCATCGTGTCGTCCATGCGCGGCCCCCACTGACCCTGGAAGATCTTCGCGAAGATCCCGACGAGGTTGTCCACGGCCAGGTGCGGGTCGCCCCGGTCGTCGAGGGGGTTGAAGCAGCCCGGGTTCTCCTGGTCCGGGTCGATGATCACCATCCGGTCGGCGTGGGAGGCGGGGAGCCGGTCGAGGATGTCGGTGATCAGGTCACCGCGCGGGTCGATGACCACCGTCCCGCGGCCGGCTTTGATGTCGCCGAGGATCATGTTCAGCAGCAGCGTGGACTTCCCGACGCCGGTCTTGCCGACCACGTGCACATGCTGGCGGGCATCGGCCACCTGCAGGCCGACGCTGTGCCCGCCGATCTGCGAGCGGCCCAACACCTTCACACCCCGCCCACCGGCCGGCACCTGTACGGGTGCTGGCACGGCTTTGGCGCGGGCCCGGTTCAGGCCCGGCACCGCCACGTCCAGCGGCAGCGCTGCCATGGCGGCGAGTTCCGGCACGGTGGCCAGGAACCCACGCCGCAGCCTGCGCCCCGCCAACGCGGCCACCGGCCGCGGCATCCTCATTCGCCGCAGCCGGTTCGGGCCGGTGTAGGTCGCGGCGGCCGCCGCGAGCATGTGCCGCAGCCCGAGCAGCCGTGCGCGGATCTGCTGCGCCCGCGCGCCGTCCGGTGCCGTCCTACCGGTGTCGGCGGCTACGGCGAACCGCACCGCGATCTCGAAGTGCGGCACCCGCACCGCCTTGTCCACGCTCGCGCGGGCGTCGACGGCGGCCACCGGATCCCGTGCGACCGTCCGCGCCGCCGTCGGCTGGGCCGCGGCACGCGGGCGGGACCCGGGGGTGAACACGTCCAGCAGCCACAGCAGCGGCTCGACTGCCAGCCGCGCCACGCCGGCGAGGGCACGGGCGGCCGGGTCGGGCCGCCCGCGCGGATCGGCGCTGGTGGCGGCGGCTGTCCGGGCGGCCCGCACGCGGCGGGCCGGCGCCGGGCGGGCGAGGACCTGCAGGCACGCGTGCTCGCGGGAGCCGACCTGCGCGCCGGCGGCCAGCAACGCCCGCAGCGAATCGGCGTCATGCTCGGTGCGCAGCGGCAGCATGTCGCTGTGCTGCGGCCAGTGCGCCCCACCGGTCTGCTCACCCACCGACTCGGGGATCGGCGCGGCCGCGGCCTCCACGGTGAGTGTGGCGGCGGGCCACGCCGCGCGCACGGCCGTCTCGACCGCGCCCGCCGGCACGGTGCCCGGAACCCACACCCGGATCGTCAGAGCCCGCCCCGTCCACACGTACTCCCACCCGACGTGTGGGGTGCCGAACAGCCGGCGCCGCCACCCCGACACCGGGGTGAGAACGCCGACGAGGGTGGTCCAGAACGCGGCGGCGGCCTCGGCGGTGACCTCCGGCGGGGCGGCGATCGTCAGCCACCGCGCGCCCGCCGTCAACCGCCGGTGCCGCCACGCCAGCAGCTGATCGTGGGCGACCACCGCCCCGACGAATGCGGCCGCGGCGACGATCACCAGCCACGGCCGGGCGGTGACCCACTGCCACACCTGCGCGGGCCAGACCGGTGAGGTGGTCACTGGGCCTCCCCGATGCCGGTCACGGCGATGCGGTGCTCGGCGGCCGACCCGAGGGCGCGGAACGGGATCCGGGCGCGGCCGGCGACGAGCAGACCCTCGCCGCGCGGCGCCGACAGCAGCAGCCGCGACTCCCCGGCGGTGAGGCTGAACGCCTCGGCCACGGCGTCGATGGACTGGGTGCTCTGGCGCATCAGCACCTGCGTGGCCGCGTTGGACACCACGGCCAGACCGAGGTCGGTTGACAGCACGTCGGCCGCGTCCTGGGTGATCACACACAGCCCAGCCGCGCGTTTGCGGGCCGCCTTCGCCATGCGGAACAAAAAGCGTGCGCCTTCGTGGTCTCTCATCAACAGCCAGGCCTCGTCGACGACGACGAGCTGCCGCCGCCGACGGCCCGCAGGCGGGGTGTCGATGCCGGACCAGATCGCGTCCAGGGCCAGCAGATGTCCGACGGTGCGCAGCTCGTCGGGCAGGTGCCGCAGTGACCACACCACCAGATGACCGCGCCCGGCGGTGGTGGTGGGCCCGTCGAACAGGCCCGCGAAGTTCCCGCTGACCCATGGGGTGAGGCGGGCAGCGAGGTGCCCGGCCGCCGGGTCGGCGTCGGCGGCCAACACGCCGGCCAGGTCGCGCAGCAGCGGCGCGGGCCGGGACCAGGTGGCCGGGTCGCCGTTGATGCCCGCCGCGGCGTAGGTGGCGGTGATGGCCCGGTCGAGGGCAGCGCGCTCGGGCGGCGGAGGTGCCGCGCCGAGCATCACCGAGACCAGCGTGTGCAGGAACAGGCCGCGGCGGGTCAGGGTGTCGGGCCGATGGTCGGCCGGCAGGTCCAGGGGGTTGATCCGCACCTCGGGAACGCCCAACTGCACGACGGTGCCGCCGACGTGCTCGGCCAGGGCCCCGTACTCGTCCTCGGGATCGATGACCGACACAACTGTGCCCTGGTACAGGTTCCGCAGCACCTCCAACTTGACGAAGTAGCTTTTGCCCGCGCCGGAGCGGGCCAGGACTACCGAGTTGTGGTTGTCCTGCGCCCACCGGTTCCACACCAGCACCCCGTTGCTGGTGGTGTTCACCCCGTAGAGCACACCGTCGGGCGCGGCGACGACGCCCGGGGCGGCAGCGGCGAGGTCGGCCGAGGCGAGGGGGAACGCGGCGGCGAGGGCGGTGGTGTCGAGGACGCGACGCACACCGAGGGGATCCACCCCGATCGGCAGCGTCGCCACCCACCCCTGCTGGTGGCGGAAGGTGGCCGGCTGCAGGTCCAGCAGGACACTGGCCGCCGCCGACTTCACCCCCGCGGTGACGGTACGAAGCTCGTCGAGGTCGCGGGCGTGGACCGTCACGTAGATCCCGACGTGGAACAACCTGGCCGCGCCGCGGGCGACCCGCTCGGCGAGGTCGGCGGCGTCGGCCGCCGCGGCCTCGACCATCGGATCGCCCAGCCGACCCTGGTCGGCGTCCAATCGGCGGGAGGATTCGAGGCGGGCGCGTTGGCGTTTGAGCATCGGCGCGGCCAGCGGCGCCGCCACCGGCTCGGCGTGCACGGCCACGTCCACCCGGCCGGGGTAGGACAGCAGCGGATCCAGCCACGCCGGGCCGACCTCGGCCGGGTAGCCGCACACGACGTAGGTGGCGGCGTAGCCGTCGCCGATCTGCGCGTGCCACGGCGTGACCGACACCGCGGCCGGGGACGGCATGCCGTCCCCGGCCGCAACACTCTTCTTGGGTTTCAACAGGTTCATGGTGCGCTCCTGGCGGTGATCGGGGCGCCGGGCACCGCACGCGGGCCGGGCACCGGAGGGGAAAACGGATCGACGGCGGCGGCCAGGGCTGCGGTGACCGCCGGCCCGTCCAGGACGGCGGCCTCCACACCCAGCCCGGACAGGGCCCGCGCGGCGGCCTCGCCGCCGTGCTCGCCGGACACCACCACCAGCACCTGGCGGCGCAACGGATCACGCTCGACGTCAAGATCGAGCAGAAAGTCGGCGTAGTCGCCGGCGGCGGCCTGCAACGCCGGATGCGGCAGCCGCGGCGCATGATCGGCGACCGCCTGCGCATACGGGGTCAGGTCGTGCCGCTGCGCGGCCACCACGATCTGCGCCGGGCCGGTCAGCGAGTTGAGGAACCGGCCGAACCCGTCCAGCAGCGCGCCCTGCTCACCTGCGGTCCGCAGATGAATGTTGGTGGTGCCGCAGGCGATGAGGACCTTGGTCCCGCCCTCACTGGTGAGCACCCCGGTCGGGCTGACCGCCGTCACCGGCGAGCGCAACGGCGCCGGCACGCTCGCTTTGTCAGCCAGCGCGGCGACGGAACTGGCGTGAGCCGTGCCCGGCGTCAGGGTGCGCGGGCTGCGGGCGAGCGTGAACCCGTGCCGCAGCCACACATCCAGCGGTAGTCCGTCACGACGGCCCAGCGCCACGACGACCGCCACAGCGAACACGACCACCCCGGCGACCATCCACGCCACCGCCGGCAGCAGATGCCCGACGGCCCGGTAGAGGCCGAGGCCTGTCAGGCCGGCGCCGCCGATGATGCCCAACTGCCGAAACGTCAACCCGAACGCGATCCGGTCGGGCTCGTTGACGTTCGCGGGAATCCGTGCTCGATACAGCCCGTCAGTCTCGTCGTTTTTCGGACTCATCGGTGATCACTCACCCTTTCGATCCATTGAAGGGGCAGACCTTGCTGGTGCGGTTCACGCAGCGCGTGCGGCGCACGCTGATCGCCGACGTGACCCTGCTGCTGGAACAGGACTCGTACCTGGTGCGCATCGGCGTGCGCTGGCATACCGGCGCCGCTGAGGAATCGTGGTCGAGCGGCGCGGACCGGGCCGCACCCCGCCGCAGGCCCTCGCGATCGTGCGCGAGTACGGGGCCACGCACAGCAATGTGTAGATCGCGAAGATGCTCAACGACGCCGGACTGCGCACTGGGAAAGAACCTGGCCTTTACGCCACGGCATGTCGCCGGGGTGCGCGGCATCTTCCAGATCTTCACCCCGGGCAGGGTGGCCGTGAAGGACGGGGAGATCAGCGTCAAGGAGGCCGCCCGGCTGCTCGGCATCCCCGCCGACGCGGTCTACAACTGGCTGCGCCTGGGTCAGGTACCCGCCAGCACTCGCGCGGGACGCTGGTGCATCCTCTGGGACCCGCAGACTCAGGAGATCTACCGGCAGAAGGTCGCGGGCTCGTTCCGGCTCAAGCCGAAGCCATCGGTGGAGTGCGATGGCTGGCCTCGCTGCCTGTGGCCGGGCCCAACTCACCAGGCACGCGACGCAGTGCATTAGTAGTGCACTATGCTGCACCGGTGGATGAGAGTACCGCCGCCCTCGCGCTGGCGATCGGGCTGCGAGTCAAGCAGGAACGTCACGCGCGGGGCTGGACCCTGGACCGGCTGGCGGAAGCGGCCGGGGTGAGCCGCCGAATGCTGATCAATGTCGAGCAAGGCAGCGCGAATCCGAGCGTCGGGACGCTGCTGAGGATCAGTGACGCACTCGGTGTCGGCTTGCACGCCCTGGTCGAGCCGCCCCAGGCCAAGCCGGTGAAGGTCACCCGCAGCGGCGACGGCGCCATCCTGTGGAGCGGCGAGCACGGAGGACGCGGCGTGCTGGTGGCCGGAACGCAGCCACCGGATGTGGTCGAACTGTGGGACTGGACCCTCCAACCCGGCGACCGGCACGTCAGCGAGGCCCACATGGCGGGGACCAAGGAGCTGCTGCAGGTGCACAACGGCACGATCGCGGTCGTGGTCGCCGGGCAGTCGTTCACCCTCGACGCCGGAGACGCCCTCGCGTTCGGCGGCGACGTCCCGCACTCCTACACCAACGAGAGCATGCTTCCGGCACGGTTCTCCCTGTCGGTGTTCGAGCCGGGCGTCGGAACAATCGCACGATCGGAGACCCGGTGATGTCTGACATCGACCTTGACCACCTCCTCGCCGAGGGCGAGGTCGACGCCCCGGTGTTCGCACTGCGACCGGACTACCGCGTCCTGCTACTGGCAGTCGACGGGCTTGTCCCGGGAGCCAGTGACCAGGCCAGCGACACGCTCCTACAGGCAGCCGAGCAGGCAGCCAGGCAGTCGCTGGACGAGCAGCCGGTAGAGCAGCTTGCCCATGTGGCGGCCTGGCGGGAGGCGTATCGGGCGTTCGGCGCCAAACCGCAGCGCACCCGCAACAGCCTGGAGGCGCTGCTGCGCCGCGCGGCGACCGGAATGCCACGCGTCAACCGGCTCACCGACGTCTACAACGCGATCTCGGTGCTGCACCAAATCCCGCTCGGCGGAGAAGACCTTTCCCGCTACGCGGGTGCGCCACGGCTGATCCGCGCGACCGGTGCGGAGCCGTTCGACACCATGGCCGACGGTGCCACCGCGATTGAGCACCCCGAGCCCGGCGAGGTCGTGTGGTGCGACAACGCCGGGGTGACCTGCCGCCGCTGGAACTGGCGCCAAGCCCACCGCACCCAGCTGCGCGACGACACCACGACGGCGCTGTTCATCCTCGACGCGCTCGACCCGATCACCGACCAGGCACTGCACACCGCCGCGGACGACCTGACCGGCCACCTCACATGGCTCGGCCCCGACGTCCAGGTCGCCCGCCGCCTCATCACCGCCCCGACGGCGTCCGTTGAAGGAGCCTGACATGTTCATCCAGCCCTGGGATTCCGCCCTCGACCCGGCTGAGTGGCACGACTGGCTCGCCAGCACCGACCGGTTCGGAGTACTCGCGGTCAACAACCTCGACCCCACCCAAGCGCCGATCATGGTGCCCACCCACTTCACCACCATCGGCGACGAGCTGCTGATCCACCTGGCCCGACCTAACCCGGTCTGGCCGCACCTGGAAGCCGCCACCGAGGTGCGCCTGGCGGTGATCGGCGACTACTCCTACATCCCCACCTACTGGCGCACCAAGCCCGGCGACGCCGACGAGAACGGCGTACCGACCAGCTACTACGCCAGCGTGCAGTTCGTCTGCCGCCCCACCATCATCGACGACCCGCAGGGCAAAGCGCAGATCCTCGCCACCCAGCTGGCCGACTTCCAACCCGAAGGCCGCCACGGCAGCACTGCTGTCGACGCCGAACCCTACGGACGCATGCTGCCCGGCATCCGCGGCCTACGACTCGCCGTGCAGCACGTCGACGCGAAATTCAAATACGACGACCACAAACCGGTCGAGCACCGCGAACGCGTCACCGACCACCTCGAGGCACGCAGGCACGGCCTCGACGCCGGTGCCGCTGTCCAGCAACGCCGCCGCCTGGCCGCGATCGGCGACTGGCAGACCCACCGCGACCAGTCATGAACGGCTCGGACCTCGCACCCGGCCGGCGTCCGGACAGGCACGACCACGCGACGCTGGACAACGATTCGTGGGCCGTGCACGGCGGCAACCGCCCCGACACCTCGACCGGTGCCATCCGCACTCCGATCGTCATGGCGAACTCCTACCAGCTGCCACCTGACCCGACGAGCCTCAACGACGCCGACCCCGACACGCTCGTCTACACCCGTGAGTCGGGCGCGAACCAGCTCGGCCTGCAAGCGAAACTGGCCGCGATGGAGCACGGGCAGGCAGCCGCGGTCTTCGCCACCGGCATGGCCGCGTTGCACGCCGTATTCTTCACCCTGCTCAACCCCGGCGATCACGTCATCGTCTCCAACGTCGTCTACGGGCGCGTCTTCGGACTGTTCGATTCCCTGCTGCCTGCCAAGCTCGGCATCGCCGTCGACTTCGTCGACATCACCGACCTCGACGCCGTACGCGCAGCCGTGCGCGACAACACCAGGCTCATCCACACCGAAGCCATCGCCAACCCCGACCTGCGCGTCGCCGACATCGCCGCACTCGCGCAGATCGCCCACAGCAGCGGGACGCGGCTGACCGTCGACTCGACCTTCACCCCACCACCGATGCTGCGGCCCCTCGACCACGGCGCCGACCTCGTCATCCACTCCCTGACCAAATACATCAACGGTCACGGCGACGCGATGGGCGGCGCTGTCATCGGCAACCGCGACCACATCGACGAGATCAAGACCGGGGCGATGCACCACATCGGCGGCGCCATCACCCCGTTCAACGCCTGGCTCATCACGCGAGGCTCGGTCACGATGCCACTTCGCCTGCAACGGCACTGTGACAACGCCATGGCCATCGCCGCCTTCCTCGCCGAGGATCCCCGCATCACGCATGTCGCCTACCCCGGCCTGCCCGGCGACCCGCAGCACGCCCGCGCATCCGCCCAGCTCAACGGGGGCTACGGCGGAGTCGTCTCCTTCGCCATCGCCGGCGACCACGAAGACCGGCTGCGATTCGTCAACGACCTACGGCTCATCACCTCCGCCGTCTCGCTCGGCCACGACGAAACACTCATCGCCTACGAGCAATACCCCGAGGCCAGGGCGCTGGCTTTCGCAGCCCCGTTCCGCGAACACGGCCTCATCCGGCTCGCCGTCGGCCTCGAATCAGCCCTCGATCTCATCGCCGACCTCGACGCCGCACTCACCACCGCCTACGGCCCACCAGCGCCAGCCGCCGATCCGCCCAGAACACCACGGCGGACACCCGGCTGAGACAGCCGCATGTCCGCCGAGCGTACGTGCGGCCCTCGCGCCGAATGCTGCAGATCCCCAACGCTCGTTGAGAACTTCGTCAGCCGGTCACACCGCGCCAACCGCGCGACGAATCCGAAAAGCAACCGCGGAGAGGCAGTATCAAACGCCCCTCGGGACGGTGGCCCGCGGCGCCACGCCGTCGGTGCTCATCGGCCGCCTCCCGCCGCCCGGGCGAGCCGACCCAACGGCATGCGGCGGGTGACGCCCTGCACGAACACCGCGCGTAGCAGCAGACCCGCGGGGTTCGCCGAGCCGGTGCTGGTGTAGCGGCGCAGCATCCCCGGGAT
>NZ_JBFAID010000084.1:0-17653 GCF_040654475.1 Micromonospora sp. NPDC050686
GTGATGTAACGACCCCACCCCGCCCGCCATTCCACCCCCCGGATGCGGCCGGTCACACCCCGAAACCCGACACCCCGCCCACAACCACCCACCGGTGTCAGTCCCGCCAGTCGTGGGGCTCGCCCCGCTCCCCCGTCCAGGTGCCGGCCCGGTAGATCGTGCCCCGGTACGTCCGGTCCGTCACCGGGGGCAGGTCTCCGAACTCGACCTCGCTGCCGGACTCGGCGCGTACCTGGCGGCCGCGGCGGATCCGGGACACCACGAACCAGCCCAGCGCCGCCACGCACACGACGATGACGATGTTCTGGAAGGTGCCGGCGTACGACTCGACGAGGTGCCAGTTCTCGCCGAGCAGGTAGCCGGCGAGCACGAAGACGCTGTTCCAGATCAGGCTGCCCAACGTGGTGTAGAGCAGGAAGGTCGGCAGCGGCATCCGTTCGACGCCCGCCGGTACGGAGATCAGGCTGCGGAAGATCGGGATCATCCGGCCGAAGAACACCGCCTTGCGGCCGTGCCGCAGGAACCACGCCTCGGTGCGGTCGACGTCGGCGAGTTTCACCAGCGGCAGCCGGGCCGCGATGGCGCGCATCCGGTCCCGGCCGAGCGCGGCACCGATGTAGTACAGGGCCACCGCGCCGACCACCGAGCCGAGGGTGGCCCAGGCGATGGCGCCGAGAAGACTCATCCGCCCCTGGCTGGCGACGAACCCGGCCAGCGGCAGGATCACCTCGCTGGGAATCGGCGGGAAGAGGTTCTCCAGGGCGACGGCGAGCCCGGCACCGGGCCCGCCGAGCCGTTCCACCAGGCCGGTCACGAAACCGACCGGGCCGTCGGAGGGGGGCTCCGCGGCGACGGTACGGGGGCCGAGCACCAGGTGGGCGTCTCTGAGCATTCGACAACGTTACGGGGTGTTTGGACCGTCGACCACGCCGATCGGGATCTCCGGCCCGGCTGGCCGCGCCGTTCTAGGCTGCGGGCACCGACGGGAGGTCTGTCCATTGCGTACGCCGCTGCGAATCGCCGTCGCCCAGCCGCTG
This sequence comes from Micromonospora sp. NPDC050686, assembly GCF_040654475.1. Classification (NCBI taxonomy): domain Bacteria; kingdom Bacillati; phylum Actinomycetota; class Actinomycetes; order Micromonosporales; family Micromonosporaceae; genus Micromonospora; species Micromonospora sp. NPDC050686. The sequence continues at coordinate 1,038 of NZ_JBFAID010000084.1, forward strand.
TCGCGCGCGGGCGACGTGGCCGGCAACGCCGACCGGCACGCCGACCTGGTCCGGCGGGCGCAGGCCCGGGTGGTGGTCTTCCCCGAGCTCTCGCTGACCGGCTACGGCCTGGACGCGCCGGTCCTGGACCCGGAGACCGACGAGCGGCTGGCGTCGTTGGTGGCCACCTGTGCCGACACGGGCGCGCTGGCGTTGGCCGGCGCGCCCGTCGCCGGCCCGGACGGCCGGGTCCACACAGCCATGCTGGCGGTGGACGAGGTGGGCGCCCGGGTGGCGTACCGGAAGATGCGGATGGGCGGGGCGGAGCCGCAGCGGTACGCCCCCGGCGCGGGTTCACCGACGCGGCCGGCCGATCCTGGGTGTGGTCCCGGGACGGCCGGCCGCTCGCCCGGGCGGGCGCAGCCGTCGGCGAGGTGGCCACCGCGGCCCTCAACGCCTGACCCGGGCGCGCACAGCCTGGGATCAAGGAGTTTGCGCCGGAATCCGGCCGGCGGATGACGCCAAACTCCTGATCAGCATCGGCGAGGTGCTGGGTCTTCCCGCCGCCGGTACCCACGCGCTTGCCGGTGGGCGGATACGGTGTGCCGGTGACCGAGGTCGCCCCTTCCGCTCACGGTCCGGTTCCCCTGCCGGGCGGGGCGCCGTTGGCCTCCGGACGGGACGCCGACGTGTACCCGCTCGGGCCCGACCGGGTGCTGCGCCGCTACCGGCGCGGCGGCGACGTCGGGCCGGAGACCGAGGTGATGACGCACCTGCGCCGCGCGGGCTACCCGGTGCCGCTGGTGCACTCGGCCGCGGGCGCCGACCTGGTGCTGGAGCGGTTGTCCGGGCCGACCATGGCCACGGCGTTCCTCGGCGGTGCGCTCGATGTCGTGGCCGGGGCGCGGATCCTCGCCGACCTGCACCGGCGCCTGCACGCGCTGCCGGCCCGGCGGTCGAGCGATCCGGACGTCCGCATCCTGCACCTTGACCTGCATCCGGAGAACGTGCTGCTGACCCCGGCCGGCCCGGTGGTCATCGACTGGCGCAACTCCGACGAGGGGCCACCGGCGCTGGACCGGGCGATGAGCGCCCTGATCCTCGCCGAGGTGGCCACCGATCCCGGCGGGAAGTTCGCCGCGCCCGCCGGTGAACTGCTGGCGGCGTTCCTGAGCGAGGTCGGCCCGGCGACGGCGCTGGACCGGGCGGTGGCGCTGCGTACGCTGACCGGCCGGCTCGGACCGGCGCGGTTGGCGACGGCGGCCGCCCTGGTCCGCGGCGCGGCTCCCGGGTGAGCGCCCGGGCGGCAGACGCGCTGCCCGGGCCGGTCGGGCGGTTCAGCCCTCGCCCCGGCCGCCACGCAGCCGGTCGGCGGCGTCGAGCAGCCGCAGCAGATTGTCGGCCGTGCCGGCGTCGAGCTCGTCCTTCTCCGCCGCCTCGGTGACCTTCTTGCGCAGCTCGTCGATCCGCTTGCCCCGGTCCTTGGGCTTGCCCCGGTCCAGGTCGGCGAGCTTGTCGCGGAGGTCCTCGGCGGTGTCCGGGTCGACCGCCCCGGCGGCCTCGGCCCGGTCGAGCAGGCTGCTGAACGCGGCGGCGACCTGCCGCAGGCTGACCGGCACCTGCCGGACGTCCGGCGGCGGGGAGGAGGGGGCGGTGGTGGTCCGCTCCGGGGTGGGGCTCGGCGCCTGGGTCGACGGCCGGTCGGCGGGCGCACCGCCGGCGGGCGGGGTGGTGGGCGCGACCTGCGGCGGCGGATCGGTGTCGAGGGTGAAGAGCCCGACCAGGGCCACCAGCAGCGCGAGGCCCGCGGCGACCAGGACGCCGAGTAGGCGGTTGCCCCGGCGGTCCGCGGGCGGGGCCGGTGCGGCCGGCCGGACCGGGGCCGCCGGGCGGTCGATCATGGTGGGCGGGTGCGCCACCGCCCGGGTCGCGACGGGCAGTGCGGTGGTGGGCGGGTCGACGGCCGGGACGGCACCGAACCGCTCGGCCAGGTGCGCGGCGGTCGGCCGGCGGCCCGGGTCGGCGGAGAGGCAGGCCAGGGTCAACGTCGCCACCTCGGCGGGCAACCCGGGCAGCCGCAGCGGCGGCGGGGCGGCCGGCCGGGCGTGCACCTGAAGGGCGTCCTCCCAGGTCCGCACCGGGTACGGCGGCTCCCCGGTGAGGGTGCGGTAGAGCAGGGCGCCGAGGGCGTACACGTCGCTGCCCGGGTGGGGCGGGCCGGCGGCGAGCCGTTCCGGCGCGAAGTAGGCGGGGGTGCCCATCATCATCTCGCCGGTCTGCCCGGCCAGCCGCGGCCCGGCGACCGCGGCGATGCCGAAGTCGAGGACCTTGGCGCCGGTCTCGGTGAGCATGACGTTGCCGGGTTTGATGTCGCGGTGCACGACGCCGATCCGGTGCGCGGCGGCCAGCGCACCGGCCACCTGGCCGGCCATCCGGACCGCCTCCGGCCAGGCGAGCGGGCCGGCGGTGAGGCGGTCGGCCAGGGTGTCGCCCTCGACCAGTTCCATCACCAGGTACGGCACGACGGCTCCGCCGCGCAGGGTCGCCTCGCCGTAGTCGTACACCTGGGTGACGTGCGGGTGGGTCAGCCGCGCGGCGGCGCGGGCCTCGCGCTGGATGGTGGCCCGCAGGTGCGGGTCCGCGGCGAGTTCGGTGGCGAGGGCCTTGACCGCGACGGACCGGTGCAGCACCTCGTCGTCGGCGCGCCAGACCTCGGACATCCCGCCGAGGCCGATGCGCTCACGCAGGACGTAGCGATCGTGCAGCCGGAGTGCGGGCGTGAACGGCGACATGGTGTCCCAGTGTGCCTTCCGCTCCCCACCGACCACCAACCGCGGTGCCGGTTGGTGGTCGGTGGGGGTCCCGCTGCTCAGCCGGCGCAGGGCGGGGCCGGCACGGGACGCGGCTGGATCGCGTCGGCGAGCCAGTGCAGGGCGGCCGCCGTGCGGTGCCGGGCGGGGGCCAGCCGCGCCCGGGGCGCCGGCTCGGGCCGGACCGGTGCGTCCGGACGGGCCGAGTTGACGTGCCGGTTGACGGCGTCGACGGCAAGGGTGAATCCGGTCGAGTACTCCATGGTCAACTCCTCGGTGCGGTGCGGACGGACGTGCGGACGATCAGTTCGGTGTCGAGCAGTACCTGCCCGGCGGCGGGCTCGGCGGGCGGGTCCAGCAGCAGTTCGGCGGCGAGGCGGCCCTTTTCCTCGCCCGGCTGCCGCACGGTGGTGAGGCCGGCGGTGGCGGCCTCGGCGATGTCGTCGAAGCCGGTCACCGAGACCGGGTGCCGGGTGGCGGTCGCCGGGTCGCGGGCGGCGAGCGCGTCGAGCACCCCGAGCGCCAGCACGTCGGAGCAGGCCAGCACCGCGGTGGGTGGGCTGCCACCGGCGAGCAGGGGACGGACCGCCTCGGCGCCGGCGGCCCGGCTGTTGCCGGCGGCGTTGAGCACCGTGACGGCCGGCCAGTCGACCCCGACCGCCGCGAAGGCGTCGCGGAATCCGCTGAGCCGGCCCCGGGTGGTCGGGTGTCCCGCCTCGTCGACGCCGGCCAGCCGGAGCGGCCCGGACGGCGCCCCGGGCACGATGGTGTCGCCGAGGAAGGCCACCCGCCGGTGGCCGAGGCCGGCCACGTGGTCGGCGACGGAACGGGCCGCCGCCCGCTCGTCGATCGCGACGTACCGCTGTGCCGGGCCGGAGTCGGACTGCATCGCGGTGGTGACGTACGGCAGGCCACGGCCGCCGATCGCGTCCAGCGCCCAGGACTCGTCCCCGGCGCAGTAGACGCAGAAGCCGTCGACGGCGGCGTTCTCGACCGCCTGCCGGGCCTGGTTCAGATCGGTGGGCACCGGGATCAGCAGCAGGCTGGTGTCGTGCCGCTCGGCGGCCCGGCTCACCCCGGCAAGGAAGCGCACGGCGAACGGGTCGGTGAAGGCGTAGGACAGCTGGGAGGTGAACAGCACCCCGATCGCGCCGACGTAGCCGCGGCGCAGCGAGCGGGCGGTGGGGTTCGGGCCCGGGTAGCCGAGCCCTCGCGCGGCCTCCAGGATCCGTGCCCGCAGCGCGGGCGAGAGCTGGTCGGGCCGGCTGTAGGCGTTGGACACGGTGCTGCGGGAAACGCCGACCGCGTCCGCCACGGCTTGCAGCGTGGGCTTCACCAGAACCCCCTCTGGATCGATTCAGATTCTGTATCGATCCAGAGATTACTGGAGGACCCGACGGTCGTCAACGGGAAACGGACGATCGGGTGGTCGAGGTCTCGGAAGGAGCCGGCCGGCGGCGGCCTGCCCTGGGACGGGTCGCCTGGCGGCGCCCGGGCGAGTCGCCCGACCGGACATCCAACGCACTCACTCGGGGTGACTGGCCAAGTGATCACTCTTCGTGGCCGCCTGGTTCGGGCTTGCCGCACCCCTCTCGGCGCCTTTGCTCTGCTTCAACCCGCGCAACACCGCGCTGAGCAGGCGCTCCACCCGCGAGCAGTCGGCATGCCGACCGGCCAACCGATCACACAGCGTGCCTGTTGCCTCCGCTGAAGCAGAGCAAAGCGACCGAGTGCGTCATGGTCCGGGGGCGGGCACCTGACCCTCGGTGAAGGGCATCTCGCTCGCCGGGCCGCGCCCCAGGCGGTGCCGGGCTGGCGGGCGCCGGGGCAGGTGGGCCGGGCGGGCGCGGGCGGCACCGGTCGGATGGAGAGCGGGGGGAGGTCGCGCGGGCGGTCGCGGCGCCGAGGCGCGGGACTCCCGGTCAGCCGGGGTAGCGCTCCGCCAACAGCCGGCGCAGGATCTCCGGGGTGCGCTCCGGCGGCTCGGCCTCCACGCACAGCCGCTCCATGGCCAGCGCGTAGAAGTCGAGATCCTCGCGCTTGTCCAGGTAGAGGGCGCTGGTGAGCTGTTCGATGTAGACGATGTCGGGCAGGTCCTGGTCGCCGAAGCGCAGGATGGTGAAGGCGCCCCCGGCCGCGGCGTGCCCACCCGCGTCGAAGGGAATGACCTGGAGGCGGATGTGCGGGGAGCGGGTGGCCTCGATCAGCGCGGCGATCTGCCCCCGCATGACCTCCGGGCCGCCGATCGGCCGGCGCAGCGCCGCCTCGTCGACCACCGCCCACAACTGCGGCGGCTCGGCCCGGCGCAGCAGCCCCTGGCGCTGCATGCGCAGCCCCACCCGCCGGTCCAACTCCTCGGGGTCCGCCTTGTGGTGGCCGAGGAGCACCACCGCCCGGGCGTAGTCGGCGGTCTGCAGCAGACCGGGCACGAACTGCACCTCGTACGTGCGGATCAGCGCGGCCGCCGCCTCCAGCCCGAGGTACGACTGGAACCAGTTGGGGAGGACGTCACCGTACCGGTGCCACCAGCCGGGGCTGTTCGCGTCCCGGGCGAGCTTGAGCAGCGCCTCTCGCTCCTCGGCGTCCTTCACCCCGTAGAGGGTGAGCAGGTCGGTGACGTCACGCTCCTTGAAGCCGACCCGGCCCAGCTCCATCCGGCTGATCTTCGACTCGGAGGAGCGGATCTCCCAGCCGGCGCCCTCGCGGGTCACCCCGGCCGACTCGCGCAGCCGCCGCAACTGCGCGCCGAGCAGCATGCGCAGCACTGTCGGACCGGTGGTCGGGCCGCTCTCGGCGGGAACCATCCTCACGTGCCGACCTCCGCATGCCTGCCCAACGGCCGGGTGCCCCACTCCGGCCGACGTGTAAGCATGCCATGGACCGTGGGTGAGGTGAACTAGTCCGGACGGCCGATCCGGTCCCGTTACCGGGACGGTTCGGCTGCGGCCGGACGACTCAGTTGATCAAGTGGTCGAAGTCGCCGTCCCGGGCGCCCAGCACGAAGGCGGCGATCTCGTCCACAGTGTAGATCAGCGCCGGTCCCTCGGGGTGGCGCGAGTTGCGCATGGCGATGCCGGCACCGCCAGGCAGTTCGGCCAACTCGACGCAGTTGCCGCTCGGGTTGCTCCGCCGACTCTTCTGCCAGGTGAGCGATGGCAGGAGTGGGACAGGAACGCCGTTCTGAGGCTGCATGGCCGTCCTTGGGGTGAAGAGCCTGCCGATGCCGCGGGGGGCGGGTGTGGCGAGGAGCCGTCGATTGTGGACGCAGATGCACGTGCATCTGCTATTGCATCTGCATTGGACAGCGAGCATGATAACGCACGGGACCGGTACCCAGCCGTTCACTTTGGGTTACCGCCCACCTGGCCATATACAGGAGAAACTCCGCCCGGCGCGGGCGTGCTCGCGCCGCCGGCCGGCGGGACGCACGGGTGTGATGGGAGGGCGCGTGCCGGATCCGTTGACCGTCGCGTCCGGGATCTCGGCGGCCGGCGCGCTGATCTCCGCCTGGCAACTACGCAACCGGGCCGTACGGGCCGAGGCCGAGATCGAGCACCTGCAGGCCGAGTTGGCCGCCGAGCGGCACGCCGCCAGTCACGACCCGCTGACCGGCCTGCCCAACCGGCGGGCCTTCCACCGGCTCGCCGCGGCCCTGCTCACCGACTCGGCCGGCAAACCGCTGATCGCCGTCGTCCTCGACCTCGACGACTTCAAGCAGGTCAACGACCGGTACGGGCACGCCGCCGGCGATCAGGTGCTGATCAGTGTGGCGCAGCGGCTGTCCGCCTTCGCCGGTGACGACCTGGTGGCCCGGCTCGGCGGCGACGAGTTCGCCGGCCTGCTGACCACGCCCACCGTCGACCGGCGCTGGATCGACCACGCCACCCGCCGGCTCTGCGACTCGCTGGCCGCGCCGATCCACCTCGGCGCCGTCAGCCTGCGGGTGACCGCCTCGGTCGGGCTCGCCCCGGTCACCTGCCCGACGCAACTCGCCGAGGCGCTCTGCCGCGCCGACGAGGCGATGTACCGGGCCAAGAGCGTCACCTCCGGCGGCACCCGCCGACAACTGGTGGACAGCGCCCACCTGGCCGAGCGTTGACCGAGCCGGCCAGCACCAGGCCGATCAGCGCCGAGCCAGCCAGCGCCGGGCCGGCCAACGCCGGGCCGATCAACGCCGGGCTGGTCAGCGCCAGCCGTACCCGTCGCGCAGCGCCCGGCCCACCCGGTCGAACCGCGCCCGGTCCAGCACCGCGCCCTCGCGGCGGATGCCGTCCTCGCGCATGGTGAGCACCCGGTCCAGCCGTACCCAGCTCGGTCGGTTGTCCCGGTCCCACTCCCCCGGCCCGAGCGCCAGCCAGTGCCGCTGACCGTCCCGGTCGCTCTGGCTGGACAGCATCAGCCCGAACAGGGTCCGGCTGTGCCGCCCGACCACCAGCACCGGCCGGTCCTTGCCCTGCCGCGGATCGTCCTCGTAGCCCACCCAGGTCCAGACGATCTCCCCCGGATCGGCCCGACCGTCCAGCTCCGGGGCGTACGTCAGCTCCCGGCGTTGCAGCGCGGCGACCTGCCGGCGCCGCGCCGCCTGCGCCGGAATCACCTGGCCGCCGCCGGTGGGCGGCGCACCTCCCCCGCTCATCCGACCGAGCCGCGCCGCCACGTTCTTCAACAGGTTCGCCACGGCGGGCAGCGTAGCGCCACCGGTCTCCCGCGCTGTGCTTGACTGTCCCGGTCAGCCTCCGATGTCGGGAAGGCGGTGCCGGATGAGTCACCCGGGGCGGACCACACGCGACCACCCCAGCGAGCCCACCGGGCCCGACGCCGGCATCGAACTCCCCGACGACCTGCCCGTCGTCCGGCGGCGGGCGGTGCGGTTGGTGGTGCTCGACGACGACCAGCGGGTGCTGCTGTTCCACACCCACGACCCCGACCACCCGCGGCTGGGCACCTGGTGGGAGCTGCCCGGCGGCGGGATGGACCCCGGCGAGACGTACGTCGACACCGCCCTGCGCGAACTGCGCGAGGAGACCGGCATCCGGGCCACCGCCGACCAGCTCGGCCCGCCGGCCTGGCGGCGGCGGGCCAGCTTCATCCACCGCCAGTGGCGGCACCTGCAGGACGAGGTCGTCATGACCGTACGCCTCGACGGCCCCGGCCCGGACGTCGACGGCGCCGAACGCCTCGACTACGAGCTGGAGGACTACTTCGGCTTCCGCTGGTGGCCGGTCGAGGAGATCCTCACCTCACCGGCCCGGTTCTACCCGGGACGGCTGCCGGCGCTGCTCGGCGGCTTCCTGGCCGGCGACGAGATCGACGAACCCTTCGAACTCGCCTCCTGACGGGGCGTGCCGACCGCCCGCCGGGGGCGCAGAGTGGACGGATGACCGAGACCCCGCACGCCGCCCTGGCCGGCTACGCCCACCGGCTGCACGCCGCCGTCGGCGACCGGCACCACGTCGCCTCCCCGCTCGGCGCCTGGCTGCTGCTCGCGCTCAGCGCCCCCGCGGCCACCGGCGCCGACCGGGACGAGCTGGCCGGCCTGCTCGGCGTCGACGTACCGACCGCCACCCGGCTGGCCACCACCCTGCTGGACGACCCGCACCCGCTGGTCGCCTCGGCGACCGCCGTCTGGCACCGCCCCGGGTACGACACCGACGGCTGGCGGGACTGGCGGGCCACGCTGCCGCGGGCGACCGGCACGGGAGCGCTGCCAAAGCAGCCGGAGCTGGACGCCTGGGCCCGCGAGCACAGCCTGGGCCTGGTGGACCGCTTCCCGCTGCGCCTCGAGCCGGGCACCCTGTTCGTGCTGGCCGACGCGCTGGCCACCCGGGTCTCCTGGGCGCAGCCGTTCCAGGTCGCCCCGGCCGCCGCGCTCGGCGCGGGCAGCGCATGGGCGAAGCGACTGACCCGGGCGCTGCGTACCCCCCGGCACGGCCACCGGGGTTGGATCGTGTCCACCCGGCGGGCCGGGGACGTGGTGGTGCACGCCGCGCCGGCCCGCTCGACGGGGACCGCCGGCCTGACCGTGGTGTCGGTCGCCGCCGCGCCGGGGGTGGCCCCGCCGGAGGTGCTCGCCACCGCGTACGAGCTGGGCGTCGCGGCGGTGACCGACGCGGGGCCGGCCGGGGCGCGGTCACTGTTCGACCTGCCGCTCGGCCACTCTCCGCTGTGGACGCTGCGTGAGGAACCGGTACGCACCCACGCGCCGGGCGGGCGGGAGGAACGCCACGAGGCGGTGCTGCCCTGCTGGTCCGCCACGGACAGCCACGACCTGGCCGTGGACGGGCTCGGCTTCACCACCGCCGCCCGGGCGTTGGGCGCGCTGCTCAGCACGCCGGCGCCCCAGGTGGCCGCCCGGCAGGCGGCGGCGGCCCGCTACTCCCGGTACGGCTTCGAGGCCGCCGCGGTGACCGCGATGATGGCGACCGTGTCACTGCCGCCGGAGGGGGTCGCCCGCACCGCCGAGCTGCGCTTCGGCCACCCGTACGCCGTCGTGGCGGTGACCACCGACCACCGCCCGGACGGTCCCGGCCCGTGGCACGGCCTGCCCGTCTTTTCCGCCTGGGTAACCGAGCCGGAGGACGTGCCCGAGGCCGACGCCGCCGACCCGGCCTGACCGAGTGGGTCCGGGGTCAGCCGCTGATCGGCGCGCCGCGCCACTGCCACGCCTGCCGGCGGGGCTGCCCAGGCAGCTCCGTGCGGCCGGTGCACCAGCGCAGCCCCGTCCAGGGGTCCACGTCGCTCACCGTGCCCGCCGCGTCGGGAAAGAGCCGGGCGGTCACCCGGGCGCAGAGCGGGGCGGGCGGGCCGGCTGACCGGGCATCGTCACCCGCGGCGACCTGCTCGCCGCGCACCTGCGCCCGGACGCCGACATCCGTTCCGACGTGGTGCGGGAGGTGCTGCACCGGGTCCTCGCCGTGCCCGAAGGGGTGGTGGACGTCGAGGTGCACGACGGCGTGGTGACGCTGACCGGCCAGCTCGACCGGTGGTCCACCGTGCGCCTCGCGCTGCGGCTGAGCGCACAGGTCAGCGGCGTGGTGCAGGTGGTCGACGCGCTCGGGTACGCGGTGGACGACGCCCCGATGTTCGCGCTGCGGACCGGCGGCGCCACCCCCGCCGGCATCGCCTGAGCTGTTAGGCGGGGGCCGGGCTTAACAGGTGGCGTCAAGCCGGGCCCCCGCCTCTACCGGCGTTAAGCGCGGCCCCCGCCTCTCATCCGTCGGCGAGGGTGTCGAGCAGCAGGGCCGCGGTCCAGCCGAACGCCGGGGAACCCAGGCCGGCGCCGGTGTCCGGGTGGAAGTACTCGTGGCAGCCGGCCCGCGCCACCAGGTCGATCATCGACCGGCGCAGCCCGGCGGCGAGTTCCGGCCGGCCGTGCGCCCGCAGCCCCCGCCACACCAGCCAGTTGATGTTCATCCAGCTCGGACCCCGCCAGTAGCGCAGCGGCTCGAAGTCGGCGGCGGTGCGGTCGTGGCTGGGCAGCGGGCGGTCCATCCGGCCGGCCAGCCCGAACCGGGCCGAGCACGCCTCGGCCAGCACCGCCGCCACCTGGGGCGCCGGCAGGTCGGGCAGCATCAGCGGGGTGAGGCCGAGCACCGTACGCGCCGGGACCAGCCGGCCGGTGCGCACGTCGCGGGGCCGGAACGTGCCGCTGACCGGATCGAACAGCCGCTCCACGAGGGCGGCGGTGATCCGGGCGGCCCGCTCCCGGTGCGGGCCCGGGTCCGCGCCGACGACCGCCGCGATGTCCGCGAGGGCGTGCTCGGCGGCCCCGCGGGCCGCGTTGAACAGCGGGCACTCGACCAGGAACGGATGCCGGTCGGCCAGGTCGTCGTCCCGGTAGCGGCCGGCCCGGTAGGACTGCACCATCGTCAGGTAGCGCGCGTAGTCCAGGTCGGTGGGGCGGTGCGCGGCGTCGGCGTGCGCGGTGTCGTGCCGGCGGTACGCCCGCATCACGCCGGCCTCGGCGGGCACCGCCGCCATCGGCGCGTCCCAGGCGGGGCTGTTGTCCAGCCCGGACTCCCACGGGTGCACCACACAGGCCAGCCCGCCCCCGCCGACGTCCCGCCGCCGCGCCAGGTAGCGCTGCTGCGCCACCAGCCGGGGGTAGAGCTCGCCGAGCGCCGCCCGGGACGCCGCGGAGGGCCCGCGCCGGTGCACCAGCCAGGCGGCCAGGGCGTGCACCGGCGGCTGCACGATGCCGGAGGTGGCCCCGGCCGGCGCGCCGTCGGCGGCGGCCGAGTCCCAGAACTCGGGCCCGGGAAAGTACGCCCCGACCCGCAGCCGGGGGTTGAACACGATGTGCGGCACCCGCCCGTCGGCCCACTGGGCGGCGAAGAGCGTACGCAGCTCCCGCCAGGCCCGGTCGGGGCGGACGTGGGCCAGCCCGATCGCGATGAACGCCGAGTCCCAGCTCCACTGGTGCGGGTAAAGGGTGCGCGAGGGGACCGTGTGGTCGTGTTCCCAGTTGCCGTCGAGGGTGGCCAGGGCGAGCCGGCTCAGCTCGGCCGCGTCCGCCGGCCCACCCCGGTGGCCGTTGCCCGTCCCGTCCGCCGGCCCCGGCCGTGCGGCGCCCGCCGCGGCGTCCGGCTCGGCGGTCACGCCGCCGCCTGTCGGGGCTGGGCGTGCCGGAGCACGGTGGCCGCCTGTTGCAGGGCGCGGACGGGGTCGCCGCGCAGCCGGCACTCCAGCGCCAGCCAGCCCCGGTAGTCCAGCTCCAGCAGGGTACGCACCAGCGCCGGCCAGTCGAGGTGCCCGGCGCCGGGCTGGTAGCGGTTGGAGTCGCTGACCTGGACGTGCCCCAGGTACGGCGCGGCGGCGCGCAGCGCCCGGTGCACGTCGTCCTCCTCGATGTTCATGTGGAAGGTGTCGGCGACCACCCGCACCGAGGGCAGCCCGACCGCGGCGCAGAGCGTCACGGCGTCCTCCAGCCGGTTCACCATGTGGTCCTCGTACCGGTTCAACGGTTCGAGGAAGAGGGTGACCCCCTCCGCGCGGGCGTGCTCGCCCAGCTCGCCCAGGGCGTCGACGAGCACCTGCCGGTCGCCCGCCGGCGTGCGGGGCGGCTCGAACGGCGGTAGCCGCCGGGAGAACATCCCCCAGGCGGCCGGGGTCATCGCGCCGACGCCGCCCAGCTCGGCGATCACGGACAGTTGCGAGCGCAGGTTGCGGACCGCGTCGCGGGAACGTTCCGGGTCGAAGTCGCCGATGAAGTGGTCCATCTCGACGCAGACCGTCGGCATGGTCACCCCGGCGGCCCGGGCGCGGCGTAGTTCGGGTAGCCGGCGGGCCAGCGCGAGGTCGCCGCGACCGCGTAGTTCCAGCCCGTCGTAGCCGAGGGAGCGGGCGAGGGCGTACTTCTGGGTCAGGTCTGTGCCGGGCAGCAGCTGCTCCTGGCAGGCGAGTGGAATGGTCACGGGAACCTCAGCACGACTTGTAGGGCGGCACTTTCGCCGTGGTCGAGCAGGGCCAGCGCGTCGGCCACCGCGCCCGCTTCGACCACGTGGCTGACCAGCGGCAGCGGGTCGACGGCGCCCTCGGCCACCAGGTCCATGAAGGTCTGCGCGACGCGACCGCCGGTCCACCGGCCGGCCATGCTCGGGGCCGGCGTCGGCCCGGAGACCTGGGCGGCGACCAGTTGGATGCGGTTGTGGTGGAACTCCTCACCGAGGCCGAGTCCGTCGGCCTGGCCCTGGTAGAAGCCGGCGGCCACGACGCGGCCGGCGTGGGTGGTGGCGCGGATCGCCTCGTGCAGCGCGGGGTACGCCCCGGACAGCTCCAGGCAGACGTCGGCGCCGCGGCCGTCGGTGGCCTTGTGCAGGATGGTGGCGGCGGACTCGACGCCCGCATCGACGGTGCGGCGGGCGCCGTAGCGGGCGGCCATGGTGAGCCGGGCGGGGATCCGGTCGACGGCGACCACCCGCGCGCCGGAGAGCACGGCGAGCCGGGTGGCGAGCAGCCCGATCACGCCCTGCCCGAACACCCCGACCCAGTCACCGAGGTGCAGGTCACCGGCGAGGACGGCGGTGAGTGCGATGGCGCCGGGGCGGGCGAAGACCGCGGCGAGCGGGTCCAGCCCGGGTGGCAGCGGGGTGACCGCGCCGGCGGCCAGGACGGCCTCGGCCCGGTGCCCCCAGATGCCCCAGACGAGCTGGCCCGGATGCCGGTCGGGGACGTCCGGGGCCACCTCGACGAGCTCGCCGACCTCCTCGTAGCCGAAGCCGACCAGCGGGTACGGCACGGGGGTCTGGCGGGGCACGAACATCCGGGTGACGTCGTCCCAGTCCTTGCTGAGCCGGGGGTTGCTGCCCCGGTAGAGGGTGAGTTCGGTGCCGGCCGAGATGCCGGAGTAGCGGGTGCGTACCCGTACCTGGCCGGGGCCGAGCGGATCCGAGGGCCAGGGCTCCAGACTGATCTGTCGGGGCCCGGCTAGAGAGACAACCCAATTGACCATGAGTCACATCCCGGAAGCGCCGGGTTCAAACGAATGACAAAAATAGTTATATGTCTTGTAATTGATCAATACAAGACGTTGAATCCCTCATGTACCCTTCGAGAGGAGTGCCACCGATGTCATCCCCTCCGACGCGGATCGTCGCCTCCACCCTGATCCTGGCACTGGCCGGCGCCGGTCTGCTCGCCTGCGGCGACGACCAGCCGAAAAGCGACAACTCCCAGATAACCGTGTGGAGCCTGGAGGACGTGGCCGACCGGGTCAACGCCACCAAGGCGATCATCGCGGACTACACAGCGAAAACCGGGGTGAAGGTCAACCTGGTCCCGGTCAACGAGGACCAGTTCCCGTCCCTCATCGCCTCCAGCGCGGCGGCCGGCGAACTGCCCGACGTGGTGGGCTCGGTGTCGCTGGCCGGCATTCGCACGCTGGCCGGCAACGAGCTGCTGCACCCCGACGCCAACGGCGAGATCGTCGACAAGCTGGGCAAGGACACCTTCTCCACACGCGCCCTGGAGCTCACCTCCGACGGCGGCAAGCAGCTCTCCGTCCCCAGTGACGGGTGGGGCCAGCTGCTCGTCTACCGCAAGGACCTGTTCGACGCCGCCGGCCTGCCGGCCCCCGACACGTACGAGAAGATCACCGACGCCGCGACCAAGCTGAACACGGGCGGCGTCGCCGGCATCACCGCGGCCACCGCCCCCGGCGACGTGTTCACCCAGCAGACCTTCGAGCACCTGGCGCTGGCGAACAACTGTCAATTGACCGACGATTCCGGCAACGTGCGGCTGGACTCCCCCGAATGCGTCGAGGCGTTCCGGTTCTTCGGCGACCTGATGCGCAACCACTCCGTCCCCGGCGCCCAGGACGTGGACACCACCCGGGCCACCTACTTCGCCGGCAAGGCGGCGATGGTGGTCTGGTCGCCGTTCATCCTCGACGAGCTGGCCGGGCTGCGCAACGACGCCAAGCCCACCTGCCCGCAGTGCGCGGCCGACCCGACCTTCCTGGCCAAGAACAGTGGCTTCGTCACCGCGATCAAGGGGCCCAACGGCACCGAGCCGGCCCAGTACGGCGAGATCAGCTCGTGGGCGGTGCTCGACGGCGCGGCGAGCGACCCGGCGAAGTCCTTCGTGGAGTACCTGCTCTCCGATGGCTACCCACGCTGGTTCGGGATGTCCCCCGAGGGCCGCTTCCCGGTCCGCAACGGCACCGCCGAGGACAAGGAGAAGTTCCGCACCGCGTGGCGCACCAGCCCGGCCGGGGTGGACACCAAGAAGCCGCTGTCCGAGATCTACGGCGACGAGGTGCTGGACACCCTGGGCCGCAGCCCGGACACCTTCACCCGGTGGGGCCTGCCGCAGGGGCAGGGCAAGCTGGTCGGCGCCATCCTCGGTGAGCTGCCCGTACCCAAGGCCCTCGCCGACGTGGTGGGCGGCAAGTCCGACGCCGCCGCGGCCGCCGGCCGGGCCAAGAAGGACGTCGACGCGATCAAGGCCGGTGTCAATTGACGACCACCGCGCCCGGGACCGGTCGCTCCCCCACCCGGGAGCGGCCGTCGCCCGGCCGCCGGCCGCTCACCCTGCGCCGCCGCGAGTCCCGCGCCGGGCTCGCCCTGGTCGCGCCCACCCTGCTCGTCGTGCTCGCGGTGATTGGCATCCCCATCGTCTGGACCCTGGTCCTGGCCTTCCAACGGGTACGCCTCGCCACGCTGCGCAAGACCGGGCTGTTCGGGGAGTTCACCCTCGACAACTTCGAGCGGGTGCTGCACACCCCCGGCTTCGCCGACACGCTCTGGACCACGCTGGTCTACGCCGTCGGCGCCACCTTCGGCTCGATCGTGATCGGCCTGGTGGCGGCGCTGGTGGTGCGGCGGCCGTTCAAGGGACGCACCCTGGTCCGGGCGTCGATGCTGCTGCCGTACGTGGCGCCGGTGGTGGCCGTCGCGTTCGTCTGGCAGGTGCTGCTCGACCCGCAGCTGGGCCTGGTGAACAACTGGGGGCAGCGGTTCCTCGGCTGGGACACGCCGATCCCGTTCCTGTCCCAGGAGTCCACCGCGCTCTGGACGGTGATCGGCTTCGAGGCCTGGCGGTACTTCCCGTTCGCCTTCCTGTTCCTGCTGGCCCGGCTCCAGGCGGTGCCGGGCGACCTGGAGGAGGCGGCCCGGGTGGACGGGGCCACCCCGACCCAGCGCTTCCGGCACATCCTGTTCCCGCAACTGCTGCCGGTGATCGCGCTGCTGGCCCTGCTGCGGTTCATCATGACCTTCAACAAGTTCGACGACGTCTACCTGCTCACCGGCGGTGCGGCCGGCACCGAGGTGGTCAGCGTCCGGGTCTACCAGTTCCTCACCGCGCGTACCGACATCGGCGCGGCGGCGGCGCAGGCGGTCGTGCTGGCCGTGGTGCTGATCGTCTTCGTCGCGATCTACCTGCGGTTCTTCACCGGACGGAAGGAGACGTGATGGACCGCGACCGGATCGAGACGCTGACCCTGCGCTGGCTGCGTCGGCTGGTGATCGCCGCCTTCCTGCTGGTCACCGTGCTGCCGTTCTACTACATGCTGGTGCTCTCGGTGCGCCCGATCGAGCGGCTGCTGCTCGACCCCGGCGCGCTGCTGGTGCCGCTCGGCGAGCTGACCGTCTCGACGTACGCCGAGGTGTTGAAGGCCGTCGACGACGGCGGCCAGGGCTTCCTCACCTTCATCCGCAACAGCGCCGTCGTCGCGGTCTCCGCGACCCTGCTGACCCTGCTGGTGTCGATCCCCGGCGCGTACGCGGTGTCCCGGCTGCGGTTCTTCGGTCGCCGGCAGGTCAACTTCCTGTTCCTGGCGGTCTACCTGTTCCCGTCGATCGTCATCGCGATCCCGCTGTTCGTGGTCTTCACCCGGGCCGGGCTGCGCGGCTCGCTGATCGGGCTGGTGCTGGTCTACATCTCGCAGACCCTGCCGGTCTCGGTCTACATGCTGAAGAACTACTTCGAGACGATCCCGGTCAGCCTGGAGGAGTCGGCGGCCATCGACGGGGCCAACCGGCTCGGCATCATCCGCCGGGTCAGCCTCCCGCTCGCCGCCCCGTCGATCATGGCGGTCGCCCTGTACGACTTCATGATCGCCTGGAACGAGTTCTTCTTCGCCCTGCTGTTCCTGGTCGACAAGCCCAACCGGTGGACGGTGTCGCTCGGCCTGTCCCTGCTCTCCGACGGCGTCGAGGTGCCCAAGACGGTGCTGATGGCCGGGTCGGTGATCCTGACCCTGCCCATCGTCATCCTCTTCTTCGCCGGCGAACGCCTGCTCACCGAGGGCCTGACCAGCGGCGCCGAGAAGGGCTGAGGTGTGAGGCGGGGGCCCTTGTTGACAGACGTCTGTCAACAAGGGCC
>NZ_JBFAID010000085.1:0-15742 GCF_040654475.1 Micromonospora sp. NPDC050686
CGGAAGTCTTGGGGGTGGGCGGCCCGGCGATCAGCGGTGGTGACCTGCTCGGGTGGCCCGGGGATGTAACGACGACCGGCGGCGGCCCATTCCCCCGGGGGATGGGGGCCGGGGGTGGGGTGCCCGCCCGGTCGAACCATGTTCAACGCCCCCGGCCCCGCACCGATTCCATCCCCATGGTGACCCCGGCCACGGACACCGCCCCCCAAACCCGACACCCCACCCACCACCCCCCCCGCCCCGTTGCGTTGATCATGGAGTTGACGGCATGGAACCGGACATTTCCCCCCGGTCAGCTCCATGATCAACAGGGTGGGGGTCGGGGTCACGCCGGGGCGGGCACCTTGTCCAGAAAGCCGTGCACAGCGCGTACCCGGCCGTCGGTGTCGCGGACCGCGACGTCGAAGCCGACCACGACGGCCTCCCCGCCGCCGGCGGGCACCAGCTCCCAGCCGAACCGGACCACGTCGTGGTGCCCGTCGACGACGCCGTGCGGGCGCAGGACGTGCCCCGGGAACGCCTGCTGGACGCCGCCGATCACGGCGCTGATCTGCTCGTGGCCCCGCACCTCGGCCAGCGGGTCGGTGTAGGTGGCGTCCGGGGTGAAGAGGGCGCCGACCGCCGCCGCGCGGGCGTCGCCGTCGGCCTCGTTCCACACCGCGAGGTAGCGGTCGACCAGGTCGCTGTACGGGTTCATCGGATGACATCCCTTCGTCGGTTGGTGACGCCGAGAACCCTCGCACCGGCCGCCGCGGGGTGTCGATTACCTCGGAGGTAGCGCCCGACCGGACGCTCCGTGTCCGGCGTCGCATTACCCGCCAGGTAATCGACGCGCTCCCCGGTACGCGGCAGAGTGGTGCCGACGACGACCACCACGAACGGGGAACGTGATGCCCGCGTACCGCGACCAGCGGCGACCACTGCCGGAGCCGTCATGACCACCGCGACCGCCGGCTCGGTCACCACCCCGGTCGGCGAGTCGCTGCGGCGGTGGCGGGAGCTGCGCCGGCTCAGCCAGCTGGAACTGTCCCTCCGCGCGGAGATCTCCACCCGGCACCTGAGCTTCGTGGAGACCGGCCGGTCCCGGCCCAGCCGGGAGATGGTGCTGCGCCTCGCCGGGCCGCTCGACCTGCCGCTGCGCGAGCGTAACCGGCTGCTGCTGGCGGCGGGCTACGCGCCCGCGTACCCGGAGACCGCCCTGGCCGCGCCGCGGATGGCCGCGGTCCGGGCGGCCGTACGGCAGGTCCTGGCCGGCCACGAGCCCTACCCGGCGGCGGTGGTCGACCGGGGCTGGCACCTGGTGGACGCCAACCGCAGCCTGACCATCCTCACCGACCTGGTCGCGCCGGAGCTGCTGGCCGGAGCCGTGAACGTGCTGCGGGTCAGCCTGCACCCCGACGGTCTGGCCCCGCACATCGCCAACCTCGGCGAGTGGCGGGGGCACCTGCTGAGCCGGTTGGGCCGCCAGATCGAGCTGACCGGTGACGCCGGGCTGGCGGCCCTGGAGGAGGAGCTGCGCGGCTACCCGTGTGCCGACCGGGAGCCCGCGGTCGAGCTGCCCGGCCCGGGCGAGATCGTGGTGCCGCTGCGGCTGCGCCACGACGGCGGTGAGCTGGTCTTCCTCAGCACCATCGCGACCTTCGGCACCCCGCTGGACGTCACCCTGGCCGAGCTGTCCATCGAGTCGTTCTATCCGGCCGACGAGCACACGGCGGCCGTGCTCCGCGCCCGGGCCCCGCGCCTCGACGGCTAAGAAGGGGCCCCTGCTCTACCGAAATCGTTAACAGGGGGCCCCTCCTTGCGGGCGGGCCAGGGGATGTCGGGGGAGGGGTGGTAGGTGATGCCTGCGGTGTGCCAGCGGGGGGCGTGGGCGGCGAGCCGGGCGCGGAAGCGGGCCCAGTCGTGGGTCGACCGGGGCGACCAGCCCAGCTCGGCGACGGCGGGGAGCCGGGGCAGCAGCATGAACTCGATCTCGGCCAGCGAGGTGACCGACTCGGTCCACAGCGGCGCCGCGACGCCGAGCACCGCCTCCGCCGGCACCCCGGTCAGGTGGCTGCCCGGGTCCCAGTCGTACGCCCGGCGCACGTCGATCAGGCCCGCCCAGTCGTGCCCGATCGGGGTGTCGGCGGCGTACTTCATGTCGAGGTAGGTGCGGTTGCCGGGGGAGAGGATCAGCCGGGCGCCCCGGCGTACCGCGTCGGCGGTCTCGGGGTCGTCGCCGTTGGTGCCCCACCACTGGAGCACCCGCCCCTCGGCGTGCGCGGCGGGGGCGAGCTGGTGCCAGCCGATCACGGTCTTGCCCGTCGCGGCCACGATCCGCTGCGCCCGCTCGACGAAGCCGGTGTACGCCGCCCCCTTCACCTTGAACGCCTCGTCCCCGCCGATGTGCAGCCACGGCCCCGGGGTGAGCGCGGCCACCTCGCGCACCACGTCCGCGACGAAGTCGTACGTCCGCTCGTCGGCGGGGTCCAGGTAGCTGAAGCCGACCTCGGTGCCGGTGTACGGCGGCGGCGGGACCTTGCCGGGCGCCAGTTCCGGGTACGCGACGAGGGCGGCGTTGGTGTGCCCCGGCAGGTCGATCTCCGGAACCACGGTGACGTGCCGGCGGGCCGCGTACGCGACGATCCGCCGGTAGTCGTCCTTGGTGTACCAGCCGCCGGGGCCACCGCCGACCTCGTTGGCCCCGCCGACCTCGGCCAGCTTCGGCCAGGAGTCCACCGCGATCCGCCAGCCCTGGTCGTCGGTGAGGTGCAGGTGCAGGTGGTTGAGCTTGTAGCGGGCCAGGTGGTCGACCACGCGCAGCACGTCGTCCACGCCGAAGAAGTGCCGGGCCACGTCGAGCATCGCCCCCCGGTACGGGAACCGGGGCCGGTCGACGATCGTCCCGCCGGCCACCGCCCAGCGTTCGGCGACCGGGGTCGAGCTCTCGATCGCCGCCGGCAGCAGCTGCCGCAGCGTCTGCACGCCGTGGCCGAGGCCGGCGGGGGCGGCGGCGGTGATCCGGATCCCCGCCCGGGTCACGTCGAGCCGGTAGCCCTCGGCGCCGAGCCCCGCGCCGCCCGGCAGGTCGACGCGCACGCCCGCCGCGCCCGCCGCGCCGGTGGGATCGCCTGCGCCGGCCGGGTGGGTCGCAGCGGCCGCGCCGAGGGTGAGCATCAGCAGCCCACCCGGCTCGACGCCGGCCGTCTCGGTGACCGGCAGCGGGTAGCCGGTCGCCGGGCGGAGCAGGGCGGCGAGCAGGTCGGCGGCGTCGCGGGCGGCCGGTTCCGGGCTGGCCTGGATCACCGCGTCCGCGGGCAGCGTGAAGTCGGCCGCCGGGTCGGGGTGCACCCGCTCCGGGGCGGGGACCACGTCGCCCAGGCGGACCGGTGCGGCCGGGGCGAGCAGCTCACCGGCCACCTCGGCGGCGGCCCGGGCCAGCTCGGCGGCGGCCGGCCGGTGGGCGGGCAGACCGGTCCGGTCGAGCGGCTCGGCACCGGGCTCGGGGCGGGCGGCGGGGGTGGTCGACACGACGACGGCTCCCAGGGGTGTATTTGCGTGGGATATGGCAAAGGTCAGGTTCGGCGGATGCGGTTCGGTCAAGAGTACGAGGTGAGTCGGAATTGCGTGATCGTGCGCGTGGAAGCGTTCCCAAAAACCGGTACGGACACGGATAGTGCGGACGGCTGTGCCAATTGTCACCGAACGGTCCCAGCCCCCGCGATGTTCGCTTAACCTTCGCCCACCGATCGATGGCGGCACCGGATTAGCGGTGGTCGGCCCCGGGGTATGGAGCAACTGAACCTTCGTTAAGTGTCAATGCGGACGCGCGTGGGAGGCTCTGGTGGCAACGCACGAGACGGCGAGCGACAAACTCGTCTACGACTTCGCCGAGGGCAACAAGGACCTCAAGGACCTGCTCGGCGGCAAGGGGGCCAACCTGGCCGAGATGACCAACCTCGGCCTGCCGGTCCCGCCCGGGTTCACGATCACCACCGAGGCGTGCAAGGCGTACCTCGCCACCGGCCGGGAGCCGGACGGCCTGGCCGCCCAGATCGCGGCGCACCTGGAGTCCCTGGAGCGGGAGATGGGCCGCAGGCTCGGCGACCCGGACGACCCGCTGCTGGTCTCCGTCCGCTCCGGCGCCAAGTTCTCCATGCCCGGCATGATGGAGACCGTCCTCAACGTCGGCCTCAACGACCGCAGCGTGATCGGCCTGAGCAACCAGGCTGGGCAGAACGACAGGTTCGCCTGGGACTCCTACCGCCGGCTGATCCAGATGTTCGGCAAGACCGTCTGCGACGTGCCGGGCGAGGAGTTCGAGCACGCGCTGGAGGACGCCAAGAGCGCCAAGGGTACGCGCAACGACCTCGACCTGGACGCCGACGACCTGCGCGGGCTGGTCGACGCGTACAAGAAGATCTTCGCCAAGCACACCGGCCGGGAGTTCCCCCAGGAGCCGCGGGAGCAGCTCGACCTGGCCATCCGGGCGGTCTTCGAGTCGTGGAACGCCGAGCGCGCGATCCTCTACCGCCGCCAGGAGCGCATCCCGGCCGACCTGGGCACCGCGGTCAACGTGGTGGCCATGGTCTTCGGCAACCTCGGCCCGGACTCCGGCACCGGGGTCGCCTTCACCCGCGACCCGGCCAGCGGGGCGCAGGGCATCTACGGCGACTACCTGGCCAACGCCCAGGGCGAGGACGTGGTGGCCGGCATCCGCAACACCGTGCCGTTGCAGGAGCTGGAGCGGCTGGACAAGAAGTCCTACGACGAGCTGCTCGGCATCATGGCCCGGCTCGAGGGGCACTACCAGGACCTCTGCGACATCGAGTTCACCATCGAGCGCGGCAAGCTCTGGATGCTGCAGACCCGGGTCGGCAAGCGCACCGCCGCCGCCGCGTTCGTCATCGCCGGCCAACTCGTCGACGAAGGCCTGATCGACCTGGACGAGGCGCTGCACCGGGTCAACGGCGCGCAGCTGGCCCAGCTGATGTTCCCGCGCTTCCAGCTCGACCACGAGTTCCAGCCGGTCGCCAAGGGCATCGGCGCCTCCCCGGGCGCCGCCTCCGGCAAGGTGGTCTTCACCTCCGCCCGCGCGGTCGAGCTGGCCGCCGAGGGGGAGTCGGTCATCCTGGTCCGCCGGGAGACCAACCCGGACGACCTCAACGGCATGATCGCCGCCAAGGGCATCCTCACCTCCCGCGGCGGCAAGACCAGCCACGCCGCCGTGGTGGCCCGGGGGATGGGCAAGACCTGCGTCTCCGGCGCCGACGAGCTGGAGGTCGACGTCCCGGGCCGGCGGTTCACCGTGGCCGGCAAGACGGTCACCGAGGGTGACGTCGTTTCCATCGACGGCACCACCGGCAAGGTCTACCTCGGTGAGGTGCCGGTCATGCCGTCCGAGGTGGTGCAGTACTTCGAGGGCAGCCTCGACCCCGAGCACATCGACAACCCGCTGGTCCGGGCCGTACACCGGATCATGACCCACGCCGACGCCCGGCGCCGGCTGGCCGTGCGCACGAACGCCGACACCGGTGCGGACGCGGCCCGTGCCCGGCGCTTCGGCGCCCAGGGCATCGGCCTCTGCCGCACCGAGCACATGTTCCTCGGCGACCGGCGGGAGCTGGTCGAGCGGCTGATCCTGGCCCGCACCGGCACCGAACGGGAGGACGCGCTGGCCGCCCTGCTGCCGTTGCAGCGGGAGGACTTCATCGAGATCTTCCGGGAGATGGACGGACTGCCGGTCACCGTGCGGCTGATCGACCCGCCGTTGCACGAGTTCCTGCCCCCGCTGGAGCAGCTCGCGGTCAACGTCGCGGTCGCCCAGGAGCGCGGTGAGGACGTCGCCAAGGAGGAGGCGCTGCTCGCCGCCGTGCGCCGGATGCACGAGGAGAACCCGATGCTGGGCCTGCGCGGGGTGCGCCTGGGCCTGGTCATCCCGGGCCTGTTCGCCATGCAGGTCCGGGCCATCGCGGAGGCCGCGGTGGCGGTCACCGAGGCCGGCGGGCACGCCTGCCCGGAGATCATGGTCCCGCTGGTCGGCGCGGTGCAGGAGTTGGAGACGGTACGCGCCGAGGCCGAGAAGATCATCGCCGAGGTGGTCGGGGACAGCGGCGTCGAGGTGCTGATCGGCACGATGATCGAGGTGCCCCGGGCGGCGCTGACCGCCGGGCAGATCGCCGAGGCGGCCGAGTTCTTCTCCTTCGGCACCAACGACCTGACCCAGATGGGGTGGGGCTTCTCCCGGGACGACGTCGAGGGCGCGTTCTTCTGGCGCTACCTGGAGCTGGGCATCTTCGGCATCTCACCGTTCGAGTCGATCGACACCGACGGGGTCGGCCGGCTGGTCCGGATCGCCGCCGAGGAGGGCCGCGCCGCCCGTCCCGGTCTGAAGCTCGGCGTCTGCGGCGAGCACGGCGGTGACCCCGACTCGGTGCACTTCTTCCACGCCGTCGGCCTGGACTACGTCTCCTGCTCCCCGTTCCGGGTGCCGGTGGCCCGACTGGAGGCCGGCCGCGCGGTCGTGGAGACCGCCGGTTCCGACTCGCGCTGACCACCCTGGCGTCCCGGCCCGCCCGCGCCTGCTGGTGCGGGCGGGCCCCGGCGTCGGTCAGCCCGCCGCGCGGCGGGGCAGCGGGGCGTGCGGGTCGGGCGGGAGGAATGACGGGGCGGTCGGGTGCTGGGTGTCGACCACCGAACCGGTGCGGGCGGCGACCGCGCGGGCCTCGTCGTGCAGCGTGTCCAGGTCGGTGGCCCGGTCGGTGACCAGGGTCAGCAGGGCGTTCCGCCCGGCCGGGTAGGTGAGCACGCAACCGGCCTCGGTGCGCAGCACCGACTCGCGGAAGCCGCCCCGCCGGACGGTGTCGGCGACCCGGTTGCCGAGGCCGAAGGAGGCGGCGGCCAGCGCGGCCAGGTGGGTGGCGTCGGTCGTCGGGAGGTCACTGGAGATCAGCAGACCGTCGGTGCCGGCCAGCACCGTCCCGGTCACCTCGGGGCGGCGTCGGCGCAGCGCTCGCAGTTCCGTGCCCATCAGCGTGTCAGCGTCCACGAGCGTCTCTCCCACCGTCTCGGGTTGCGGGCGGTCGTCGGTCACTTTCTGCTGCCGCCACGCTACCGGTGGCCATGCGCTGCCCGCAGGCCCGTCACGGCCGGCGATCGGTCGGCAACTTGAGTCTGTTCGGCGGTTGCGTCCGCGGCGCCGGCCGGTCGCCGGGGGGCCACCGAGCCCGTCCCGGCGTACCCTGAGTTCGCTCGAATGTCGGTAACGAAAGGGTGGCCGCATGACCAACGTCTGGGAGAGCCTCACCGTGGACGCGCGCGATCCGGCGCGGCTGGCCCGGTGGTGGGCGGAGGCGCTCGGCTACCAGATCGTCGCGGAACGCGCCGACGAGGTGGAGATCCGGTCCGCCGCCGACCGGTTGCCCGGCCTGGTCTTCGTGCCGGTCACCGCCGCCAAGGCCGACAAGAACCGGCTCCACCTGGACCTGCGCCCGGACAACCAGGAGGCCGAGGTCGAGCGACTGGTCGACATGGGCGCCCGGCACGTGGACGTCGGGCAGGGCGAGGCCGAGTGGGTGGTGCTGGCCGACCCGGAGGGCAACGAGTTCTGCGTGCTCCGTGAGCGCGAGGAGTGAGCTGGGTTTGCGAGCCCCGCAGTCGCGAACCGGGGTGGTGGGGTGAGCGCGAGGAGTGAGCTGGGTTTGCGAGCCCCGCAGTCGCGACCCGGGGTGGTGGGGTGAGCGCGAGGAGTGAGCTGGGTTTGCGAGCCCCGCAGTCGCGAACGAAGGTGGTGGGGTGAGCGCCAGGAGTGAGCGGGCCGGCGGCACCGACGTGCCCGATGCCCGGCTGGTTGACGAGCCGCCGAAGGACGGCGGCTCCGGCCGGTCGCCGTACGAGCGGGATCGGGCCCGGGTGCTGCACTCCGCCGCCTTCCGCCGGCTGGCGGCCAAGACCCAGGTGCACACCGCCGGCACCGACGACTTCCTGCGTACCCGGCTGACCCACTCGCTGGAGGTGGCGCAGGTCGCCCGGGAGATGGGGGCCCGGCTGGGCTGCGACCCGGACGTGGTGGACACCGCCGGGCTCGCCCACGACCTGGGCCACCCGCCGTTCGGGCACAACGGTGAGGACGCGCTGGACCGGCTGGCCGCGCCCTGCGGCGGCTTCGAGGGCAACGCGCAGACCCTGCGGGTGCTCACCCGGCTGGAGGCGAAGGTGATCGGCCCGGACGGGGCGTCCGCCGGCCTGAACCTGACCCGGGCCTCGCTCGACGCGGTCACCAAGTATCCCTGGCCGCGCCGGCCCGGCGAGCGCAAGTTCGGCGCGTACGCTGACGACCGCCCGGTCTTCGACTGGCTGCGGGCCGGCGCCCCGCTCGCCGCCGCGCCCGACGGCCGGCCCCGGCGCTGCCTGGAGGCCCAGGTGATGGACTGGGCCGACGACGTCGCGTACTCGGTGCACGACGTCGAGGACGGCATCCACGGCGGGTACGTCACCCTCCGCCCGCTGCTCGACGACACCGACGAGCGGCGGGCGCTCTGCGCCGACGTGGCGGCCGTCTACTCCGGCGAGTCGCCGGACGACCTGGCCGAGGTGCTGGTCGAGCTGCTGGCCGAGCCGGTGCTGGCCCCGCTCGCCGGGTACGACGGGAGTCACCGGGCGCAGGCCGCGTTGAAGACGACCACCAGCGTGCTCACCGGCCGGTTCGTCTCCGCCGTGGTGGCCGCCACCCGGGCGCACTTCGGCCCCGGGCCGCACCTGCGGTACGCCGCCGACCTGCTGGTGCCCCGGCGGATCCGGGCCCAGTGCGCCCTGCTCAAGGGCATCGCGCTGCGCTACGTGATGCGCCGCCCGGGCGTCGGGGACCGGTACGCCCGCCAGCGGGAGGTCCTCGCCGAGCTGGTCGCCGCACTGGCCGACCGGGCGCCGGACGCGCTGGACCCGGTCTTCGCCCCGCTGTGGCGGGCGGCCCCCGACGACGGGGCCCGGCTGCGGGTGGTGATCGACCAGGTGGCCTCGCTCACCGATCCGGCGGCGGTGGAGTGGCACCGGCGCCTGTCCGGTGGTGGGCGGGCCGGCGGTGGCCGACCCGGCGGGTACTTAGGCTAGCCTAAGCGGTATGACGGAACGCCCCGCGAAAAAGGTAGTCACGGCCCGGGTCCTGCGGACCTCCCGGCCCACCCCCCACCTGGTCCGGCTGGTGCTCGGGGGTGCGCAGCTGGCCGACCTGCCGCTGGGCGAGCACACCGACCACTACGTCAAGCTGATCTTCCCGCCGCCGGGCGTGGTCTACCCGGAGCCGCTCGACCTGGTCGAGGTGCGCCGGACGATGCCCCGCGAGCAGTGGCCGCGGCTGCGCGCGTACACGGTGCGGGCCTGGGACGCGGCGGCCGGCGAGCTGACCCTCGACGTGGTGCACCACGGCGAGGCGGGGCTGGCCGGGCCGTGGGCCGCCGCCCTGCGTCCCGGCGACGAGGTGCGCTTCGTCGGCCCGGGCGGCGGGTACGCCCCCAGCCCGACCGCCGACTGGCACCTGATGGTCGGGGACGAGAGCGCCCTGCCGGCCATCGCCGCCAGCCTGGAGCGGCTGCCCGTCGGCGCCCCGGCCACCGTCTTCGTCGAGGTCGACGGCCCGGCCGACGAGCAGCCGCTGGCCAGTCCCGGCGCGGTGCGGTTGACCTGGCTGCACCGGGGCGACCGTCCGGTGGGCGAGGCGCTGGTGGCCGCGGTCCGGGCGCTGGAGTTCCCGCCCGGCACCGTGCACGCCTTCGTGCACGGCGAGGCGACCTTCGTCAAGGAGCTGCGGCACCTGCTGCGGATCGAGCGCGCGGTGCCCCGGGCGGCGCTCTCCATCTCCGGCTACTGGCGGCGCGGGATGACCGACGAGGGCTGGCGGGCCAGCAAGGCCGAGTGGAACGCCCAGGTCGAGGCCGAGGAGTCCGCCGCCGTCGGGTGAGCATCCGGCCCGAGCCGGTGAACGGTGGCGACATCGCCCGTATCGGGGCGGTGCGGGACCGCACCATGTGACCGTGGCGGAGCAGGCGACGCAGGAGACCGGGCGTACCGGTCGGCTCGACCCGGTGGTGCTGGCGTGCGGCGTCGGCGGGGTGCTGGCGGTGGTGGCGTGGGGGGTGTTCGCGAAGGACTCGCTCGGCCGGTTCGGCGAGGCCGGCCTGGCCTGGGCGATCAACACGTTCGGCTGGTTCTTCGTGGTCGCGGCGGACGCCTTCCTGGTGCTCGCGGTGGTGATCGCGGCGTCCCGGTTCGGCCGGATCCGGCTCGGCGCCGACGACGACGAACCCGAGTTCAGCACGCTCGCCTGGATCGCCATGATGTTCAGCGCCGGGATGGGCATCGGCCTGGTCTTCTTCGCGGTCGCCGAGCCCATCGAGCACTACGCGACTCCGCCACCGGCGGCCGGCGTCGAACCGCAGACCGGGGCCGCCGCCGCGACGGCGATGCAGTACACCCTCTTCCACTGGACCCTGCATCCGTGGGGGATCTACGCGATCGCCGCGCTGGCGCTGGCGTACTCGACCTTTCGGCGGGGGCGGGGCAACCGCATCTCCGCCGCCTTCCACCCGCTGCTCGGCCGCCGGGCGGACGGGGCGGCCGGCCGCGCCATCGACCTGCTGGCCGTCTTCGCCACGGTGTTCGGCTCGGCGACCAGCCTCGGGCTCGGGGCGTTGCAGGTGGCCGCCGGGCTGGACCTGGTCGCGGGCCTCTCGGACACCCGAGCGCTGGAGCTGGTGGTGATCGGCGCGCTGACCCTCGCCTTCGTCGTCTCCGCCTTCTCCGGCCTGCACCGGGGAGTGAAGTGGCTGTCGACCACCAACGTGGTGCTCGCCGTGGCGCTGATGCTCTTCGTCTTCGTGGTCGGGCCGACGATCTACACGTTGGAGGTGCTGCCGGCCTCGGTCGGCGACTACCTGAGCAACCTGCTGCGGATGTCGACCCGGACCGGGGCCTTCTCCGACCCGGCCTGGCTGGGCTCCTGGACGATCTTCTACTGGGCGTGGTGGATCTCCTGGGCGCCGTTCGTGGGCACGTTCATCGCCCGGATCTCCCGGGGGCGTACCGTCCGCCACTTCCTCACCGGGGTGCTGCTGGTGCCCAGCGGGGCCAGCGCCGTCTGGTTCGCGGTGCTGGGCGGCACCGCGCTGCGTACCCAGGCCACCGGCACCCGGGACCTGGTGGCCGACGTCGGGGCCAGCTCCGAGCAGGGGCTGTTCGGCCTGCTGGAC
The DNA here is from genome assembly GCF_040654475.1 of Micromonospora sp. NPDC050686. NCBI lineage: Bacteria > Bacillati > Actinomycetota > Actinomycetes > Micromonosporales > Micromonosporaceae > Micromonospora > Micromonospora sp. NPDC050686. Next base: position 11,223 of record NZ_JBFAID010000085.1, read on the forward strand.
TCGCTCCCGCTGGCCACCGTGACCAGCGTGCTGGCCATGGTGCTGGTGGGGCTCTACTTCGTCACCAGCGCCGACTCGGCCTCCCTGGTGCTCGGGTCGCTGACCTCCGGCGGCGCGCTGCGCCCGCACCGGGTGCTGGTGGTGCTCTGGGGCGTACTCATCGGCGCGGTCGCCGCGGCCCTGCTGGCCGCCGGCGGCCTCGCCGCCCTCCAGCAGGCCACCATCCTGGTCGCGTTGCCGTTCGTGGTGGTGATGCTCGGCCTGGCGGTCGCGTTGCTCCGGGAGCTGGCCCAGGACCCGGCGGTGCGGCCGGCGGCCCGGCGGCACCGCGCGGGGCTGGCGGCGGCCGTGCGGGCCGCCCGTTCGTACGAGGAGGAGGACCCGCCGCCGGTCACCCGCTGGCTGCGCCGCCCGCCCGGCTGAACGGCCCTCCCGGAACATGTAGTAGAGGTGCTACATTTCGTGGTACCAATACGCCAGTTCGAGGGATGGCCATGACAGCGGTTGAACTCGCGGGGGCGACCCACGCTCCCGACCCACCCGGCCCCGACGTCGTCCTCGACGTGCGCGGCCTGCGGATGCGCTACGGCACCGTCGACGTGCTGCACGGCGTGGACTTCACCGCCCGGCGCGGGGAGGTGCTCGCCCTGCTCGGCCCGAACGGCGCCGGCAAGACCACCACCATCGAGATCCTGGAGGGCTTCCGGCTGCGTTCGGCCGGCGACGTACGGGTGCTCGGCACCGACCCGGCCCGCGGTGACGAGCGATGGCGGGCCCGGCTCGGCGTCGTGCTCCAGTCCTGGCGCGACCACGGCAAGTGGCGGGTGCGGGAACTGCTCAGCCACCTCGGCGACTTCTACGCGCCGTACTCGACCGACCGGATCCCGCGCCCGTGGCCCGTCGACGACCTGCTGGCGACCGTGGGCCTGACCGGGAACGCCGGCACCCGGGTGGCCCGCCTCTCCGGCGGGCAGCGCCGGCGGCTCGACGTGGCGGTCGGCATCGTGGGCCGGCCGGAGCTGCTCTTCCTGGACGAGCCGACGGTCGGCTTCGACCCGGCGGCCCGGCGCGAGTTCCACGAACTGGTGCACCGTCTCACCGACCGGGACGAGACCACCGTCGTGCTGACCACCCACGACCTGGCCGAGGCGGAGAAGCTGGCCGACCGCATCCTCATCCTGGCCGGTGGCCGGATCATCGCCGAGGGTTCGCCGGACCAGCTGGCCCGTCGTGTCGCCGGCGACGCGGAGGTCCGGTGGACCCGCGACGGCGAGCGCTACGTGCACGCCACCCCCGACGCCACCGGCTTCCTGCACGACCTGCTCCGCGAGCACGGCGACCGGGTGCGGGAGCTGGAGGTGCGCCGGGCCAGCCTGGAGGACGCGTACCTGGCGCTGGTGCACGAGGAGGAGACCGGGATCCGCACCGGCCGGGCCGAGCGGGTGTGGCAGCAGGAGGGGAACAGATGAACCCGACCACCAACGCCCTCCGGGCCGGCCTGCGGCGCGGCCTGATCGAGCTGCGCAGCACGTTCACCAACGGCCAGGATTTGTGGAACTACTTCTTTCCCACGGTGGTGTTGCTGGTCGCCGTGTTCTGGATGCGCGGCTCGACCGTGCCCGGCACCGACTTCTCCCTCGGCGCCCGGACGCTGCCCAGCGCGCTCGGCATGGGCCTGCTCTTCGGCGGGCTGCTCGGCCTGGCCCAGCAGCTCATCATCGACCGGGAGGACGGCACGTTGCTGCGCGCCAAGGCGATCCCGAACGGGATGCTCGGCTATCTGGTCGGCAAGCTCGTGCTGATCTCGGCGATCGCGCTGATCGGCGTGGCCATCCAGCTCACTCCCGGGCTGTTCTTCCTGGACGGGCTGCGGCTCGGCGACCCCGGTGCCTGGCTCACGCTGGCCTGGGTGATGCCGCTCGGGCTGGTGGCGACGCTGCCGCTGGGCGCGGTGATCGGCTCGGTGATCGAGAATCCCCGGAACATGGGCCTGGTGGTCCTGCCGATCTTCGGCCTCATCGCGTTCTCAGGCATCTTCTACCCGATCAACGGCCTGCCCGGTTGGCTGCAGGGCCTCGCCCAGGTCTTCCCGCTGTACTGGCTAGGCTTGGGCATGCGTTCGGCGCTGCTCCCGGCCGACCTGGCCGCGGTGGAACTCGGCGGCTCCTGGCGCCACCTGGAGACGCTCGGCGTGCTCGGCGCGTGGGCGGTGCTCGGGCTCGTGGTGGCCCCGGTGGTGCTGCGCCGGATGGCCCGCCGGGAGTCCGGCTCCCGGGTCGCGGCCCGGCGGGAGCGGGCCATACAGCGGGTCGGATGAGAGGGCGTCGATGAGCGAGACGGTCCACAACCGGATCGCGGTGCTGCGCGCCGAGCGGGGCGTCTCGCGGCGCCAACTGGCCGACGCGCTGGGCGTGCACTACCAGACGGTGGGTTACCTGGAGCGCGGCGAGTTCCGGCCCAGCCTGCACCTGGCGCTGCGGATCGCCGCCTACTTCGAGGTGCCGGTGGAGGTGGTCTTCTCCATCGAGCCCTTCCCCCGCATCGGCGACCCGTCGACCGCCGGGGGCCGCACCGCCTGACCACGACGCGGGGGCCCGGCCTGCGCCGGTGCCCCCGCCTCGTTCGGGGTCACCAGTTGCCGAGGACCATGCGTCCGGCGACGGGGCCGAGGTTGTAGGGGCCGGAGGTGTACCAGCGGCCGGCGCTGGTGAGGCCGGCGTTGAAGACGTAGTAGCCGAAGGTGCCGTCGGAGATCTGGTAGGTCATGACGATGTCGGCTTTGCCGTCGCCGGTGACGTCGCCGGAGGCGACGCGGTTGCCGACGTTGGCGAGGTTGAAGGAGCCTTCGCCTTGGTAGTCGGTGGTGCGGTTGAAGGTGTTGCCGGTGGAGGTCCAGCGGTAGATGGTCATGGTGTTGTCGCCGTTGTCGCGGGCGAGGGCGGGTTCGGCTTTGCCGTCGCCGGTGAAGTCGTCGACGACGAGGCGTCCGGCGACGGGGCCGAGGTTGAACGGGCCGGAGGTGTACCAGCGGCCGGCGCTGGTGAGGCCGGCGTTGAAGACGTAGTAGCCGAAGGTGCCGTCGGAGATCTGGTAGGCCATGACGATGTCGGCCTTGCCGTCGCCGGTGACGTCGCCGGAGGCGACGCGGTCGCCGACGTTGGCGAGGTTGAAGGAGCCTTCGCCTTGGTAGTCGGTGGTGCGGGTGAAGGAGCTGCCGGTGGACAGCCAGCGGTAGATGGTCATGGTGCTGTCGCCGTTGTCGCGGACGAGGGCGGGTTCGGCTTTGCCGTCGCCGTTGAAGTCGTCGACGACGAGGCGTCCGCCGACGGTGTTGAGGTTGAACGGGCCGGAGGTGTACCAGCGGCCGCGGCTGGTGAGGCCGGCGTCGAAGACGTAGAAGCCGAAGGTGCCGTCGGCGATCTGGTAGGCCATCACGATGTCGTCGGTGCCGTCCCCGTCGACGTCCCCGGCGGCGACCCGGTCACCCACGTTGGCGAGATTGAACGAACCCTCACCCTGGTAGTCGCTGGTGCGTGCGAAGGAGCCCCCGGTCGACCGCCAGCGGTGGATGGTCATGCTGCCGTCACCGTCGTCGTGCGCCAGCGCCGGGCCCTTCCGGCCGACCCCGCCGCCGCACAGCTTCCGCAGGTCGGCGAGGGTGCCGTTGAACACGTCCCGGTCGACGCCACCGGACACCCCGGGCACGCTGCCGCTGGAGGTCCACTGCCACAGGGTGAACCGGGACCAGCCCGACGGCAGGGTTCCGGGGGTGTCGGCGTACCGGGAGTGGAAGAGCGGGTAGCTGCCGAAGGCGGTGCTGTTGCCGGTGCAGGGGTTCCACCAGTTCGGGTTGGTGTAGATCATGGCCAGCTTGCCGGTGCGGACCTTGACCTGGTCCAGGAACTGGCTGATCCAGGAGACCATCGCGCTGGTCGACAGCCCGAAGCAGGTCGGCTGGCTGGCGGACCACTCGATGTCGAGCATCGGCGGCAGCGTGGTCCCGTCCGAGCTGTACCGGCTGGTGTCGACCAGGCGGTCCGCCTGGCCGCGGGGGTTGCCCTGGTCCGGGCGCCCGAAGTGGTACGCCCCGAAGTAGATGCCGTTGGCGCGGGCACCGCTGCGGTTGGTGAGGTACGTCGGGTCGGTGTAGCCCGTGCCCTCGGTCACCTTGGCATAGGCGAAGTCGACGCCGGAGTCGGCGACCGAGCTCCAGTTGATGGTGCCCTGGTAGTGCGAGACGTCGATGCCGGTGATCGAGTAGCCGGTGGGCGCGGCGTCGGCGGCCACCGGGTTCAGGGTGACGACGGCCAGCGCGGCGGCCAGCAGCGGGACCGTCCGGCTCAACCATGTGCGGATTCGCATGCTCTGTCCTGTCCAAAGCGGACCGGTCCGGATGGACCGGAGGGATGGCGGGATGGGGCGCGGGGCCAGGTGCTCGGCGACGCCGTCGACCGGCTGCGCGGCCGGGGCGTCACCGTCCTGCTCTCCGGCATCACCCCCGGCCACGACCAGGTGCTCAG
>NZ_JBFAID010000086.1:0-15742 GCF_040654475.1 Micromonospora sp. NPDC050686
ACATCGAGCCGCAAGGTCCGATCGAGACCGAGGCAGCTCGACGCCTCGACGGCGAGCTCAACCAGAAGTAGCTACCTGGTTACCCAACACTTTCTCAGGCCGGCACGTCCAGGAAGTGCTCGACCACCGGCGGGCCGGCGAAGTGCGGGCCGAGCAACGCCCGCCACTTCCCGAACGCCTCGGTCTGCCGGAAGTTCTGGTCGTGCGCCTCGACCGAGTCCCACTCGACCAGCAGCACGAACCGGGTCGGGGTCTCGATGCCCCGGGTCATCCGGACCGACCGGCAGCCCTGGGCCGCGGCGATGATCGAATGCGCCTGCTGGTACGCGGCGGCGAAATCGTCCTCGTGTCCGGGCAGTACGTCGATGAGCGCGACCTCTAGCACCATGCCCGAAAGCCTCCCACGGCCGCCCGTCCGGGGTGGTTCCGGGCCCGGAACCCCGTCGCCGAGCCGGCACCTAGCCTCCTAGGAAGCCCGAGCGGATGTGCGCGCCACGGTGACATCGGCGTCAATTGCGGCACCCGGGGATGCGCTGGTGGGTCGCGATGGTGAACAATGGCGGCCGAGGAGGGGAGTATTCCCCCGCGACGGAGTCGTCAGCACGGTCGACCGCCAACCCCCGGCACCCGACCCGGCCCCGTCGGTCAGCGACCCAGCCCGGGCCGCTGGCGGAAGAGACCTCCGACAGTCACCACAGTCAGCGTCGCCGCACGCCGTGTTGTCATTCGGCGTACCGTCGTGCCCGACGCCGCGTGTCTGCCGGAGGAATGGATTGAACGTGTCCGGATGGGTGTGGGCGGGAACTCTCGTCGCACTGACAGCGGTTCTCCTCGTCGACCTGCTGGTCATCGGTAGGCGCCCGCACGAGCCCAGCGTCCGCGAGTCGAGCCTCTGGGTCAGCTTCTATGTAGGGCTGGCGCTGCTCTTCGGCGCCGGGCTCTGGCTCACCGCGGGCGGCGACGTGGCAGGTGAGTTCTACACCGGTTGGCTCACCGAGTACAGCCTCTCGGTGGACAACCTCTTCGTCTTCGTGATCATCATGGCCCGGTTCGCGGTGCCCCGGCAGTACCAGCAGAAGGTGCTGCTCATCGGCATCGTGCTGGCGCTGGTCATGCGCGGTGGCTTCATCGCCGCCGGCGCGGCCCTGATCTCGCAGTTCTCCTGGGTGTTCTACATCTTCGGCGCGTTCCTCATCTACACCGCGGTGAACCTGGCGCGGCAGGGCGAGCCGGACGAGGACGAGTTCACCGAGAACGTGCTGATCCGGTGGAGCCGCAAGGCGCTGCCGGTGTCCAGGGACTACGACGGCGCGAGGATGACCACGCACCAGGCGGGCCGGCGACTCTTCACCCCGATGCTGATCGTGATGATCGCGATCGGCACCACCGACCTGATCTTCGCGCTCGACTCCATCCCGGCGATCTTCGGGATCACCCAGGAGCCGTACCTGGTCTTCACCGCGAACGTCTTCGCCCTGATGGGGCTGCGCCAGCTCTACTTCCTGGTCGGTGGGCTGCTCGACCGGCTGATCTACCTCAGCTACGGCCTGGCCGTGGTGCTCGGCTTCATCGGCGTCAAGCTGGTGCTGGAGGCCCTCGCCGACAACCACCTGCCGTTCGTCAACAACGGCGAGCCGGTGGGCTGGGCGCCGCACCTGCCGATCTGGTTCTCGCTGACCGTCATCCTCGGCACCCTCGCCATCGCCACGGTGGCCAGCCTGGTGAAGTCGGCCCGGGACCGCCGGCGGAAGCTGGCCGACGCGCGGCGGGGCTGACCGGACGCGCTGGGCGCCGCCCCACCGGTGGGCGCCCAGCGGGGCCCGGGTGGCTCAGATCCGGCCCGCGCCGACCAGGGTGGCGAGCCGCTCGGCCGGCAGCGCCTCCTCTACCACCCGGCGCTGCCGGTAGCAGGCGTGCAGCATGCGCCGCTCGCCGGTCACGAAGCCGACGTGGTGGATCCGGCGCCCGGGCCGGGCGAAGAAGTAGAGGTCGCCCGGCCGCTCCTCGCCCAGCGGCACCGGGACGGCCGCCTGGGCCTGGTCGTACGCGTCGCGCGGCACGGTCACCCCGAACCGGCGCCAGGCCAGGTGCACCAGGCCGGAGCAGTCGATGCCGTACGGGGAGAGGCCGCCCCAGACGTAGGGCACGGCGCGCAGCCGGTCGGCGACGGCCATCACCTGCCGCGGGTCGGGTCGCCGCTCGGGCGGTCGCGCCGCCTCGGTCTCGGGCACCCACACCGGTGCGGCGTGGCCCGGGGCGCGTACTGGCAGCCAGCGGTCGACGGCGGGTCCGGCGGTGGGCAGCCGGGTGCCGAGCACCGCGCCGGCGAGCGCGGTCGGCCCGGCGGGGCGGCACCGCAGGTCGGTGGCCGTCGCGTCCAGCGTCACGGGGGAGGGGTCGTGCTCCGGCGGTGCGGGGGTGAGGTGCGCGGTGGGCAGCCAGCCCGGGTAGCCGCGCGGGTCGAGGTGGGCGGCCGGCTGCTCGACGGCGACCACCCGGGTCCACCCGTCCGGGCGGGCCTCGTCGATCAGCACCCGCTCGCCGAGCAGCAGTTGACTGAGCACGCAGTCACCGACCCGCTGGTCGGCCGCCATGCCGGCGATCCAGTGCCGGATGTCGGTCTCCCCGGCGAGCGCCGGACCGTCGACCGGTCGCACCGCCTCGGGCGCGGTCCAGAGCGTGGCGACCGTGACCCGGACGAGGGCCTCCCGGCCCGGTTGCAACTGCACGTGGCCCTCCAGGTCGCGCCGTTCCCCCTGCGCGACCATATGAAAGAAACCGCCAAACCTCAACCTTGGCGACGTAGCTTTGCTTCAGAAACCGACTCGATGCCGAGGCCGGGGGCGTCCGGCAGCACGACAGTCGCCTCCTCGTAGCGGAGGCCGCCGCGCACCGGGGTCCAGGCCAGCCACCAGGCCGCATCCAGGTCGGACACGGCGGTGGTGCCGTGGGCGGCCACCAGGCTCGCCGCCGCGCCCACCCCGATCTGACTCTCCATCATCGAGCCGACGACGGTGCCGACGCCGTGCGCCGCGGCCAGGTCGAGCAGCGTACGGGCCGGATGCAGGCCGCCGCACTTGGCCAGCTTGACGTTGACCAGGTCGGCGGCCCGGCGGCGGATCACCTCGACCAGGTCCCGGACGCCGAAGACCGACTCGTCGGCGAGGATCGGCACCGGCACCCGGTCGCTGACCCAGGCCAGCCCGTCCAGGTCCCACCGGGCGACCGGCTGCTCGACCAGCTCGACGTCCAGGCCGGCGTCGGCGATCCCGTTGATCACCCGGACCGCCTCCCGGGGCGTCCAGCCCTGGTTGGCGTCGAGCCGGATCCGTACCCCGGGCCCGACGGCGGCGCGTACCGCGCGGACCCGCTCCAGGTCGCCGGCGGCGTCCGTGCCCACCTTCAGCTTGAGCACCGAGAACCCCTCGGCCCGGCGCTGCCGGCCGGCCGCCGCCAGCTCGGCCGGGTCGCCGGCGGCGAGCGTGACGTCCGTCGGCACCCGCAGCGCGGTGCCGCCCAGCAGCCGCACCAGGGGTACGCCGAGCCGCCGCGCGGCCAGGTCGTGCAGCGCGACGTCCACCGCGGCCTTGGCGGACTCGTTGCCCACCACCGCCCGGGCCACCTCGCCGCAGCGGGCCACCAGGTCGTCGGCCTCCCGGCCGGTGACCAGCGGGCCGAGCACGTCCTGGACGCAGGCCTGCGCCCCGGCCACCGAGGAGCCGGTGACCTGCCACACCTGCGGTGCCTCCCCGAACCCGGAGCGCCCCTCGTCGTCGACGACCTCCACGACCAGTGTGTCCACGGTGGTGGTGCGGCGCAGCGCGGTGACGAAGGGGGTGTGTAAGGGGGCGGAAAGCCGGTGGGTGCGTACCGCGGCGATTGTCATGTCCGGCACCCTATACAGGACGCATCGCGGACAGGGGAGGCTCGATGGTTGGACCGGATTGGGAACTGGTGGGCGCGCCCAACGCGCGTGACCTGGGCGGCCTCGTCGGCGCCGACGGGCGGCGGGTGCGGGCCGGGCGGCTGGTCCGTACCCCCGCGCTGGGCCGGCTGACCGACGACGACCTGCGGGTGCTGGCGAAGCTCGCCCCGGCGTGCGTGGTCGACCTGCGGGACGCCTCGGAGATCGACCTCGCGCCGGCCGACCGGCTGCCCGGCGAGCCGCGGGTGGTGCACCTGCCGGTGCTGGACCCGCGGCACCCGGTCTTCGTCTACGTGTCGGCGGTGCTGCTCGGGCACGACCTCGGCGCGTACGACGAGCTGGCGCGGGAGGGCACGCCGGCGGCGATGCGGGAGATCTACCGTTGGATGGTGACCGGTCCGCAGGCGGTGGCCGGGTTCGGGGCGGCGGTGCGGCTGGCCGCCGAGGTGGAGAACCTGCCGCTGCTGTTCCACTGCTCGGCGGGCAAGGACCGTACCGGTTGGCTGGCGGTCGTCCTGCTCACCGCGCTCGGGGTGGACGAGGAGGCGGTCCGGGCGGACTACCTACGCCACAACGAGCTGGCCGGCAGCCTGCACGAGGTGCTGCTGGAGGCGATGACCCGGCGCCGGCCGGAGCTCGACCCGGCCGTCGCGCTGCCGGTGCTGGAGGTCCGGCCGGAGTACCTGGACGCCGCGTACGCGGAGGTGCGCCGGGTGCACGGCTCGTTCGGGGCGTACCTGCGCGACGGGTTGGGCGTGGACGACGCGACGCTCGCCGCGCTGCGGGAGCGCCTGCTGGAGTGAACGGCCGTCAGCCGGGCAGGTCGTGCCGGGCCGCCCAGACACGGGCGGAGACGTCCGCGATCAGCTCGCAGGCGTCGTCGGTCCCCTCGCCGTCCGGGCCGCCGTCGGCCAGGTCGGTGGTGGTGCAGACGGCGACGGCGTAGGGCGGGGCGTCGTCGGGGAAGACCACCCCGGCGCCGTGCCGGACGCCGCGTACCCAGCCGTTCTTGTGCGCGATCCGGGTGCCCTCGGGCAGCCCGGCGGCGAGGTCCTCGCGGTGTTCCTGGGCGAACAGCACGTCCAGCATGGCCGCGCAGCCGGTCGGGGAGGCGAGCGGCCCGGGCCGTCGCGCGCCCAGGGCCAGCGCGCCGAGCAGGGTGGCCAGGTCGGCGGCGGTGACCAGGTTGGTGATGCCGGCCTCGCGGGCCGCGAAGTCCTCGATGCCGCGGCCGGTGACGCTGTGCCGGGCGCCGGCCAGGGCCCACACCTGCGCGAGGGCCGGCAGCCCGACGTGGCCGATGACGTTGTTGGTGGCCAGGTTGCTGGACCGGACGATCATGCGGTGGGCGAGCCAGCGCGGCGGGGCGGTGGCGCCGACCCGTTCCCAGACCGCGTCGTCGTTGTCGTAGTTGCGGTCGCAGCCGAACCGGGGCGCCCCGGGCTGGGCGGAGTCGAACTCGTTGGTCACCGGGACCGGGGCGTCCGGGTCGATGGTCCCGGCCTCGGCGGCGCGGTGCAGCGCCACCAGCACGCCGACCTTCATGGTGCTGGCCGCGTAGTGGGTGGCGTCGGGCCGCCGGGTCCAGGCCGGCGGCGCGCCGAGGCGCCCCACGTACGCCGAGACGGTGCCGGGCACCTTGTCGAGGCGGCTGTCGAGCTCGTCCCAGACCATGCCGCCGACCGTATCAACGGTGCGGGGAGACGGGGGAGCCCGGGCGCCTTGCGGCGGCCCGGGCTCACCGGTGGTACGGGGTGGGTCAGCCGGTGTGCTTGCGGCGGGCCGCCATCCGGCCGCGCTGGGTCTGGTCCAGGACCACCTTGCGGATGCGTACGGCGGCCGGGGTGACCTCGACGCACTCGTCCTCGCGGCAGAACTCCAGCGCCTGCTCCAGGGAGAGCTTGCGCGGCGGGATCAGCTTCTCGGTCTCGTCGGCGGTCGACGAGCGCATGTTGGTGAGCTTCTTCTCCTTGGTGATGTTGACGTCCATGTCGTCGGAGCGGGAGTTCTCGCCGACGATCATGCCCTCGTACACCTCGGTGCCCGGCTCGACGAAGAGCTGGCCGCGCTCCTGGAGGTTGGTCATCGCGAACGCGGTGACGCTGCCCGACCGGTCGGCGACCAGCGAGCCGTTGTTGCGGGTGCGCAGCTCGCCGAACCACGGCTCGTACGACTCGAAGACGTGGTGCAGGATGCCGGTGCCGCGGGTCTCGGTGAGGAACTCGGTGCGGAAGCCGATCAGCCCGCGCGCCGGGACCAGCCACTCCATCCGGATCCAGCCGGTGCCGTGGTTGACCAGCTGCTCCATCCGGCCCTTGCGGGTGGCCAGCAGCTGGGTGATCGCGCCCAGGTAATCCTCGGGGGCGTCGATGGTGAGCCGCTCGACCGGCTCGCAGGTCTTGCCGTCGATCTCCCGGGTGACCACCTGCGGCTTGCCGACGGTCAGCTCGAAGGACTCCCGGCGCATCTGCTCGACCAGGATGGCCAGGGCCAGCTCGCCCCGGCCCTGCACCTCCCAGGCGTCGGGCCGCTCGGTGGGCAGCACCCGCAGTGAGACGTTGCCGACCAGCTCCTTGTCGAGGCGGTCCTTGACCATCCGCGCGGTGACCTTGGCGCCCTTGACCCGGCCGACCAGCGGCGAGGTGTTGGTGCCGATGGTCATCGAGATGGCCGGCTCGTCGACGGTGATCAGCGGCAGTGGCACCGGGTTCTCCGCGTCGGCGAGGGTCTCACCGATCATGATCTCCGGGATGCCGGCGACGGCGATGATGTCGCCCGGGCCGGCCGAGTCGGCCGGCTTGCGCTCCAGGCCCTCGGTCATCAGCAGTTCGGAGATGCGGACCCGCTGGGTGCTGCCGTCGGTGCGGCACCAGGCCACGGTCTGGCCCTTGGCGATGGTGCCCTGCCGGACCCGGCACAGCGCCAGCCGGCCCAGGAACGGCGAGGCGTCGAGGTTGGTGACGTGCGCCTGCAACGGCGCGTCCTGCTCGTACGCGGGGGCCGGGATGGTGTCCAGCAGGGTGCGGAACAGCGGCTCCAGGCTGTGGCTGTCGTCGGGCACCGCGCCGTCGGCCGGCTGGGTGAGCGAGGCGATGCCGTCGCGGGCGCAGGCGTAGACGATCGGGAAGTCGATCTGCTCCTCGTCGGCGTCCAGATCGAGGAAGAGCTCGTAGGTGTCGTCCACGACCTCCTTGATCCGGGCGTCGGGGCGGTCCACTTTGTTGATCACCAGGATGATCGGCAGCCGGGCGCGCAGCGCCTTGCGCAGCACGAACCGGGTCTGCGGCAGCGGGCCCTCGCTGGCGTCGACCAGCAGCACCACGCCGTCGACCATGGTCAGGCCGCGCTCGACCTCGCCGCCGAAGTCGGCGTGGCCGGGGGTGTCGATGATGTTGATGGTGACCGGGTCGGACCCGTCCGCCGGCAGGTACCGCACGCCGGTGTTCTTGGCCAGGATGGTGATGCCCTTTTCCCGCTCGAGGTCCATCGAGTCCATGACCCGCTCGGTGTCCTCACCACGGGCGCCGTAGGCGCCGGCCTGCCGCAACATGGCGTCGACCAGGGTCGTCTTGCCGTGGTCGACGTGGGCGATGATGGCGACGTTGCGGAGGTCGGTGCGTAGCTGCATACCCTCCATACTCCTGTCTGCGGTTGCCGGTACGCGGGCCGGGGTCACCCCCGGACGGTGTCCGGATCTTCAGCCTTGACTGCGGTGTCGACCGTTTCCCAGTGGGCCGGCCGTGGGCCCGGCGCGTCCGGGCCGGGCGTGACCTGCCGAGTCGCGGCAGGGCCCGCCGCCACCGCCGACCCGACGGGCGGCCGCGAGGACGCGGCCGTGGGGTCAACGATGATCTTCGGCTCGGGTACGCCGGGGTGAGGCGGGCCCGCTGCTGGTCGGCCTCCTAGCCTACGCGGCCCGACGCCGCCCCGGGTCCGCGCTGCCCGGCATACGGGGTCGTCGTGACCGGTGACACACCGCCGTCCGCGTTCCGCCGGGGCGTACGGGGGCCGGTGGCTCGTCGCCGCCGACCCCCGTCGGCGCTCCTACCGCAGGGCCGGTCGCGGCTCGGCGGCGTCGGTCGCGTCGGTCGCCGGCCTGGTGCGCGGGGGCCGCCCCGGCCACCAGAACCGGTCGCCGAGCAGGAACGCCAGCGCCGGCACCAGCACGGTACGCACCAGCAGGGTGTCCAGCAGCACGCCGATGCAGACGATGATGCCGATCTGGGTGAGCGTGATCAGCGGCAGCACGCCGAGCACGGCGAAGACCGCGGCGAGCAGCACGCCGGCGCTGGTGATCACCCCACCGGTGACCCGCAGCGCGGAGAGCATGCCGTCGCGGGTGCCCATCGTCCGGGCGTCCTCCCGGGCCCGGGTGACCAGGAAGATGTTGTAGTCCACGCCGAGCGCCACCAGGAACACGAAGGCCAGCAGCAGCACCCCGCTGTCCAGGGCCGGGAAGCCGAGTACGTGGTCGAAGATCAGCCACGCCGCGCCCAGGCTGGCGAAGAACGACGCGACCACCGTGAGCACCAGCAGCAGCGGCGCGAGCAGGCCGCGCAGCAGCAGGATCAGCCCGGCGCCGACCAGCGCCAGGATGATCGGCAGGATCAGCCGCAGGTCCTTGGCGTTGGCGTCGGCGCTGTCCAGCGTCGCGGCGACGGTGCCGCCGACCAGGGCGCCGCGCGGTGCCTCGGCGCCCTCGACCGCCGGGGGTGCGGACCCGGGTACGCCGGCCACCGCGTCGCGCAGCGCCTCGACGGCCCGGTCGGCGGCGGCGGTGCCCGGTTCCGCCTCCAGCACCACGTCCACCTGGGCGACGTTGGGCCCCGCCGCGCCGGGGCGGGCGGAGGCGATCCCGTCGACCGCGCTGGCCGCGTCGGTGACCGCGGCCACGGCCGACGGGGTGGTCAGTACGGCCACCGGCTGGGTGGTGCCGGCCGGGAACGCCCGGGCCAGGGTCTCGGCGCCGGCCACCGCCTCGGGCTGGACCCGGAACTGCTCGGTCTCGGACAGGCCGGTGCGGATGCCCAGCCCGCCGAGCGCCAGGCCGGCCAGCAGCAGCGTGGCGAGCGTGGCGACCGGAGCGGGCCGGCGGACGACGGCGGCGCCGAGCCGCCCCCACAGCCGGCCCTCGCGGGCCGCGCCGCCCACCTTCGGCACGAACGGCCAGAACAGGCCCCGGCCGAAGAGGACCAGCGCGGCGGGGAGCACGAACAGGGCGGAGAGCATGGCGAACACGACGCCCGTGGCGCAGGCCACGGCGAGGGCGCGGTTGGTCTCCTGCTCGGACAGCAGCAGGGTGAGCACGCCGAACACGACGGTGATGCCGCTGGCCAGGATCGGCTCGGCGGTGCGGCGCAGCGCGTGCCGCATGGCGGCGAACCGGTCTTCGGTGCGGCGCAACTCCTCCCGGTAGCGGGCGATCAGCAGCAGGGCGTAGTCGGTGGCGGCGCCGAAGACCAGCACGCTGGCGATGCCGGTGACCTGGCCGTCCTGCAGGTGGATGCCGAGCGCCGGGACGATCGACTCGACGGCGCGCAGGGTGAGCTGTTCGGTGGCGGCGACCACCAGCAGCGGCACGATCCACAGGAACGGGCTGCGGTAGGTGATCAGCAGCAGCACCGCCACCACGGCGGCGGTGACGATGAGCAGGGTGGTGTTGGCGCCGTCGAAGACCTTGCTGAGGTCGGCGGTGAACGCGGGGCTGCCGGTGACCTGCGCGGTGAGCCCGTCGGGCACGGCGTCCAGCGCGCCGCGCAGCTCGGTGACCCGGTCGGTGGTCGGCAGCACCCCGCCGGCGGTGGACAGCGGCACCACGACCAGCGCCACGGTGCCGTCCGGTGAGGTCTGAGGCGGGGTGATCCGCCCGCCCACGGCGTACCGGGTCAGGTCGACCGGGTCGCCGCTGAGGGCGGCGCGATCGGCGTCGGTGAGCCGGCCGCCGTCGGCGCGGCTGAGGACCACGACGGCGGGCTGGACCTCGCTGTCGGGCAGTTGCTCCTGCAACCGCTCGACCTGCGTGGACTGCCACCGCTCGGACAGGCCGGTGGCGGAGACGGGCGCCGGGTTGGCGGGCCGGGGCAGTCCGAAGACCGCCCCGCCGACCACGATCACCGCCGCCACGGTGAGCCAGGCGGCCAGCCGGCCCCGGGCGACGCGGCTGAACAGGGACATCTGGTGCCTCACCGTCTCTGGGCGTGCAGTTTCGAGCGCGGGCCCGCGGAAAGGACGCACGTGGGACCGGGTGGATATGCTCGATCACCGAGTATCTCGATGGTCGAGATTATCTGCGGCTGCTCTATGCTGCAACCGGACCGGGGCGGGAGGAAACGACGGGCGACGTGGCAGCGCACGAGATGTACCGCCGGCGGGAGACCCATCGCGGTCGCCTGATCGCCGACATCACCAACGACCTGCGCCGGTACTCGGTGGACGCGCAGCACATCGGGCACGCCTTCGCCGGTCTGCACGGGCTCGGCCCGACCGACCTGCACGCCCTCATCGCGGTGATGGACGCCGAGCTGCTCGGCGACCCGATCACCCCGGGCCGGCTGGGGGAGCTGCTCAACCTCTCCTCCGGGGCGGTCACCGCCCTGGTCGACCGCCTGGAGCGGGCCGGCCACATCCGGCGGGACCGGGACACCGCCGACCGCCGCAAGATCCTCCTGCACTACGCCGACCGCGGCGCCGCGCTGGCGATGGAGTTCTTCGGCCCGCTCGGCCGGCGTACCGACGAGGTGATGTCCGGCTTCGACGACGCCGAGCTGGCGGTCGTGCGCCGGTTCATGACCGCGATGGTGACCTCGATGCGGCAGCACCGCGACGAGGTCCGGGCGCTGCGCCCCGAGCCGCCCCGGCGGCCGGCGGGCTGAGCGTGGACCGGCTCGCCGCCCGTCTCGCCGCCGCGCTGCTGCGGCTGCCCGCCGCGCGCACCCGGCGGGTGACGGTGCGCCGGGACATCCCGGTCCGGGTCCGCGACGGGGTGATCCTGCGCACCGACCACCACGCCCCCGACCCGCCGGACGCGCCTACCGTGCTGATCCGCACCCCGTACGGGCGGCGGGGGCCGATGCGGCTGCTCGCCCGGGTCGTCGCCGAACGCGGATACCACGTGGTGATCCAGTCCTGCCGCGGCACCCACGGCTCGGGCGGGACGTTCGCGCCGCTGGTGCACGAGCGCGACGACGGCCTGGACACCGTCGACTGGCTGCGCCGCCAGCCCTGGTACGCCGGTTCGTTCGGCATGTTCGGCGTCAGCTACCAGGGCTTCGTGCAGTGGGCGGTGGCCGCCGAGGCGGGCGCGGAGCTGCGCGCCATGGTCGCCGTGGCCACCGCGTCGGCCACCCGGGACTCCACGTACGCGGGGGAGTCGTTCGCCCTGGACACGGTGCTGACCTGGGCCGAGCTGCTGCAGGCGCAGACCGTGCCCTGGCTGGCCCGGCAGTGGGAGCTCAAGCGCGGGCAGCCCCGGCTGGCGGCGGCGCTGGCCCACCTGCCGCTGGCGGAGGCGGACCGGGTGGCCACCGGGGTGCCCATCCCGTTCTTCCAGGAGTGGCTGCGTCACCACACCCCGGACGCCGACTACTGGCGCACCCGGGTGTTCGGCGCCCGGCTCCCCGAGGTGCAAGCGCCGGTGGTGCTGGTCAGCGGCTGGCAGGACATCTTCCTCCCTGCCCAGTTGGACGATTACGCGGCGCTGCGGGCCGCCGGCGCCCGGCCGCGCCTGGTTGTGGGCCCGTGGACGCACGGCAGCCAGGGGCTGTTCGTCGCCGCGCTGCGCGAGGGGCTGGCCTGGCTCGACGAGCACCTGGCCGGCCGGCCGGCGGCCACCCGGGCGCCGGTGCGCATCCACGTCGGCGGCGCCGGCGGCGGGTGGCGTGACCTGCCGGGCTGGCCGCCCCCGACCACCGAGTGGCGGTGGCACCTGCACGGCGACCGGGTGCTGGCCCCGGCGCCGCCGCGCCCGTCACCGCCGACCGAGTTCTGGTACGACCCGGCCGACCCGACCCCGTCGCTCGGCGGGCCGCTGCTGGTCGCGCAGCGGGCCGGACCGGTGGACAACCGGCCGGTCGAGGCCCGGCCCGACGTGCTCACCTGGACCAGCGCGCGGCTCACCCGGCCGGTCGAGGTGATCGGCCCGGTCCGCGCCGAGGTGTACGTCGACAGTGACCTGCCCTACCTGGACGTGTTCGTGCGGCTGTGCGACGTGGACCGGCGAGGCCGGTCGTGGAACGTCTGCGACGGGCTGGTCCGGGTCGCGCCGGGGCGCTTCCCGGCCGATGCGGCCGGCGTGGTGCGGGTGCCGGTCCCGCTCTGGCCCACCGCGCACCGGTTCGCCGTGGGCCACCGGTTGCGGGTGCAGGTCACCGGTGGCGCCCATCCCCGCTACGCGCGCAACCCCGGCACCGGCGAGACGTTGGGCACCGCAGTCACGCTCCGCGCCGGAGCGCGACGGATTCGGCACGACCCCGCTCACCCGTCGGCGCTGTACCTGCCGATCACCGGTGTCGCACCGGGACGGTCGGCCACCTGATACTGGCACTCTGACCTGCGAGAACTCTCAGAATCGTCGGCTATGCTGAGCGCAGCTGCCCGACGATGTGCATCAATCGGCCGGGTGCGCCCGGTCCCCGTCCGCTACGGATGGTGATCACAGCTCCGGCCCTCTCCTCCGGAAGGGGGCGCCATGACGACTGCCCCGGCGAACCTGCTGGCGGTTCGCCACCTGCTCCTCACCCACCTCAACGTCGACCCCGACGTGCACCGGAGCCAGGACCTCGAAGCTGACGAGATCGGGATCGTCGCGGACGCCCACCACCACGGTGGCTACCACTGCGGCTCCGACCGGGTGGTGGCCGACGACTACTCCGTTGTGGAGTCGCCGCGGGACCGCAGCGGCCTGACCCTGCACGCGTCCGCCTTGGACGTCGGCGAGTTCGCGGTACGGGTGAAGGGCCACACCCACAACCTGATCAGCTTCTCCAACTGGTGCGTCGCGCAGTGCGTGGCCGACGCGCCCGGCACCCGGGACCTGCGCGAGATCATCTACTCGCCGGACGGCCGGACGGTCAGACGCTGGGACCGGTTGGGCCGGCGATCCACCGGCGACAGCACCCATCTGTCGCATACCCACTTCAGCTTCTTCCGCGACTCGACCAAGGCGGACCGGGACCAGACCCCGCTGTTCCGCCGCTACCTCACCGAGATCGGACTGATCGCGTCCACACCCCAGGAGCACGCCATGGAACAGAAAGACAAGCTCATCGAGGACACCGGCTACCCGAACCGGACCGTCGGCGACGTCCTCGCCGACCTGGAGAACCTGCGTAACTGGCTGATCTCGCCGGTGGGCACCGCCGGCCTGCTCTCCGTGCCGATGGCCGGGTCGCCGGCGGCGCGGCTACTCACCATGGCGCAGGGCTGGCCGGCGCTCGTCGCCCAGGTCACCGCCTTGTCCAACAAGGACTTCGTCGACGAGAAGGCGATCGTGTCGGGCGTCCTGGCCACGCTCACCCCGCAGGCGATCGCAGCGGCCATCCCGCCCACCGTCGCCAAGCAGGTGGCCGACGAACTGCACGCGCGGCTGGCCGCCTGACCCCCCTCCCGGCAAGGATTATTGCGCAAAGCATCTTGCGCAATAATCCTTGCCCGTGTCAGCCTGGGGCGATGGACGACACCACCGCTCCGGCCGCCCACCCCGACCCCGAGGTGCGCCGGATCACCGACTCGCGGGTGCTCGCCGCGATGTCCCACCCGCTGCGCCGCCGCCTGATGGACGTGCTCAAGGTGCACGGCGCGTCGACGGTCGGCACGCTCGCCGACCAGACCGGCCAGGCACCGGCCAACATCAGCCACCACATGAAGGTCCTCGCCGCCGCCGACCTCGCCACCGAGGCGCCCGAGCTGGCCCGCGACCGGCGGGAACGGTGGTGGCGCCTGGTCAACCGGGGCGTGCGCTGGTCCAACGCCGACTTCGACGCCGACCCGGCCGCCCGGGCCGTGGCCGACGCCGCCACCTCGCTCAACCTCGACCGGCACGTCGCCCTGGCCCGGGCCTGGCACGCCGCCGGGGACGCCGCGCAGCAGGCCTGGGGCGACGGACCCTTCTCCGCCGACCGGTGGCTGCGGCTGACCCCCGAGGAACTGGCCGAGCTCGGCCGGGAGCTGATCGACCTGCTGGCCCGCTGGGGTGAGCGGGAGATCCCCGACGACGGGCGGGACCGCCAACCGGTCTTCCTCTTCGCCTACGGCGTACCGGCGCAGCCGTGACCCCGGCCGCCCGCCGCGCCGCCGCCCCGGCGCCCGCGCGGGCCGCCACCCACCGGCCGGCCGGCGGCCCGCGTCGCGGTGGACTGCTGTGGCACCGCGACTTCCGGCTGCTCTGGGCCGGCCAGACCGCCAGCGCGATCGGCAGCAACGTCACCACGGTGGCGCTGCCGCTGGTGGCGGTGTCGGTGCTCGACGCCGGCACCCTCCAGGTCGCCGTCCTCAC
Source organism: Micromonospora sp. NPDC050686 (assembly GCF_040654475.1). NCBI lineage: Bacteria > Bacillati > Actinomycetota > Actinomycetes > Micromonosporales > Micromonosporaceae > Micromonospora > Micromonospora sp. NPDC050686. The sequence goes on from NZ_JBFAID010000086.1 coordinate 14,418, forward strand.
CGCGGCGGCCTGGCTGCCGTGGCTGCTCATCGGCCTGCCGGCCGGGGCATGGGTGGACCAGCTGCCCCGCCGGCCCCTCATGGTCGGCTGCGACCTGATCTCGGCGGCACTGTTCGTCAGCATCCCGGTGGCCGCCGCGCTGGACCTGCTCACCGTCGGGCACCTGCTCGCCGTGGCGCTCGGTGCCGGCGTGGCCCGGGTGTTCTTCGAGACCGCCGACCAGGTCTACCTGCCGGTGCTGCTGCGCCCCGACCAACTGCCCGAGGGCAACGCCAAGCTGCAGGCCACCCAGACCGCCAGCTACGTCCTCGGTCCCGGCCTGGCCGGCCTGGTGGCGCAGCTCGCCGGCGCGGTCACCGCGCTGCTGCTGGACGCGCTGAGCTTCCTGGTCTCGGCGGCCTGCCTGCTGCGCATCCGGGCCACCGAACCACCGCCGGCCCGGCCGGCGGGGGCGCCGTCGCTGCGCCGGCAGATCGCCGACGGCCTCACCTTCGTCGCCCGCGACCCCTACCTGCGGGTGCTGACCGGGTACGGCGCGGCCAGCAACATCGGCCTGGTCGGCTACCAGGCCGTGCTGGTGGTCTTCCTGGTTCGCACGGTCGAGCTGCCGCCGGGCCTGGTGGGCGCCGTGGTCGGCGCGATGAGCGTCGGCGGGGTGCTCGGCGCGCTGCTCGCCACCACCGTGAGCCGCCGCGTCGGCAGCGCCCGGGCGCTGTTGCTCGCCGCCGCCCTCACCGGGCCGCCCGCGCTGTTCGTGCCGCTGGCCCGACCGGGCGCCGGTCTGCTGTGGCCGGTGCTGGGCGGCCTGCTGGTCAGCCTCGGAGTGGCGGTGGGCAACGTGGTGAAGGGCGCGTTCCGGCAGGCGTACACGCCGCACCACCTGCTGGGTCGGGTGACGGTGAGCATGCACCTGCTCAACTACGGGATGATCCCGCTGGCCGCGCTGCTGGCCGGGACGTTCGGCGCGGCCCTGGGGCCGCGAACGGCGATCTGGCTGATGACCGGGTGGCTCGCGGCGAGCCCGCTGCTGCTGCTGATCGGGCCGCTGCGGCGTCGGCGGGACCTGCCCGCGGCGCCGGCGTACCGCCCGGCTCACCTGCCGGCGGAACCGGTCGCACCGGGCCGCTGAGCTGCCGCGACGACCGGGGCCGCCGGCCCCGGTCCCCGCGAACGACGTCGCCAACGGGCGACGGCCGAACCGTGGGGGGGGGCGGGGGGGGCCCCCCCCCCCCCCCCGGGAGAAACCGGACGGGCGGGTTTCGCCAGCGGCCCCCATAGGGAGAGCGGGGGGGTGGGGGAGTGGGTGGGGGTGATAGTGGTGTTGG
>NZ_JBFAID010000087.1:0-15693 GCF_040654475.1 Micromonospora sp. NPDC050686
ACCCTCTCCCCCCCCCCCCTCTCCCCCACCACCCCCCTCGCCCGTCCCCGGGGGGGGGGGGGCGGCCCGCCCCCCCCCCCCCCCCACCGCGCACAGGCGCTAGCGCCGGCCGGGGGCCTGCCATGACGGTGTATGTGTCGCGGTACGCCGCGACCGGCGAGCTGACGCTGGACCGCGCAGGGGAGGTCTCGGCGTTGACGCGGCCGGGCTCGGCCGATCCGCCGCTGCTGACGCACGTCTGGCGGATCGTGTTCGAGCGGCAGGCGCGGAGAGCGACCGTCGATGAACGGTGACGGCGTGGCTGCCGCTGGTGCCGACCGGTCTGCGCCCGCTCCCTTGGGGCATGTGCCGCTGCGTCCGCTCTGGCTGTGCCGGGCGTGCGGTCAACCTTGGCCGTGCGGGCGGGCCAAGCTCGATCTCCTGGCCAGCTACCAGGACAACCGGCTCAATCTGTCGCTCTACCTGTCCGGCCGCCTCCATGAGGCCATCGACGACCTGCACCGGCTCAATTCGAGTACCGCCGGCGACGTCAGGGACCTGTTCGACCGTTTCCTCGGCTGGCCGGCCCGGCACCTGAACCGCCGTCCGTCAACCGCCGAATCGCAGACACCGGAGGAGACATGATCGTCCGGGACATTGGAATTATCACCGCGACGGGACAGCCGGCCATAGCCGGGAGCTTCTACACCCTGGTTCTGCAGCCCACCAGCTTCTGCAACCTGGACTGCAGCTACTGCTACCTGCCCGACCGGCGCTCGCGCCAGCTCATGTCCGTCTCTGTTGCGACCGCCTGCGCCCGATCGATCGAGCAGCAGGGCAGCGTTCATCCGGTTGGCGTCGTATGGCACGGCGGCGAGCCCACCGCCACACCGATCGACATCTTCCGTGAGTTGCTCGCTCCCTCCGAGGAGCTACGGCGGGCTGGGCGGGTGCGCCACGAGATCCAAACCAACGCGACGCTGATCAACCAGCGGTGGTGTGATCTGTTCGCTGGTTACGAGTTCGAGATCGGCGTGAGCATCGACGGGTCCGGCTCGCTCAACCGGAACCGGCTCGATCGGGCCGGAAATGCGACGACGGCCCGGACGATCCGTGGCACGACCCTCTTGGCCGAGGCTGGCTTGACGTACTCGGTGATCTGCGTCGTCACACCCGAAACCATTGGCCACGCGGACGACCTGGTCGCGTTCTTCACCGCCCTGCCGGGATGCGAGTCGGTGGGCTTCAACATCGAGGAGCAGGAAGGCGCCGCCCGTACGCCGGTGCTGGAGGAAGCCGCGTACCGGTTCTGGAGCCGACTCGTCCAATCGCCGGCGGTCCGCTGCGGATCCGCGACCTGGATCGCCTGGCCGGCTACCTCGGCGCCACCCGCGCCGGCCGCACGGACCACAGCCCGTACGAACCGATCCCCACCGTCGCCCACGACGGTCGCGTGGTCTTGCTGTCACCGGAACTGCTCGGAGCTCCCGCCAATCCGCTGTCAGACCGCGTCCCCGCCGGCCACCGGCGCCGCGGACGGCCCTATGAGACTGAGCGGCCGCACCCCCGCCGGCGGGGGTCACCCAATCGATCATCATGTCTCGGGCTCAGGCAACGTGCCCGAAGGCCATAGGTAAGCCTGGCTGCCCCCGCCCACACCCCGCACAGCCCACCAGGGACCCCAACCACCCCCACCTGCCGAGGAGCCGCCCAGCCCACACCAACGCCGCTCCCACCACCTCCCCACCCTCGGCTGCTGACCATCCGCCTGCAGCCGGCCGCGTCAAGGGCGCCTACGGCGTCGCTCCCGCGACCGCGCACGCGCGGCCCTTGACCCGACCACCCGCAGCCGGTCGAAGCACCCATCCGGGGGCAGGGAGGAAAATGGACCACGCCCAAACCACCCAGGTCAGTACTCAAAGCACCTCGTTGACGCACACCCTCAATGCAGGTAAGCGGATGGGGCTGTCTATGCCGCGAGCGCGTCGACCGTGGAGGGCGGATCACGCCCTAGCCCGGTTGAATCGGGCGCCCCAGTTGTGGATCTGCTCGAGCAGTTCGGGCGGGTCGAGGACGCGGAAGTCGGCGCCGAGCGCGCCCAGTGCCATGGTCGGCCAGTCCAGGGAGTCGGCGGTCATCCGCACTCGGCAGTGCTCGGCGTCGAGCTCCTCGACTGTGCCCCACCGACCGATCCGCTCGCGCACGGCTGCGGCCGGGGCGTCGACCAACGCCTCCACCCGGTAGGGGCGGGGCAGGTTGCCGAGGCTGGTGCGGACGAATTCGGCGGCGTCGGCGGCGGGCAGGTCGCGGGGCCGGAACCGGGAGCCGGTGCCGTGTGGCGCGGTGAGGCGGTCGATTCGGAAGCTGCGCCAGTGGTGCCGGGTGAGGTCGTAGGCGACCAGGTACCAGCGGCGGCCGAGGGAGACCAGCCGATGCGGTTCGACGTGCCGGTCGGTGTGCTGGCCGTCGGCGGCGGTGTAGGAGAAGCGGAGGTGTTCACTGTCCCGGCAGGCCAGCGCGACCGCGGTGAGCACGCCCGGATCGACGCCTGGCCGGGTCGGGCTGTCCCAGCCGGCGGGCAGGGTCATCGCGCGCAGCGCCTCGACCTGGCGCCGTAGCCGGGCCGGCATCACCTGCACCACCTTGGCCAGCATCCGCACGGAGGACTCGGCGAGGCCCTCCACCGAGCTGTGCGCGGCGGCCTGCAGCCCCACCGCTAGGGCGACCGCCTCCTCGTCGTCGACCACTAGCGGCGGCAGTGCCCCGCCCGCGGTGAGCTGATAGCCGCCGTCCACGCCGCGCCGCGCCTCGACCGGGTAGCCCAGCTCGCGCAGCCGGTCGATGTCGCGGCGCAGGGTGCGGACCGAGACCCCCAGTCGCTCGGCCAGTTCGGTGCCAGGCCAGTACCGGTGGGTTTGCAGCAGGGACAGCAGCCGCAGTGTCCGGGTGCTGGTGTTCGCCATGATCTCGATTCTCCCGCAATTCAGGCCAGAAAGTGACCGCTATGGTCCCTAGCGTGTCCTTGACCGAGCCACCAGGAAAGGCAGAGACCATGACCGTCGACGAAGCGATCACCCGCGACCTGTCCGCCGCGCCCGCCGTCACCGGCGAGCGCGCCGACCTGCTGGCGATGCTGGCCAAGCACCGGCACTTCCTGCGCTTCACCACCCGCGACCTCACCGACGAGCAGGCCGGGCGCCGGACCACCACCAGCGAGCTGTGCCTCGGCGGCCTGATCAAGCACGTCACCTCGGCCGAACGGAACTGGGTGGGCTTCATCCTGGACGGCAAGTCGGCGATGGGGGGTGACTTCACCGATATGACCGAGGCCGACTGGGCCCGACGGGCCGACGAGTTCCGGATGCTGCCCGGCGAGACGCTGGCCGGTGTGCTGGCCGACTACGCCGACGTGGCCCGCCGCACCGACGAAGTGGTCGCCACCCTGCCCGACCTGGACGCCACCCAGGAGCTGCCGAAGGCCCCGTGGTTCCAGCCCGAGGACCGGTGGTCGGCCCGCCGGGTGCTGATGCACATCATCACCGAGACCGCCCAGCACGCCGGCCACGCCGACATCATCCGCGAGTCCCTGGACGGTGCCAAGAGCATGGGCTAGGCAGTGGCATGGTGAGGGCGTATTACGCCGCGCCCCCACCCCAGTACGAGGACGCGGGGCGCCTCCACAAACAGCGCCCCCTCGAAAGGGCGCATCCTTCCCGCGCTCCGAGCCGCAGCAGGAAGTCAACGCCGTTGCCGGCCGGGTCAGCGCTTTAGCCGAACCCGGTCGGCCACCTCCATGCCGTCGAACAGACCGCCCTACACCCGCGACAGACTCGATCTGACCTTCGCCTCGCCCCGGCTCTGGCTGGTGCTACCCGACACCACCTGCACGGCATCGCAGCCCACAACCCTGGCTAACGTACTCGAATCACGTGCTGCATCAACGCCCGCTATTGCCGCCGAGCGGGCGACAGTGCGGACGAGGCGCTGTCACCGTTCGTAGACGTGCGGGCTGGCGCAGGGTCAGGGTGGCCGGTCAACGGAGGGCTCGGTGGCGCGTTGTTCTATTTGTCGCTTCCGGTGTGCCCGTCCGTGATGGCCGACGGTGGTGGCTCGGATGCCGGCGGGGCGAGCGCGGCGAGCAGGCCCGGGGCGGCGAGCCGCTGATAAATGCTGGCGAGCGCGGCGGGTCCGGGCCGGAAGTCCTGGTCCACCCACCAGGTGAGCAAACCGAGGGCGGCGGAGGTGTAGAACGCGGCTGCCACGTCGACCGGCAGGTCGCTGCCAGCGGCCTCGATGTGGGGGCGCAGATGGGCGCGGAACAGGTCGCTGACGAGGCGGTGCAGGCGGCGCTGCACGACGCTGCCGCCGCGCCGGCCGCACAGCGCCCGGTAGAGGTGCCGGCGGCGGTAGGCGTGGGCGAAGATCGCACCGGTCGGGCTGGTCGGGTGGGGTGGCACGCCGGGGCTGAGCGCGTCGAGGTCGCGCTGCAGGTCAGTGCGCAGATCGTCGAAGCCGGCCAGCAGCAGGTCGTCCTTGTCGCGGTAGTGGGCGTAGAAGGTGGAGCGTCCCACGTCGGCGCGGTCGAGGATGTCCTGCACCGTGATCCGGTCGTAGCCCTTCTCGGGGATCAGGGCGACGAGCGCCTCACGAAGAAGGCGCTGGCTGCGACGAACCCGGCGGTCCTGTCCCGACATCTCGCATCCCCCGCTTCCGCACAGTTGCCGGCGGATGTCCGGTAACGGACCGTCGCGCGGTTCTGGTCGTTGAAGTGGCTCTCCCCCCGCGACCATACTCGGACATCGTGTTCGACATCGCACGAGTGTCCGACTACGGCCCGCAGCTCTGGCCACTTCAACGGGAGGCGCCGGTGTACCGGTCCACACGATTACGTCGTCTGCTGCTGACTGCCCACATCATCGTCACCGTGGGTGCGCTCGGCACCGACGCCGCACTCCTGGCGTTGGGTGTGTCCGGCATGCGCCACGCCGACCCGCAAACGGTGTACCCGGCGGCGTACCTGCTCGGCCGGTGGCTGGTCGGGCCGTTGGCCGTCGGCAGCGTGCTGAGCGGCCTGGCACTGGCAGCCGCCGGGCCGTGGCGGCCGCTGCGGCACGGCTGGGTCACCGTCAAGCTCGCGCTCGCGGTGGTACTCGCCGCAGCCGCCCTGGCCCTGCTCGTTCCCCGGCTCGGGCACGCAGCCGCCGCAGCGGCGGTCGGGCCATCGCCGCTGGACATGCCCCGCGGCGACCGGGTCGTGGCGGTGGCGGCACCAGCGGCGGCACTCCTGTTCCTGGGGATCAACGTGGTCCTCGGGGTCTTCAAGCCGAGCCGGCGGCGGCCCGGTCAGACGGCAACTTCGGAGGTGGCGTATGCAGCGAATCGTCAACGTTGAGCAGGCCGAGGCGTGGAACGGGCCTGAGGGCAGGCACTGGGCCGACCACGCCCACCAGTGGGACGCGGTCAGCGGGGAACTCAACGAACCTCTCCTGGCAGCGGCCGGCATCAGCCCGACCGACCGGGTGCTCGACCTCGGCTGCGGCAACGGCCAGACCACCCGGCTGGCCGCGCGGCGCGCCCGGGACGGGTACGCGCTCGGGGTCGACCTGTCCGGTCCGATGCTGGAGACGGCGCGGGCGCACGCCGTCGCCGACGGGTTGACCAACGTCCGGTTCGAGCAGGGCGACGTGCAGGTACACCCGTTCCCGCCCGACGAGTTCGACGTCGCCCTCAGCCGCGGCGGGCTGACCTTCTTCGCCGACCCCGTGGCGGCCTTCACCACCATCGCGCACGCGCTGCGACCCGGCGGGCGCCTGGCGTTCACGTGCGCACGGGACATCGACGAACAGCAGTGGTTCACCGTCTTCACGACGGCACTCGTCGGCCGGGTCCCGCGCACCGACCCGAGGGCGGCGTACGAGCCGGGCATGTTCTCCTTAGCCGACCCCGAGCGCATCGACGACATGCTGACCACGGCCGGCTTCCACAACATCACCATCACCGGCGTCGACCCGACCATGACCTACGGACGCGACGCCGCCGACGCCACCCGGCTCGTCCTGGGCAGTGGACCGGCACGCGCCCTGCTCGACAACGGCGACCGGCACGCCGCCACCCGCGCCCGGCACGCCCTCGCCACCGCACTGAGCACCTACGAGCACCCCGACGGCGTCCAGCTACGCGGAGCGTTCTGGCTGGTCACCGCCGTGACAATCCCGACAATCAACGATTCGGCCGCTGATCGCAACGCAACGGCCGGACCGGCAACGACCCGCACCCACTAGCGATACCGTCCCCAAATCAGGGATCCACATCTGCCGCCGACCGAGCACGCGACTCAGCCCGAAGCAGTCACGGCCCGGAGCGGAGTTGGAGCCCGACAACCACCTCGTGATAGATCCTCGCCCGAGCGAATACCGGGTCCGGGCGACGTACCGCGCCGATGGTGACAACTGGACGATCCTCGTTCACCTTCAACCCGTGCCATGAACTCGCACATCCGGAGGCAGTCGCAGGCTTGATCAAGACATCCGTATCTGCCGCCGATGGCGCGTCCTGTCCGGGCGGTGGAAGGTCGGGGGGACCCGTTCCAGCAAGCCCTCGTTACAGGTCAAACGCGACAACGAGAGCCGAGAACGTCGGTGCGACCGCCATGAACACCGACCCGGCTCGGTCCAGAAGTCAGTCGCGAGGACGCGGGGGCCCATGGAGTTAGGCACGGTTTGTCCGGTAGTCGAGCGCGATGGCCATGTCGTCGCCTGGCTGCTCGTTCACCGCAATAAGGAACGCCATATCGATATCCAGCTCAGCGAACTGCACCAGGCGCAGCGCCCTGGTCCAGTCCTGCCTCCCGCAGTCCAGGACCAGGGGCCGGGCGGCCGTAGTGGTCATCTCGCCGGCCGGCGCCTCAAGGCTGCAGGGACCGCCGGCGTGGGTAAGAGGTGCCCGGCGACGCCGGCGCTGCCCGGTGGTCGTGGCGGGCGGCAGGGCTGGAGAGCTCGCCTCGTGTGACGGCGGCGGCCACGATGCGTTCCGCGCGGCGCCGGCGCATCCGCAGGACCGGCGCGGTGACGCCCTTCTCGACGGCGAGGTGCTCGATCAACGCGTCGCCGAAGCGAGTGGCGCTGATCAGCTGTGCGGCTTCGTTGGTGATCAGGCCGGCGGCGGCGGCCCGACCGAGCAGCAGGTCGGGGTGTCCGTAGGGCATCCTCGGCGAGCGTGAGCCACTGGGCAGGTCCAGCGGGAGTTCGTCGCCTTCGTCGGCCCGGACGACGGCGGCGCCGGCGCGCCAGGCGGCCCAGCACAGCCGCAGCCACAGCCGGGGCGGGGCGAGGTCCGCGGTGCGCAGTGCCTGCAGGAACGCGGCCAGGACTTCGGAGTCCACGTCGTCGGCGTGTCGGGCGTTACCGCGGCTGATCTTCGCGGCGAGGTGTGTCAGCGCCGGCAGTGCCACGCCGATCGCGCCGATGACCCAGGCCGGTCCCGATTCCCGGGCGCGCTGGGCCAGGTGTCGCCACAGCACGTCGGTGGTGTCGCTCTCATGGCGTTCGTGCAGCAGCAGGGTGCGCAGTTCGTTCAGCGGCATCGTCGTGTCGGGTAGGCCGGGCACCGGGCGGGCGTCGAACTCCAGCGGCGCCGGCTCACAGGTCAGCAGTTCGAACGCTCTCTCGGCGGTCGTCAAAGCCGTCGAGGTCGTCGTCGTACGCGTGGCCGGTGCCATGGTGGTGTCCCTTCGCCAGCAGGGCCCCGCCTCGTGCGAGGTCCCGAGTCCTCGATTGGGACAGCTCGGCCTGACAGCACGAGCGTTTGTCAGACCGGAACAGGTCGTGCCAGTTCTTGTCAGTTCGTCCCTGCAAGGACCGCCGACAGGACGCAGACCTGGTTGTCAGATGGTCCGGCCCTCCAGGCCTGTCAGGTCGGCAGCGGGTTCGATGAGCCTGTCATCGGCGTACTGGGGATCGTCAGTACGCCCGCCGGTCCGGGGGCCACCGTGCCCATGACCGACAGAACCAATCACCGCGTGCCGGTGCCCGTGGGGGACGTGGTGCCCGGTGACCGGCCCGTGCCGGTCACCGTCTGGCCGGTACCGGCCCCACAACCTCAGGAGACCATGTCCCACGCGATGGGGGTACGGCTGGTCCACAACCTCACCCACCCGTCCGAACTGATCATCGACCTGACCGACGGGCCGCAACTGGTCCACGCCATCGTCGCCGTGGGCCGCCGCAGCCACCTGTGGACGGCACGCTCGATGGGCTGGGGGAGTGAAGCCGCCAGCCTGATCGTCGCCGGCTGGCCGCCCGCCGCCGACGTCGGCGCGCCGGTCGAGTTCTTCGCTCGTGGCCGGCGGAGCTTGCTGCCCGGCGGCTGTCTGGCGGTGCTGCTGCCGCACGCCGACCCGGTCGCTGCGGTCGAGCTCGTCCTCGCGGCCAAGCAGGCAGGCCTTGCCTACCTGCAGCACATCGTGGCGATCGGCCAATCGTCCCGGGGCCGGCACCGCAGGCAGCTGGACATTCACACCGATGTGCTGGTCGTCATGCGTCCGACGGGAGGTGACGGTGGTGCCTGAGCCGATGCCGATCACCTCGGTGTGGCTGACCTGCCAACAGCCGGCCCGTGACCAGCGGCGCGGCCGGTACGTGCCGGAGTCGTCCACGCACCCGGGCAAAATGCTGCCCCACCTCGCCGCCCACGCGATCGCCACCTACACCGCCCCCGGGGACCTGGTGCTCGACCCGATGTGCGGGTCCGGCACCACCCTCGTCGAGGCCATGCACCTCGGGCGGCACGCGATCGGCGTGGACATCGAACCGGGATTCACCACCTTGGCGCAGGCCAACATCAACCTCGCCGCGACCCAGGGTGCCCCCGGCACGGCGCAGGTCATCACCGGTGACGCCACCGGCCTGCTCCACCTGGCACCAGCGTCGGCCTTCAGTGCCGTCGCGCTCGTGCTCACCTCACCGCCCTACGGCCGATACACCCACGGGCTGGTCAAAACCACCGGCAGCGGGGTCAGGAAGAGAGCCCACCTGTACGGGGAGCGGGAACACGGCAACCTCGCCTACACCAGCTGGTCCGGGCTACTCGACGGATTCGCGGCCATCCTCGACGCCAGCTACCAGCTGCTGCGCCCCGGCGGAACAGTCGTCATCACCTGCCGGCCGGTGCGCCGCCGCCCCCACGACTTCATCGACCTGCCCGGCGAGCTCCTGGCGGTCGCGCAGTCCGTCGGGCTGATACCGGTGCAGCGGTGCGCCGCCATGCTCGCCGCCGTCCACGACCGCAAAATCGTGCACCGCGCCTCGATGTTCGGCCTCATGGCGGCACGCAAGGCCAGGGCCGAGGGCCTGCCCGTGCACCTCCTCGTACACGAGGACGTACTCGTCCTGCGCCGTGGCGAAAAGCCCTGACCCGCCCGCGCATTCGAGGCGTGAAGTAGTGGCAGTCGAGTGCGCACGTCTGGCCGAGATGAGGGCGTCGTGGTGGGCCTGCCGGTGGTCAGTCGGGTAGCAGCGCACCGCACATGCTGTTTGCCAGCCAGCGGCGAAATGCGTGCTCGGTCCAGCCGCGCTGCAACACCAGTGCCGTGTAGTTTGCGGGATCGTTGAAGATCCACAAGATGTCCGTCGCGGTTTACCTCCCTGGACCTGACAGGGCGAGGCGGTCGCTGGGATGATCCGCCTCGCCCTGCCCGTCACACGGCTCTGACCCCCGCAGCCAAGGTCACTCAGGCTGGCCGGGCTGTCGCGGGCCGATGCGGTAGGGCCGCATCATCTCGTTGTCCTCGTGCTCAATGATGTGACAGTGCCAGACGAACTGGCCGGGGCTGTTGAACCGTGCCTTCACCCGCGTCACCTGGCCTGGGAGGGCGACAACCGTGTCCTTGAAGCCGGTCTCCCACGACTGCGCAGGTTGCGGCGAACCCACGACCTGAACCGTCCGTGTGGCCGGGTCCACGGTGATGTCCTGGCGGTTCACCACCTCGAACTTCACCTCGTGGATGTGGATCGGGTGAGCGTCGACGGTGGTGTTGTAGAGCTCCCACACCTCGGTGGCCCCTAGCGCCGGGTTCTCCGTGACCGGGTCCGCCCAACCTCTCGCGGTCCAGACCAGGGCGCCGGTGTTCGGGTCGGTGGCTACGGTGCCGAGGAGCACCTCCACCGGCCCCTCAACAGGATCCCCGCTCGCGTTGAATCCCGTGGCAGCCTGCTCGATGAGCGCCAGCCTCCGGGTGACCGTCTCTCCCGGCAGCGGGGTGATGCCCGGCAACTGGAGGAACTGCGGTGGCGTGGTGTGGTCCGGCCCCACTCGCGGCACGACCCGGAACTGCATGATCTGGCCCGTCGTGGCCGGGTCGGCAACGGCCGCGCTCGGGAACGGCTCGTCGGGACCGGCGTTGCGCAGCACGTGGTTCCCGACCGGCACGTTGGTGAAGTCGACGATGAGGTCGACCCGCTCGGCAGGACTCATCAGCAACTGGTTCCCGTTGGTCGCCGTGAGGTTCACCGGGGCGGCGAGGAAGCCACCTTCGTTGCCGATCGCCCACACCTCAACGCCGGGGATCTGGTTGAAGTCGAGAATGAGGAAGCGCGCGTCGCAGCCGTTGAGGGCCCGGAAGCGGTAGCGGCGCTGCTCGACCTCTAGGAACGGCCAGGTGTTGCCGTTGACCATGATCGCGTTGCCGAAGAACTCCGGGTTCCAGATCGGCGAGAACGGCCCGTCCGGGATGTACGGGGCGGTGATCCCGTCAGCGAAGGCCCGCGTGTCCGGGTAGAACAGCGACCCGTCAGCGTTGAACGACCGGTCCTGAATCCCAAGAGGGATCTCGCGGTAGCGCCTGTTGGGCGGGTCGTTCTCCTGCGGCGCCGGCCCTGGCAGTGTCGCCCGGCGACCGGTGCGGCTGTCGCGCACCGCGTCGTCGCCAGCGGGGCCGCCCCGGATGATGTAGAAACCCACCGGGCCGGCGTACACGTTGAGCCGGGTCATGCCCAGCGTGTGGTCGTGGTACCAGTTGGTCGAGGCGCGGTCCGAGTTGGGGTACTGGAAGATGGCAAGCCCAGGCTTCCACCTCACGTCGAACTTCGCCGCCGCCTTGCCCTTGAAGAAGTTGTACCAGGTGCCCTCGGTGGCGAAGCCGGCCGGGATGTTGTCCGCGTCGGGTAGGTACCACGCCTCGGTGTACCCGTCGCTCTCGTCGCCCACCCCGACCGCACCGTGCACGTGGGTCACCAGGGGTACAGGGCCCTTGTACCGCCCCGGCGTCGAGGTGAACGTGGGCCGCGAATCCCGCGGGCCGGACCCGTACTTGTCCGGTCGGGTCCCTTGCGGAGGGTTCGCCCAGTGCAGGGTCGGGTCGACCGGCAACAGGTGCGGCAGGAAGTTGCCGCACTGGTCGACCAACTCGTTGATCCACTTGACCCGGACCGGTCGGTTGTACCTCGCCTCGATCGTCAGCGACGGCGCGTGATGAAGGTCGGCATGCTTGCGTCCGTGCTTCTTCCCCCCGCCAACGGGGCCGTATCCCCACACCGTGGTGGCCGGCAGTCCCGCCGGCAGGATCTGCTCCTGGAACTGGCGCACCGAGATCTCGTAGTAGTCGATCTGCTTGCCGCCGCGCGAACAGATGACGTCCGCCCGCGGCATCGCCGGGGGGATGAGCAGCGGTGTAACGAACTTCGGCACCGTGGTCGGGTCAAGCGAGCCCCCAGGGACCTGGGCGAGCGCCTCGGTCCCGCCACCGGGCAGGTAGGCGTAGAGCGCCACGCTGGCTCCCGCAACACCCACTGATTTGATGAAGGTACGCCGATTCAGCGGCCTGAGCGGCGTGTCGACAAGATCCGTCATTTGCTAACCCCCGCGCGTCTACACCGCGTGCCCCGATGCACTCGATGACCGATACGGGATTCTTATCCGATTTCGTCGCCTCCGGGCGGGAACGGCAGCAACGTCCCACGAAATTCCCGAATAACCCTCATTACCGCGAGTGGCGGGTCAAGCGCTCAAGCAGTGGAAGCGCACCGCAGACCCGCTGGGCACGGCGGGGAAGCCGAAGCCGACGTGCGGCGAGGGTGGCTGCGAGCGCGAGCACTACGCCAAGCAGCTCTGCCACAAGCACTACCAGCTCGTCAAGAAGTGGGGCAAGAACTGGCGGGAGCTGGCTCGGCCGACTCCGCAGTCACGAGCCGAGGCGTGCCTCATCGACGAGTGCCCCAACCCTGTCCTGGCGGTCGGGTACTGCGGCTCCCACTACCAGCGTTCAGGCATCGTCCGTGGACGCCGCGCCTGAGCGGAGGCGCCTGCCCGTGGTGCGGCGGGGCGGGACCTGGCGCGACTCCTGGCCCGCCAGGGCGGCCTCTGCGCGTACTGCCGCCTCGCCGCGCCGATGTGGTTGTGGGCCAAACCGCTGAGGCGCCAGTGCGGTTCGGTGTCGGTCTGGCGAGACCAGGAGGCGCTACGGCAGTTCGTGGGATGGCCCCACCACGTGGTGATCATGAGGCGGTACCGACGGCGTGGCCGTCTGACATCGACCACATGGACGGCCGAGCGGTGCGAACCGCCAATCATCTGGCGGGAGGCCCGCGCGCACCTTACGGATCGGTGAGCCGCTGAGAGATCAGTCGCACTCTTCTAGCCGCGATCCGCTCGGTCATATCGAGGACAGGATGCCTCGATTTCACATCTGCGCAACCAGCCGGCACCCAGCAGGCAACACGGACTCTTACGGGCTTTCCGCACGCTCGCGGTCGGCGGCTACCCGGACGTCGCGAAAGTCCAGGACGGCCTCCCGAGCGACGCGAATGAGCGTTGCAAGACTGCCATGTGCCAGCAGCAGCACGTCGTCGAGAACCTTCGGCGGTATCTCAAGGTCGCGCGGGCCGTAGCAGTCGTGCCAAGCCTGTCCGTCAGGTCCAGCAAATCGAGCGCGGCCTCGACCTCCCGGGAAGCGAACAGCGCCTCAATACGACGTCTGCGTTCCTGACGGCGTTGCTCGCTCCCGATCGCCATCGGATCTCCTCTCAGCGGTGCCTGTCGGCCAACAAGATCTCCGGCCACCGTACGCGTCGCCAGCCAAGGGCGGAGCGAGAAAGGACTCTCGCTGTCAGCGCCCGCTGGGCTCCGGCGGCTCGTCGAAGGTCAGAGTCAGGGTGCTGCGGAAGGCGGAGGATTCGGTGCCTTCTCGTCGTTGGTCGTCTGGCTCAGTGTCGCCCGTCCACACCTTCACCGCCCGGTACGCGAACCCGTCCTGGGTCGCAGCCTCGGCCAGGAATGAGACCCTCTGCCCGGCGGCGAGCTGCCTGAGCCCATTCATGGCGATCACCGAGAAGTGGACCCAACACCCGCCGGGCACACCCGGGCCGTCGATGATGCCCCATCCCTCGTCGCTGTGGTAGGTCCGAACGACTCCCGAGCTTGCCATCCCTTGATTCTGTCTGGAGCCGACATCGCGAAGACCAACGCCCCGCTGGCATCCTCAACTGCCGCTATCCGCGCGCTACGCAGGGTTACGTGACCGCTCGCGGCTCGCGGTGCGGATCTGCCGATGAGTGGACGTTGATGTCGCGAGACCGTGACCTCCAGGGGGTTTGTGGAGGTGGCGAGGCGGTGCGTTGCCGTATGGTTTCGATGCCCATCTTCGAATGCGCACCGGTGCCCGGGTGACCTCGGTGCGCGGTCACCCGGGCACCGCAGGCTATGCCGTTGGCCTGGCTTGGTGCAGGATCTGGGCCAGTTCGGCCGGTCGGCTGAGCATCGGCCAGTGCCACGTCGGCAGTTCCTCGTACCGCCACGAGTTGCCGGCCATGTGTTGGCACAGCGGCATGGTGGCGGCCATCTCGCGTACCTGCTCGATGGTGAAGCTCGACAGCACGCCGAGGCGGGGCAGTTTCTCCCACGCCCCGGTGAGCCGCACCGGGGTGGTGGCGGTCGCCCACGGTTGGGCCGCCGATCGCTCACTGAGCAGCGCGACGACCGATTCATCCACGTCTGCTGCGCTCGCCGCTAGTTCGGCCCACGGCGGGGGTGGCAGCCGCCAGCCATCGCCGTGTTCGGCGATCACCGCCGCGTTGCGTTCACGCTCCTGGGGTGGGCTGAAGTCTTCGTTTGCCACCCCGTCGGGTAGTGGGCCGGTGTCGACGAAAACCAGTTGGGCTATGCGGTCGGTCATGCGGTCGGCGGCGGCGGTCGTCACGACCGCGCCGGCGTAGCTGTGCCCGACGAGGACCACGTCGTGTAGGTCCTCGTAGCGCAGCAGGTTGACCACGTCGGTGATGTGGACGTCGAGGTCGGTGTCCGGGCGGGCCAGGTGGGCGCGCTCGCCCAGGCCGGTCAGACTCAGCGGGTACACCTCGTGGCCGTGCTCACGCAGGGCGGCGGTGACCGGGCGCCAGGCCCACGCGCCGAGCCAGAACCCGGGAACCAGTACGAATGTCGTCATGCATCAGACGCTACGATCAATACTGGACAGGTTTCGCCCGGATTAGGAGTCAGATTATTGGCCCGGCCCACCGCGCGTGTACTGGCGTTGCTGGAGATCCTCCAGGCCGGTGGCGGCTTCACCGTCGCTGACCTGGCCGGTCGGCTGGGCGTCGATGAGCGCACGGTCCGCCGCTACGCCGCGCACCTCGCCGACCTCGGCATCCCGGTCGAGGCCCGGCGCGGTCGCTACGGCGGGTACCGGCTCGCGCCCGGATACAAGCTGCCGCCACTCATGCTCACCGACGAGGAGGCGGTCGCCGTCATGCTCGGGCTCGTCGCCGCTACCCGGGCGGGGCTGGTCACCGCCGAAGGCGCGGCCGCCGAGAGCGCGACCGCGAAGATCCGCCGGGTACTGCCGGTCGTCCTCGCCCGACGGATCGATTCGCTGCTGGGCACCGTGGACTTCACCGCACCGGTCCGGAAGCCCGCCCCGCCCGGCATCGAGGTGCTGCTGGTGCTCGCCGAAGCGGCCCGACATCAGCAACCGGTGAGCATCACCTACACCACCTGGCGCGGCCGGTCCGGCGAGCGGCAGCTCGACCCGTACGGGCTGGTCTTCCACGCTGGCCGGTGGTACGTCACGGGTCACGACCACAACCGCCGGGCCGTGCGGACGTTCCGGCTCGACCGGATCGGGACAGCCCGCCCCGCCCAGGGCAGGTTCGACGTCCCGGCCGGCTTCGATCCCACCACGCAGGTACTTGCCGGCCTGGCAGCCGTGCCGTACGCGCACGACATTTCCGTCGTACTACACACCAGCCTGGAGCAGGCGCAGCGACGGATCCCACCGTCGGTCGGCACGCTTACCGAGGTGCCCGACGGAGTGCGCCTCACCACCCGGGCCGAACGGCTCGACGGTGCAGCACAGATGCTCGCCGGGCTCGGCTGGCCATTCACGATCGACCGACCGGACAAACTCAAGGATGAAATACGCGCCCTAGCCACCCGACTGCTCACCGACGCCAACGCCGGAGGGTAAGCAGCAGCCGGGCCCGCCCGAAACGACCCGGGAACCTCCAGAACCGAAAGTATGCGGCGCTGCCAGCGGACCACTCAACCAGACGCCCGCATCTAGTCGATGAGAGCGAGTCGCAGGATCCGAGTGAAGCCACTTCGTCGCCCCGTGCCGGGCGCGGCTTGTGCGTCTTAGCGACGTTGGGTGAGGTGGACGGTAATCTCGTCTCCGACGTCCTTTCTGAGTGCTTGGCGGAGCTCCGCCGTGACCGCGAGCTTGTGGGT
>NZ_JBFAID010000088.1:0-14938 GCF_040654475.1 Micromonospora sp. NPDC050686
CGCCCCGGCCCCCCCCGCTGGCGGGGGCACCCGGGCCCCCCCGGGGGGGGGGGGGGGGGGGGGGCGGCGGGGCCCGCCGGGTGCGGGCCCGGCCGCGTGGGTCACGGGATCAGCAGGCGCCCGAGACGTAGCACGGGTAGCAGCTGCCGCTGTAGCGGCAGCAGTTCCGGCTGTACTTCAGCCCGCCCGAGCAGTAGCAGAACTGCACGTAGGTCGGGCCGCACGGCTCGGCCCGAGCGGTGATCCGCGGTGCCAGCAGGCCCAGCAGCCGGTCACCCAGGGCGTTGACGAACCTGGTCATCTCCACCTCCTTCCCCTGCGCGGGATGCCGACGGCCGGCGGGGTCGCCGGCCGTCGGGTGCGGCGGGGTGCCGCTGGTCCGCGTCAGCAGCCTTCGCTGACCGCGTAGCACGGGTAGCAGGAACCGCTGTAGTAGCAGCAGTTCTTCGCGTAGCGGATGCCGTTGCGGCAGTAACAGAACTTTGACACCAGCGGTCCGCACGGCTCGGCCTTCGCGCTGACCGTCGGTACCACCATGCCGAGCAGGCGGTCGCCCAGCGCGTTGAGTGTTCTCCTCATCCAATCCTCCTTTCAGATGTTGATGTCGATCGTTACGGAGGGGTCTGGACGGCTAGTGGAGGGCCGCTGGACGACTACGATGGCCGTGGATGCGACGCTGCCGCCGATCGGGGGACGGATGAGCGAGCTACAGGTCCGCCATGCCTCAGACGAGGTGTCACTCGAGATGCTGGGGCCGCTGCGCCTGCGGCGCGGCGGCGAGGAGCTCGCCGTCGGGCCGCCGCAACGCCGGGCGGTGCTCGCCCTGCTGGCGCTCGCCGGCGGGCAGCCGATGGGGCGCGACGAGCTCTGCGCGGCGCTCTGGCCGGTCCGGCCGCCGACTGCGGCGTCGAACGTGCTGCACACGCACATCAAGAACCTCCGGCGGGTGCTGGAGCCGTGGCGGCCCCGCCGGGCCGGCAGCGTCCTGCTGCCGAGCGTCGGGTCGGGGTACGCGCTGCGGGTGTCGCGGGCGGCGGTGGACGCGCTGCGGTTCCGCGCCCTGGTGGCCGGGGCCCGCGCCGCGCGGGTGGCGGGCGACCGGGAGCGCCTGCGGCGGGAGGCCGGGGCGGCGCTGCGGCTGTGGCGCCGGCCGTTGCCCGACGTTCCCGCCCTGGCCGGGCACGGCCGGGTGGCGGCGCTGGTCACCGAGTGGCGGCAGGTGCTCGGCTGGTACGCCGACGAGGCGATCCGGGCGGACCGCGGCGAGGAGGTGCTGACCACGGTGGAGCAGGACGCGGGCCGGCATCCGCTCGACGAGCAGGCGCAGGCCCGGCTGCTGCGGCTGTACTGCGCGGTGGGTAGGCGGGCGGACGCGGTGGCCAGCTACCACGTGGCCCGGCGCCGGCTGCGCGACGAGCTCGGGATCGACCCCGGACCGGAGCTGTCCGGGGCGTACCGGGAGCTGCTCCGGTGCCGGGGGCCGGTCCGGGCGGCGGCGCCGGCCCCGGAGGTCGTGCCGGCGCAGCTGCCGCCCCGTCCCGCGGACTTCGTCGGCCGGGCCGCCGAACTGCGCCGGCTCGACCTCGCCACGGCCGCGCCGGTGACGGCGGCCGCCGAGCCGGTCCTGCTGGTCGTCGAGGGCCCGGCCGGGGTGGGCAAGAGCGCGCTGGCGTTGCAGTGGGCGCACCGGGGCGTCAGGCGGTTCCCGGACGGCCAGCTCTACGCCAACCTCGGCGCCGCCACCTCCGGGCCGGCCGAGGTGCTGCGGAACTTCCTGCGGGCGTTGGGGCTGCCGGAGGTGGCCGAGCGCACCACCTGCCTGGACGGGCTGGCGTCGGCGTACCGGTCGGCGGTCGCCGGGCGGCGGCTGCTGATCGTCCTCGACGACGTCCGCGACCCGGCCCAGGTGCCGCCGCTGCTGCCCGGCCGGGGGCCGAGCGTCGTCGCGCTCACCACCCGTGAGCCGATCGGCGGTCCGCTGGTCGTGCACCGGGGGGAGCGGGTGCCGGTCGGCCCGCTCTCGCCCGAGGAGGCCGTCGACCTGGTGCGCCGGCTGGACGCCCGGCAGCGCCGGCCGGCGCCGGGGGAGCCGGGGCCGGGGGCGGCCCCGGTGGCGGGGGACCGGCCGGTGGTGGGGGAGCCGACGCCGGGCGGCGCGGCGGCCGTGGCGTACGCCTGGTCGATGCGAGCCCTGCTCAGCCGGCACCCGGAACCCGCGTCGGCGCTGGTCACCGTCGCGGTCGCCGGTGGCCTGCCCCGGGACCGGGCGGCCGGCTGGATCGGGTGGCTGACCGCCGGGCACGGCGCGGCGGAGACGGCCGCCGCGGTCGCGGCGCCGCCGGGCTGAGCGGCCCGGGCCGCCGGCCGTGGCGGAGGGCCGGGCTGTCGGAGGTACGGGCTAGAGTCGCTGCCGTGACAGCTACGACGCCGCGCCTGCTCCTCGTCGACGGACACTCGATGGCATACCGGGCGTTCCACGCCCTGCCGGTCGAGAACTTCTCCACCACGACGGGCCAGCCGACCAACGCGGTCTACGGCTTCACCTCGATGCTGATCAACGTGCTGCGCGACGAGCAGCCCTCGCACATCATCGTCGCCTTCGACGTCTCCCGCCGCTCCTTCCGCACGGACAAATACGCGGAGTACAAGGCCGGCCGGAAGGAGACCCCGACCGACTTCAAGGGCCAGGTCAGCCTGATCAAGGAGGTGCTGGCGGCGCTGCGCGTCCCCGTGGTGGAAAAGGAGGGCTACGAGGCCGACGACGTGATCGCCACCCTCGCCTGCCAGGCCCGCGACGCCGGCATGGAGGTGCTGATCAGCAGCGGCGACCGGGACTCGCTGCAACTGGTCGGCGAGCGGGTGACCGTGCTCTACCCCCGCAAGGGCGTCTCCGACCTGGTCCGGATGGACCCGGCGGCGGTGCTCGACAAGTACGGCGTGGGCCCGGAGCGCTACCGCGACCTGGCCGCCCTGGTCGGTGAGGACAGCGACAACCTCTCCGGGGTCGACGGCGTCGGCCCGAAGACCGCCGCCAAGTGGATCAACCTGTACGGCGGGGTGGACGGCGTGGTCGCCCACGCGGACGCGATCAAGGGCAAGGCCGGTGACAACCTGCGGGCTCAGCTCTCCCGGGTGATCCGCAACTACGACCTCAACTGCCTGGTCGAGGATCTGGACCTGCCGCTGCGTCCGGAGGACACCCGCTGGGAGGGGTGGGACCGGGAGGCCGTGCACCAGGTCTTCGACACCCTGGAGTTCCGCATCCTGCGGGACCGGCTCTACCAGTACCTGGAGGCCGTCGAGCCGGAGGCGGAGGCCGGCTTCGACCTGGCCGGGCAGGTGCTCACCGAGCCCGGTGCCCTCGCCGGCTGGCTGGAGACGCACGCCCCGGCCGGCACCCCGGTCGGGGTGGCCGTCAAGCTGGACACCGGCCCGAACCGGCGGCACACCGCCACGGTCAGCGGGATCGCCCTGGCCACCGCGGGCGGCGCCGGCGCCTGGTTCGACCCGGCCACCCTGGCGGCGACCGACGAGACGGCGTTGGCCGGCTGGCTGGCCGACGAGGCCCGGCCCAAGGTGCTGCACGACAGCAAGCCGGCGGTGCTCGCCTTCGCCGCCCACGGCTGGGACCTGGCGGGCATCGCCCGCGACACCCAGATCGCCGCCTACCTGGCCCGCCCCGACCAGCGGTCGTACGACCTGACCGACCTCGCGCTGCGTTACCTGCACCGGGAACTGCGGGTGGACGCGCCGGAGACCGGCCAGCTCACCCTCGACGGGCTGGGCGAGGAGGGGGTGGCCGA
Source organism: Micromonospora sp. NPDC050686 (assembly GCF_040654475.1). Classification (NCBI taxonomy): domain Bacteria; kingdom Bacillati; phylum Actinomycetota; class Actinomycetes; order Micromonosporales; family Micromonosporaceae; genus Micromonospora; species Micromonospora sp. NPDC050686. Next base: position 3,804 of record NZ_JBFAID010000088.1, read on the forward strand.
GCAGAACCTGATGCTCCAGGCCCGGGCCACGCTCGACCTGGCCGACGCGATCGACGCCGAGCTGTCCCGCGACGGCGAGCAGTCGGCCCGGCTGATGGCCGGGGTGGAGCTGCCGCTGATGCGCGTGCTGGCCGGCATGGAGCGCACCGGCATCGCCGCCGACACGCCCTACCTGTCGGAGCTGGAGGCGCACTTCGCCGGCGAGGTGAAGGCCGCCGCGCAGGGGGCGTACGCGGCGGTCGGCCGGGAGTTCAACCTGGGCTCGCCCAAGCAGTTGCAGGAGATCCTCTTCAACGAGCTGGGGCTGCCCAAGACGAAGCGGATCAAGACCGGTTACACCACCGACGCCGACGCGTTGCAGTGGCTGTACGCGCAGAACCCGCACCCGGTGCTGGAGCACCTGCTGCGCCACCGGGACGTGGCCAAGCTGAAGTCGACGGTCGACGGCCTGCTCAAGTCGGTCTCCGACGACGGCCGGATCCACACCACCTTCAACCAGACGGTGGCCGCCACCGGCCGGCTCTCCTCGACCGAGCCCAACCTGCAGAACATCCCGATCCGCACCGAGGAGGGACGGCGGATCCGGCGGGCGTTCGTCGTCGGGCCCGACTACGAGTGCCTGCTCACCGCCGACTACAGCCAGATCGAGATGCGGATCATGGCGCACCTGTCGTCGGACGACGCCCTGATCGAGGCGTTCAACTCGGGTCACGACTTCCACGCCGCCACCGCCTCCTCGGTCTTCACCGTCGAGGTGGGCGAGGTGACCGCCGACCAGCGCCGCAAGATCAAGGCGATGAACTACGGCCTGGCGTACGGGCTGAGCGCCTTCGGCCTCTCCCAGCAGCTCGGCATCACCGCCGAGGAGGCGCGCGGGCTGATGGAGAACTACTTCGCCGGCTTCGGCGGGGTGCGCGACTACCTGCGCGAGGTGGTGGAGCGGGCCCGGCGCGACGGTTACACCTCCACCATCCTGGGCCGCCGGCGTTACCTTCCCGACCTGGTCAGCGACAACCGGCAGCGCCGGGAGATGGCCGAGCGGATGGCGCTCAACGCCCCGATCCAGGGGTCGGCGGCGGACATCATCAAGGTCGCCATGCTGCACGTCGAGAGCGCGCTGCGCGACGCCGGGCTGCGCTCCCGGATGCTGCTCCAGGTGCACGACGAGCTGGTCTTCGAGGTCGCCTCCGGTGAGCGGGAAACCCTGGAGGCGCTGGTGCGCAGGGAGATGGGCGAGGCGTACCCGCTGTCGGTGCCGCTGGAGGTCTCCGTCGGTGTGGGCCGCGACTGGAACAGCGCCGACCACTGACCCGCCCGTCCCGGGGTCAGCGGCCCGGTCCGCGGCGCTCCTTGGGCGGGGCGCCGTGCCGCTGCAGCGCCTTGCGGGACGGGCCGCCGGGCGGCGGCAGCGGGGCCTTGACCGGGTCGTGACCCCAGTTCATCAGGGAGTACCGCCACCGGGTCTCGCGGACGTCGCCGCTCGGTCGCTGCGCCATGTGCCGCCGGACGTACCCGACGACCTTGCGCATGTGCCGGTAGTCGGCCTCGGAGAGCTGGTCGCGCTTGCGGCGCAGCAGGTCCATGATCCGCCGGCCGGACTCGTGGCCGACCGACTCGCCGCCCTTGGTCCCCTGCTTCCGCCAGCCGACGTGCTTGGACTCGTCGGTCTCCAGCCACTTCTGGAGTTCCCCGGGCTTCATGTTCACCGCGTCGGTGAACTCCTGGTAGGTGTCCCGGTCACCGTCAGCCCGGCTCACGACGCAGCACCTCCGGTCGGTGGGCGACGTCCCGGCCCGAGTCGTCGTTGGTGATCCGGTACTGCGGCTCCTCCGGCGAGGCGTTCACCGTGTGCCCGCGTACGTGGGTGCGTTCGGTGAGTTTCTCCTTGACCACGCCGTGCGCCCGGCCGCTGTGGCTGGCCCAGGAGACGTGGTCGCCCCTGCGGAACTCCTGCTCGGCCATGCCGCCCGGTTACCCGGGGTCGGCGGGTGGAAACGACACGCCGGCCGGCGGTGTCGTTTCGAGCCGTTCAGTCCGCCGGTTTCTCGGCGACGAAGATGGCGGTGCCCGGGAAGAGCCGGCCGCGCAGCGGGCTCCACTGGCCCCAGATCCCCTCGTGTCCGGGCGGCCACTCCGGTTCCACCAGATCGACCAGGCGGAAGCCGGCGGCGACCAGTTCCCGGATCCGGTCGCCGAGGGTGCGGTGCTGCTCGACGTAGCTGGCCTCCCCGTGGTCGTCCTGCTCCACGTAGGGGGAGCGGTCGAAGTACGAGTGCACGGCGGTCAGCCCGCCCTCGCCCGGGTCGTCGAGGAAGATCCAGCGCATCGGGTGGGTGACCGAGAAGACCCAGCGCCCGCCGGGCCGCAGCACCCGGAACACCTCCCGCATCAGCGCCGCCGAGTCGTCCACGAACGGGATCGCGCCGAAGGCGGTGCAGGCGACGTCGAACGACCGGTCGGCGAAGGGCAGCGCGAGCGCGTCGGCCTGCACCAGCGGCACCCGTACGCCGCTGGTGTCGGCGGCCCGCGTCGCGTGCCGCAGCATGCCGGCGGACAGGTCGAAGGCGACCGGCCGGGCCCCCTGGGTGGCCAGCCAGCGGGCGCAGGCCGCGGCGCCGCAGCCCACCTCCAGCACCCGGCGTCCGGCGACGTCGCCGAGCAGCCGGGCGTCAGCCTCGCGCAGTCCCTCGGGGCACCAGACGAAGTCCACGTCGCCCAGGAAGGCACCGTGCTCGGCCTGGTACTCGTCGGCGTCGGCGTCCCACCAGCGGCGGTTGGCCCGGCGGGCCTCGGCGTCGCCGACCCGCCGACGGGTCACCCGGTCGGAGTCCATCCGCTCACGCTAGGCTGCGGCCCCTCGGCGGTCACCGGCGGGCCGGTGGGTCCGGCGGGACGGGATGTGACCTGTGAGACACCCGGGACGTCCGGCGGCCGAAATCTCCGCTTTCGCAGGTGGCGAGGCCGCGAGGACCCGGGAGGGCTTGCACGCTGTGGTAATGCAGCGGGTAGGGTAGACGATGCGCTCGCGGATCGTGTGCCTCGGCAGGGAGCAGGTGTGCGGTCGTCTGAGCCACTGATGATCTGTCGGAGCCACTAATGATCTTCTGACGGCGATCGTTCGGTGTGCCCGGCGACGGATCCGCTGGCGCTGACGAGTCACCGCGACACCACGCCTGCTGTGACAACCCATCCGACCGGAGCAACCGCCCACATGACGAGCAGCATCGAGGCCCCCTCGAGCGCCAACAAGGTCACCCACGACGATCTCGGTTCCGAGGAGGCTTTCCTCGCCGCGATCGACGAGACCATCAAGTACTTCAACGACGGCGACATTGTCGAAGGCACCGTCGTCAAGGTCGATCGGGACGAGGTCCTGCTCGACATCGGCTACAAGACCGAGGGTGTCATCCCCTCTCGGGAGTTGTCGATCAAGCACGACGTGGACCCGGCAGAGGTCGTCTCGGTGGGTGACCACATCGAGGCCCTGGTCCTCCAGAAGGAGGACAAGGAGGGTCGGCTGATCCTCTCCAAGAAGCGGGCGCAGTACGAGCGGGCCTGGGGCACGATCGAAAAGATCAAGGACGAGGACGGTGTCGTCCGCGGCTCGGTCATCGAGGTCGTCAAGGGTGGTCTCATCCTCGACATCGGGCTGCGCGGCTTCCTGCCGGCCTCCCTGGTCGAGATGCGGCGGGTGCGCGACCTGCAGCCGTACGTCGGCCGCGAGCTCGAGGCCAAGATCATCGAGCTGGACAAGAACCGCAACAACGTGGTCCTGTCCCGCCGGGCCTGGCTGGAGCAGACGCAGTCCGAGGTGCGCACCGAGTTCCTCAACAAGCTCCAGAAGGGCCAGGTCCGCAAGGGCGTCGTGTCCTCGATCGTCAACTTCGGCGCGTTCGTCGACCTCGGCGGCGTGGACGGCCTGGTGCACGTCTCCGAGCTGTCCTGGAAGCACATCGACCACCCGTCCGAGGTCGTCGAGGTGGGCCAGGAGGTCGAGGTCGAGGTCCTGGACGTCGACCTGGACCGCGAGCGGGTCTCGCTGTCGCTGAAGGCGACCCAGGAGGACCCGTGGCGGCAGTTCGCCCGGACCCACGCGATCCAGCAGATCGTGCCGGGCAAGGTCACCAAGCTGGTGCCGTTCGGCGCCTTCGTCCGGGTGGACGACGGCATCGAGGGCCTGGTCCACATCTCCGAGCTGGCCGAGCGCCACGTGGAGATCCCGGAGCAGGTCGTGCAGGTCGGCTCCGAGGTCATGGTCAAGGTCATCGACATCGACCTGGAGCGCCGCCGGATCTCGCTGTCGCTCAAGCAGGCCAACGAGGGCTTCGTCGAGGGCGAGGAGCACTTCGACCCGACCCTCTACGGCATGGCCGCGACGTACGACAACGAGGGCAACTACATCTACCCGGAGGGCTTCGACCCGGAGACGGGCGAGTGGCTCGAGGGGTACGACAAGCAGCGGGAGACCTGGGAGAACCAGTACGCCGAGGCCCGTCAGCGCTGGGAGGCGCACACCAAGCAGGTGCAGAACTCCCGCGCCGCCGACGCCGAGGCCGCCGCGAACCCGGCTCCGCCCACCACCGGCACCACCACCTCGACCAGCGCGGCCCCGAGCCGCCAGGCCGAGGAGCCGGCCGGCACCCTGGCCACCGACGAGGCGCTCGCCGCACTGCGGGAGAAGCTCGCCGGCGGCAAGTGACGCCGCGACAGCGCCGACCCGGCGGGCCCGACCTGCCGACCCGGAGCTGACGACCACGAGGCCCCGTCCCCGCGATCCGGTACGCCGGACCGCCGGGGGCGGGGCCCTCGCTATCCGGGGTCGGGGTTTGGCAGCGGCCCGATGATCGGGTTGACTGACCGGGTGCTGACAGTGGGCCTGACGGGCGGGATCGGATCCGGCAAGAGCGCCGTCGCGGCCCGGCTGGCCGCGCTGGGCGCGGTGGTGGTCGACGCCGACCGGATCGCCCGGGAGGTCGTCGCGCCCGGCACCGAGGGGCTGGCCGAGATCGTCGCGGCCTTCTCCGAGCGGGTGCTGGATCCGACCGGCGCCCTCGACCGGGCGGCGCTGGGCGAGCTGGTCTTCGCCGACCCGGCGGCCCGTCGCCGGCTGGAGGCGATCACCCATCCCCGGGTCCGCGCCCGCACCGCCGAGCTGGTGGCGGCCGCCCCGCCGGACGCGGTGGTGGTCAACGACGTGCCGCTGCTGGTCGAGGCCGGGCTGGCCCCGACGTACCACCTGGTCGTGGTGGTGCAGACGGCCGTGATGCTCCGGTTGGCCCGGCTGGCGCGGGACCGGGGGATGCCGCGCGCGGAGGCCGAGCGGCGGATCGCCGCGCAGGCCGACGACGAGCGGCGCCGCGCGGCGGCGGACGTGCTGCTCCCCAACGACGGCACCCTGGACGAGCTGCACCGGGCTGTGGACGCGCTCTGGCGCGACCGGCTGCTGCCGTACGAGGCCAACGTGCGCCGGCGCCGGGTGGCCCGCCCGGAGCGGGTCGAGCTGACGGAGCCGGACCCGGCCTGGCCGCAGCAGTACGCCCGGCTGGCCGCCCGGATCCGGCACGCGACCGCCCCCGCAGACCTGCGCGTCGACCACGTCGGCTCGACCGCGGTGCCCGGCCTGGCCAGCACCGACGTGATCGACATCCAGCTCACCGTGCCCACGCTGGCCGACGCGGACGGGCCGCTGGCCGAGCGGCTCGCCGAGGCCGGCTTTCCCCGGGTGCCGGGCGAGTCGTGGGACAGCCGCCGGCCGCCCGACCGGGGCCGCTGGCCGAAGCGGCTGCACGGCAGCGCCGACCCGGCCCGCCCCGCGTACGTGCACCTGCGGGAGGCCGGCTCGCCCGGCTGGCGGTACGCCCTGCTGACGCGTGACCACCTGCGGGCCGACCCGGACCACCGGTCGGCGTACCTGCTGCTCAACCGCGAGCTGGCCGCCGCCGCCCCGGACGGCGGCGGCCACGGCACCGCCGAGGACCCGTGGTTCGACGAGGAGCAGTTGCGCGCCGAGGAGTGGGCGGCCGACACCGGCTGGCGTCCGTGAGCCGTCGGCCGCGCCCGGTGCGTCGAGCGTGAGCCGTCGGTCGCGCCCGGTGCGTCGAGCGGTGGTCGGAAGGTGGGAGCAGGGGCGCTCGCGGCGGCCGGTCTGCGCCTTCAGCGCGACCACGAAGGGCGCGCACGCCGGTGATGTCCGGGTGCTGCGACCCCGCGTGCCGGGGGCGGGAGCCCGATGAGGGGCCCGGCCACCTGCCCGGTCGGCCGCCGCGAGCGGCCTACCCGGTAAGGCTAGCGCGATGAGAAGTGGCTCACAATGGGAATATCGAAGCCGATCACGGACCGGCGGTAGTCGGGCCGAACTGTCGGACCCCCGGCGTACCGTTGGGACCATGGCGCTCGACATTCCCCGGCTCGACGGCCGCTTCCAGGTCGTCTCCGAGTTCCAGCCGGCCGGCGACCAGCCGGCCGCCATCGACGAGCTGGAGCGTCGGGTGCGGCGCGGTGATCGCAACACCGTGCTGCTCGGCGCGACCGGCACCGGCAAGAGCGCGACCACCGCGTGGCTGGTCGAGCGGCTGCAACGCCCGACGCTGGTGCTCGCCCCCAACAAGACCCTCGCGGCCCAGCTGGCCAAGGAGTTCGGCGAGCTGCTGCCGCGCAACGCGGTGGAATACTTCGTCTCCTACTACGACTACTACCAGCCCGAGGCGTACATTCCGCAGACCGACACCTACATCGAGAAGGACTCCTCGATCAACGAGGAGGTCGAGCGGCTGCGGCACTCGGCGACCATGTCGCTGCTCACCCGCCGCGACGTGATCGTGGTGGCCACCGTCTCGGCGATCTACGGCCTGGGCACCCCGGAGGAATACCTCGACCGGGCCGTGCGGGTCAAGGTCGGGCAGGAACTCGACCGCGACCAGCTGCTGCGCCGGCTGGTCGACATCCAGTACACGCGCAACGACATGGCCTTCCAGCGCGGCACCTTCCGGGTCCGCGGCGACACGCTCGAGATCATCCCGGCGTACGAGGAGCTGGCCGTCCGGATCGAGCTGTTCGGCGACGAGATCGAGAAGCTGTACTACCTCAACCCGCTGACCGGCGACGTGGTCCGCGAGGTGGACAGCCTGATGATCTTCCCGGCCACGCACTACGCGGCCGGGCCGGAGCGGATGGAGCGGGCGATCCGCGACATCGAGGCCGAGCTGGGCGAGCGGCTGGCCGAGCTGGAGCGGCAGGGCAAGCTGCTGGAGGCGCAGCGGCTGCGGATGCGCACCACGTACGACATCGAGATGATGCGCCAGGTCGGCTTCTGCTCCGGCATCGAGAACTACTCGATGCACATCGACGGCCGGCTGCCGGGCAGCCCGCCGCACTGCCTGCTCGACTACTTCCCCGACGACTTCCTCACCGTGGTCGACGAGTCGCACGTGACCATTCCGCAGATCGGCGGCATGTACGAGGGCGACGCCTCCCGCAAGCGGATGCTGATCGACCACGGCTTCCGGCTGCCCAGCGCCGCCGACAACCGGCCGCTGCGCTTCGACGAATACCTGGAGCGGGTGGGCCAGATGGTCTTCCTCTCCGCCACCCCCGGCCCGTGGGAGCTGGAGCAGGCCCAGGGCGAGTTCGTCGAGCAGGTGATCCGGCCGACCGGCCTGATCGATCCCGAGGTGGTGGTGAAGCCGACCAAGGGGCAGATCGACGACCTGATGCACGAGATCAAGCTGCGCACCGAGCGGGACGAGCGGGTGCTGGTCACCACGCTGACCAAGAAGATGGCCGAGGACCTGTCGGACTACCTCCTGGAGAACGGCATCCGGGTGCGCTACCTGCACTCCGAGGTGGACACGCTGCGCCGGGTCGAGCTGCTGCGCGAGCTGCGCAAGGGCGACTACGACGTGCTGGTCGGCATCAACCTGCTCCGGGAGGGCCTCGACCTGCCCGAGGTCTCCCTGGTGGCGATCCTCGACGCCGACAAGGAGGGCTTCCTGCGCAGCGGCCGCTCGCTGATCCAGACCATCGGCCGCGCGGCCCGTAACGTCTCCGGCCAGGTCCACATGTACGCCGACAAGATCACCCCGTCGATGGCGAACGCGATCGACGAGACCAACCGGCGCCGGGCCAAGCAGATCGCGCACAACGAGGCGCACGGGATCAGCCCCGAGCCGCTGCGTAAGAAGATCCACGACATCCTCGACGACATCTACCGCGAGGCGGAGGACACCGAGAACACCACGGTCGGCGGGGCGGCCCGGCAGCTCTCCCGGGGCAAGGCGCCGGTCAAGGAGACCCGCAGCCGCGGCCGGGGCGGGGCCGGCGCCCCCTCGCGCGAGGGCATGGCCCGGGCCGACCTGGCCAACCTCATCCAGGAGCTCAACGACCAGATGCTGGCCGCCGCCCGGGAGCTGCAGTTCGAGTTGGCGGCCCGGATCCGCGACGAGGTGGCCGACCTCAAGAAGGAGCTGCGCGGGATGGACGCGGCCGGGGTGAAGTGAGCCGGGGATGGCCGGTGCGCAGTTCGTCGTCGGGCATCCGGCGCCGCCGCTGCGCCCGTTCGTCGACCGCTACCTCGGCTACCGCGAGCCGGCGCCGCACCCGCTGATCCGCACCGAGGTGGCCGGCGCCTTCGTGGTGCTGGTGCTCGGCTGGGGTGCCCCGCTGGACGTGGTCGACCCGCGCGCCGCCGAGCGCGCCGCGTACGGGGTGGACTCGTTCGTGGCCGGGCCGTTCGACGCGTACTGCACCACCTCGACGGTGGGCGTGGGTGCCGGCGTGCAGCTGCTGCTGGCGCCGTTGGCGGCGCGCCGGATCCTCGGCGTGCCCCTGAGCGAGCTGGCCAACCGGGCGGTCGCCGTGAGCCAGCTCGGCGACCCGTGGCTGGACCGGTTGCGCGGGCGGCTGGCCGAGGAGCGGGACTGGCCGGCCCGCTTCACCCTGCTCGACGCCGCGCTGCACGCCCGGCTGGCGGCCACCGGCCCCGTCGACCGCCGTCTGGACCGGGCCTGGGCCCGGCTGGCCGGCAGCGGCGGGCGGCTCGGCGTCGCCACGCTCGCCGACGAGCTGGGTTGGAGCCGGCGGCACCTGGCGGCCCGGTTCGGCCAGGAGGTCGGGCTGACGCCGAAGACGGCCGGCCGGCTGCTGCGCTTCCAGCGGGCGTACGCGATGCTGGCGCGCGGCCCGCTGGCCGGGCCCACCGCCGTGCGGGCCGGCGCGGCGGACGCCGGGTGGGCGGCGCGAGCGGCCCACCTCGGTTACTACGACCAGTCGCACCTGATCCGCGACTTCCGCCGGTTCGCCGGGGCGACCCCGGCGGCGCTGGGCGGTGCCGGTTCCCATTCGTCCAATACGGGCTGACCGGCCCGGGCGCACACTCGACCCATGCGAAGCATTCACCCGGTGTTCCGGTACCCCGACGCCTCCGCCGCCATCGAGCAGCTCTGCGCCGCCTTCGGTTTCGACGTCCGCCGCCGCTACGACGGGGCCGACGGTGCCGTGGCGCACGCGGTGCTGGGCCTCGACGACCACACCGTCATGGTGGGCTCCGGGCGGGATTCCCGGGGCCGCCCGGCGGACGACGACTACGCCGTGTACGTGGCGGTGGACGACGTGGACGCCCACCACGAGCGGGCCCGGGCGGCCGGCGCGCAGATCGTCCGGGCCCCCTTCGACACCGACTACGGCTCCCGTGACTACGTGGCCCGGGACCTGGCGGGCAACGTCTGGTCCTTCGGGACCTACCGACCCTGAACGGCGGCGAGCACGGCGTGCCGAGGAGCCCGGCGTGACCAGTGGTCATTGCGGTGTGCGAGCGAGGTATTGCCGTACGTGATCGCCCTGCGTACTCTCCAGCGTTGGGGAGGCCAGGATGCCGTTTTCAGCGAGTCCGGTAATTCGACGGGCCCGGCTCGGCGCGGAGCTGCGCCAGTTGCGCCGGCGCGAGTCGCTCACCCTGGAGCAGGTCTGCGCGCGGCTCGGTTGGGCGTCGACGTCGAAGCTGTCCCGCATCGAGCTGGGGCAGAGCCGCCCGGACCTGGCCGACGTGCTCGACCTGCTCGACGTGTACGACGTCCCCGAGGCGCACCGCGCCAAGCTGATCGTCATCGCCCGGGACGCGGCCACCAGTCGCGGCTGGTGGAAGGCGCTCGGTGAGATGGGGGAGCGGCAGCGCACCTACGCCGAGCTGGAGTCGGGCGCGGCGACCATCCTGGAGTACCAGCCCGCGCTGGTGCCGGGGCTGTTGCAGACCCCGGCGTACGCCCGGCTGCGGGTCCGGGCCGGGCAGCTGCTGCACCCGGAGCTGGACGTGGAGGCGGACGTGCGGGCCCGGATCGCCCGCCAGGAGGTGTTGTGGGGCGCGACGCCCCCGCAGTACACGGCGGTCCTCGACGAGCGGGTGTGCGAGCCCGGCGGCGCGCCGGAGGAGGTGTGGCGGGAGCAGTTGCGCCACCTGGTCACGGTGGCCGGCCGGCCCAACCTGCGGCTGCGGGTGCTGCCCCGGGGCGCCGCCGTCGAGGGTGGCGCCCATCCGCTGACGCCGTTCGCCTGCTACTCGTTCCCGGATCCGGCCGACCCCCGGACGGTGCTGGTCGAGGCGCTCACTGCCGACGTGCGTCTGGTCGCCGAGCACGACGTGACCCGCTACGAGCGGCTCGGCGAGTGGCTGCTCGCGGCGGCGTTGTCGGAGCGGGACAGCGCCACGCTGCTGGCCGAGTGCGCGGCGGAGTAGGTGGCACCGGAGGTGCCGGGCCGGCGGGTGGGGCCGGGTGCGCCGGGGGGGAGGCGCCGGACGCGGCGAATCGGGGCGTGGTCGACGGACCACCGGGGGAGGGGCTGCCCAGCTCGGCCAGGAGCGCGGGGACGCCGTCCGGGTCGCCGCCGTCGGGCTGGGCCCGGTCGTACGCCAGATGGCTGTCCGCGCGCGGCGGCCCCGGAGCGCGGCGGCCCCCGGACCCGGCGCGCCCCCGAACCCGTCGGGGCCGGGGACCGCGCGCACCGGGCGGACGGTAACCCACGGGTACGACACTCTGGGCGGGACGCCTCAGAAAGTGTTGTGATACCTGGCCGTGATCTTCGCTGACTGTGTCAGCGAAGATCACGTGTGTGTCCCTGTGTCTGTAAACCGGCGTATGCGTCGT
>NZ_JBFAID010000089.1:0-14591 GCF_040654475.1 Micromonospora sp. NPDC050686
TGCCGGACGGGAGGAGGGTCAGCCTCGGGTATCAGCCAGCCATGCGCACACGCCGCAGGCGCCCGGCAGGTGAAGACCTGCGGGGCGCACAACGCCGACGGTGCCGAACATGGCGATCACGCTAGCTTCGAACGTCACTCGGGGCGATCGATATTCCTCAGGTCCGGTGCCGGCCGCGCCCGCGCCGATGCTGCGCTATGGTTGGTCGAGCAACCGAGCAGTGGAGTGATCGTGGCAGGTGACGACGACATCTCCGGGTGAGAGCCCGGCTCGGCCGCCGACGCGCGTGTGATCGCGCCGTCGCCGCGGCCCCTTTGTCGTCCCCTGCTTCGCACCGAGCGCCCATCCGCGCGGTCGGTCTCTCACTTCTCCGAGGTCTGTCATGTCCGACGGTTACATCGTCAGCTCTGCCCTGTCCTTCTCCTGGCCGGACGAGAGTCCGGTCTTCGCCGACCTGTCCTTCTCGGTGCCCGGCGGCCGCACCGGCCTGGTCGCCGCCAACGGCGCCGGTAAGACCACCCTGATCCGGCTGATCACCGGCGAGCTGCGCCCGACGTCCGGCTCGGTCACGGTGCACGGCGTGCTCGGCTACCTGCCACAGCACCTGCCGTTCACGGTCGACCAGACGGTCGCGGAGCTGCTGGGCGTGGACCGGGTCATCGCCGCGCTGCACGCGATCGAGGCCGGTGACGCCAGCGAGGAGCACTTCAACGTCGTCGGCGACGACTGGGACGTCGAGGAGCGCACCCGCGCCGAGCTGGACCGGCTCGGCCTGGGTGACCTTGCCCTGGACCGGCGGCTGGGCACCCTCAGCGGCGGCCAGGTGGTCTCCCTCGGCCTGGCCGCGCAACTGCTCAAACGCCCGGACGTGCTGTTGCTCGACGAGCCGTCGAACAACCTCGACCGGGACGCCCGGGACCGGCTGACGGCGGTGCTGCGCTCCTTCGCCGGCTGCCTGCTGGTGGTCAGCCACGACCGGGCGTTGCTGGACGAGATGGACCGTATCGCCGCCCTCGACCACGGCGAGATCCGCTGGTACGGCGGCAACTGGACCGAGTACGAGCAGGCCGTACGGGCCGAGCGGGAGGTCGCCGAGCGGCAGGTCCGCAACGCCGAGCAGGACCTCAAGCGGCAGAAGCGGGACATGCAGCAGGCCCGGGAGCGGGCCGCCCGCCGGGCCTCCAACGCCAACCGGAACCTCGCCAACGCCGGTCTGGCCCGGATCGTCGCCGGTGGCCTGAAGCGCGACGCCCAGGTGTCGGCCGGGCGGGCCGACGAGACCCACGCGGCCCGGGTCGGTGACGCCCAGGCCCGCCTGGACCAGGCCAGCCGCGCCGCCCGCCAGGACGACCGGATCGCCATCGAGCTGCCCGGCACCACCGTCCCGGCCGGCCGGACCGTGTTCACCGGCGAGCACCTGCAGGCCGAGTACCACGGGCGGCCGGTGTTCGCTGGCGCCGGCGTCGACCTGAGCATCCGGGGCCCGGAACGCATCGCGCTGACCGGCCCCAACGGCGCCGGGAAGTCCACGCTGCTGCGGCTGGTCACCGGCGACCAGGCGGCGACGTCCGGCACCGCCAGCCGCGCGGAGGGCCGGGTGGCGTACCTGTCCCAGCGGCTCGACCTGCTCGACCCGGCACGTACGGTCGCGGAGAACCTCGCCGCAGCCGCCCCGACCCTGCCCGATGCCGGGCGGATGAACCTGCTCGCCCGGTTCCTGTTCCGCGGCGACCGCGCCCACCTGCCGGTCGGTGTGCTCTCCGGTGGCGAACTGCTGCGGGCCACCCTGGCCTGCGTGCTGTTCGCCGAACCCGCCCCGCAGCTGCTGCTGCTCGACGAACCCACCAACAACCTGGACCTGGACAGCGTCGCCCAACTGGAGAGCGCGCTGACCGCGTACCGGGGAGCCCTGCTGGTGGTCAGCCACGACGAGCGGTTCCTGGCCGCGATCGGCGTCGACCGGTGGCTGCGGCTGTCCGACGGCCGGCTGACCGAGACCGGCGCGCCCGAGGCCGGCTGACCGCGGCGGCCGACTCCAGCACCACCTCGACGGGCGGCATGCCCCGGCCCTCGAAGGTGCCGGTGCTCAGGGCGAGGACCGGCACCGGGGGCACCACCACGTACCCGTCCTCGCGCAGCTGCGCGACGTTGCGCTGCACCGCGGGGCGCTCCCACATCGCCCGGTTCATCGAGGGCACCAGCACGACCGGCGCCGCGGCGGCGAGCAGGCAGGTGCTGACCAGGTTGTCGGCGATGCCCAGGACCGCCTTGGCTAGGGTGTTGGCGGTGGCCGGCAGGACCAGCACCAGGTCCGCCCAGGCCGCCAGGGCCAGGTGCGGCACGTCGGTGCTCGCCTCCTCGTCGACCAGGGCGGGGTGTCCGGTGAGGAGGGTGAACGAGCGGGCCGGCGCGAACGGGCGGCGGCGGGGGTGAGCATGACCCGTACGTCGAGTCCCAGCGCGTGCCGCATCACCATGATCGACTGGGGGAGGGTGAGCACGTCCGCCGAGCCGCAGGCGGCCACCAGGGCGCGCCGCAGCCGGGCGATCGCCCCGGGCCGGTCGGCCGGCGGCTCGGGCGGGGACTGCGGGTCGGGGGCGTAGGTCAGCACCGTCCCGCTGAACCCGGCGGCGAACTCGGCCGGGGTGAGCAGCCGCGGTCCGAGCGTCGGGTCGACCAGCCGGCCCCCGCGCTCGCCGACGTGGTCTACGTGCTGTCCGCCAACGCGTACGTGGCGGCGCAGTTGGGTGAGCGGGACGAGAGCCGGCGGCTGCTGCGCCAGCTGGTCGACGACCACGCCGGCGGCGACGGTGGGCAGCCCCGGGGCCTGCTGGCCGCCGACGCCGAACTGACCGCGGCCTGGCTGGCCGCCGCCGACGGTCAGTTCGCGACGGCCGTCGGCGCGCTGCGCGCGCTGCCCGGGCGGGTCGACCAGGCGACCACGATCACGGTGGAGTGCCTGCACCTGCTCTCCCGCCTGGAGCCCATCGCCGCCACCGCCGAACGGCTGGCGCGGGTCGCGGCCGAATGTGACAGCCCGCTGTTCGCGCTCTGGGCCGACTACGCCCACGCGCTCGCCGCCGACGACCCGGCCGCGCTCGAGCGGGTCGGCACCGCGTTGGAGGCCAGCGGATACCTGGCCCTCGGGCTGGAGGCGGTGATCGCCGCGGAGACGGCGTCCGGCCACCGCGGCGACCACCGCCGGGCGAACTTGCTGGCCCGCCGGGCCGACCTGCTGCGGGAACGGTGCGGCGGCTACCGAGGTGCGGGCCAGTGCTCCGCCCTTCAGGGCGGGGGTGAAAGCCCGCGCTGGGAGGGCCGTCAAGGCCCGAGCCGTGCCGTTGACCTGACGTCAGCAGACGGTGATAAGGTGATCACGTGCGGGGCGAAGGGTAGTTCCGGAAGCTCCAAGTGTCACGACCGACACAGCGTGACAACGTCGCCGCAGGGCTTGTGGAGACGGTAAACGCCTGTGGAGCGGACGTAAGACCAGGACTTGTCCCGGCTGGCCGCGGTGAAGCAGGAACCCGCCCGGGTGTTGCGCGTTCCGCGCGCAGCGCGGAGGGAATCCCTGCCATTTGTCGGCGGTGGAGGATGTCAATGGCCACCGTTGCGACCTCGGCCGAGCGGCCGGGACGAGCTCACCCCGCGGGAGCGGCAGATCTGCGAGCTGGCGGCCACGGGGCACGACAACGCGGCGATCGCCGCCGAGCTGGTGCTGTCGGTGCGTACTGTGGAGAACCACCTCCAACGGGCGTACGTCAAGCTCGGGCTGCGGGGACGGGCGGGCCTCGCCCAGGCCCTCGGATTTGCAGCGGGCGGGCTGACGATGAGTTTTCGATACGGGACGGGTCAACACTGCCATGACGACTACCCACACGCTTTCCACGGCCGAGGCCGACCTCGTCTACGACGTCCACGGCCCGCTGCCGACCGCCGACGGACGCCCACCGCTGTTCATGATCGGCCAGCCCATGGGCGCCAGCGGCTTCACCACCTTGGCGTCGCACTTCCCGGACCGCACCGTGGTGACCTACGACCCGCGCGGGCTCGGCCGCAGCCGGCGCACCGACGGCCGGACCGATCAGGACCCCGTGGTCCAGGCCGGTGACGTGCACGCGGTGATCGAGGCGCTCGGTGCCGGCCCGGTCGAGATGTTCGCCAGCAGCGGCGGCGCGGTAACCGCGCTCGCGCTGGTCGCGGCCCATCCCCACGACCTGACCGTCCTGGTGGCCCACGAGCCGCCGATCATTCCCGCGCTGCCCGACGCCGAGGCCGCCGAGCGCGCCCGCGGCGCCGTCCGGGACAGGTACGAGGCCAAGGGATCGAATGCCGGCATGGCCGCCTTCATCGCCATGACCTCGTGGCAGGGTGAGTTCACCGACGCCTACTTCGCCCAGCCCGCGCCCGACCCCGCCGCGTTCGGGATGCCGGGCGAGGACGACGGCCGCCGGGACGATCCGCTGCTCTCCGACCGGTCCTGGGCGGTCAGCAGCTACCGCCCCGACCTCGACGCGTTGGCCAAGGCGTCGACCCGCATCGTGATCGCCGTCGGTGAGGAGTCCACTGGGACCTTCACCGCCCGCACCGCGGCGGCCACCGCCGACCTGCTCGGCCAGCCGGCGACCGTCTTCCCGAGCCACCACGGCGGCTTCCTCGGCGGTGAGTTCGGCTATCCCGGCCAGCCCGAGGCGTTCGCCCGCAGGCTGCGCGAGGTCCTCGACACCGACGGCTGACGCCGCGCCTGCCGCCGTGCCGTCGATCGGCCGCGACGGTCACGGCCGGCGGTGGACGCCGCCGGTCATCATGGGGGCATGGGTCGCTGGCATCGCCCGTACTCACTCGACGTCAACACCGGCTTCGCGGTGCTGGGGCTGGTTGCGGTGGCCGGGGTCGGCACGTTCTTGCTGATCACGTATGTGCGGGACGGCATGCCGGCCCTGTTGGCGGTCCTCTTCGGGGGGTGGCTGACCGGTGCCGTCGCCGTCACGGCCCGACAGGCGATGCTCGGGGTCTACGTCAGTGACGTCGGCATCCGGTCCCGGCTCCTACTGCGTACGACGACGGTGTCCTGGGATGCGGTGTCGGACATTCGCAGCGGCACGGCCACCGTGGCGGGCCTGGACATGGGCCGTGACGCGATCATCATCGAACGATCCGACGGGGTGTCGATTCAAACTGCACTGCAGCGTGGGCACCTTTTCCGGCCGTTCAGGCCCGAGCTTGGCCGGCTGCCCACCTGGTCAGAGCATTACGACGAGATCCTGGCAACACTGCGGTCACACCACCGCGACGCGCAACGCCGCCGGCAGTCGCCGGCTCACCTGACGCAGCCCTCCGCCCGTACCCGGCCGACGGGCCCGTCCGCCGGAGCCGGACAGGCCCGCCCGGCCCGTGCTGCCTCCACCGCTGACCAGCGGCGCGACATCCACACGGTGACCCGGCAACACCAGCGTGGCGCCCTCACCGACGCCGAGTTCGCCGCGGAGCTCGCGAGGATCCACGACAGGTCACCGTAGGCGCGAGCGGGCCGGGTCGCCGCATCACGGACATGGGCCGCCCGCGCAGACGTCGACGACCCGGCCGGTGAGCAGGAACGTCGCCTTCTGTCGCTGCGCCGCGGGCTGGGCCCGGGGGAATTCGTGCGAGTCCGTGCCGTACTCGGAACCGGCCGGGGCGAGGTTCGTCGGTGGCGGCGCGTAGGCCGCGCCGCTGTTCCAGATCACGATCGCCGAGCCGGCGTACGGGTACCTCCGGATCGGCGCGATGCCCCAGTACGGCCGGACGTCGCGGGACCAGCCGTCGGCGAGGGCCGGGGTGTGCAGGCGGGCGCCGATGGTGCGCGCCTGCACCTCGGCCGTGGCGGGGGAGACCTGGTGGTCGCCGAAGGCCACGTGCATCAGCACCTGGTGCCGCGGGGTGCCCGGCAGCGGCCTGTCGGTCAGGTGTTGGGCGTACCCGTTGGCCTCCGCGCGGTCCCACAGCATCTGCAACAGCGCGAGGATCAGCTGCTGGTCGGCCCGGTCCGGGTAGTACCCGTCCATGATCGTCTGAAACGGGGCGAAGTCGACGCTGCGTTGCAGCAGCGTGGAGTAGTTCATCCCGGGCACGCCGAGCACGGACCGGGTCCAGTCCTGAGCGACGGCGGTGAGCGCGCCGCCGTTGATGCCACCCTGGCTGTTGCCGTCGTAGTGCAGCCCGCCCGCCACGTCGATCAGCGGTCGCCCGGCGGCGTCCCGGAACGCCGGGTCGGCGGCGAACCCGCGGGGGTGGACCATCGCCCGGCCCAGGAAGAGGAAGTTCAGGAAGCTCTGTTGCAGCCGGTCGGCCACGGCGGGGAAGGCGCTGAGGTCGGTGAAGGCGCCGGCCACGTACGGGACGTCGGCCTCGGCCATGCCGATCCAGCTGGTCGCGCAGAAGCTGAAGTTGTGGGTGCGGGACATGTCCTTGACGTTGCCGGCGTTGATCTCGGTCGGCCGGCCGAGCAGGCCGTGACCGTAGAGCGACAGGTGCGCCGGATCGGCGGCCGAGGCGCCGCGTGGGATGTTGCAGACGAAGTCGGCCCGCAGCGTGGTGCCCGACGGCGTGGGCCGGGCGTCCGCGCCGGCCGCCCGCCCGTCGCCGCCGGCCGGCCCGTAGTGCAGCCGGGATCCGGGCCCGCCGCTGCCGGTCAGGTAGGACGGTACGGCGATGCTGCCGCTCACCTGCCGGGCGATCCGCGGCTCCCGCTCGGGCGGGTAGTCGGTGACCTGGGTGACCGTGAAGCTCGGCGCGGCCCGGCCGAGGGTGGCGAACGCGTCGTCGCGGACGGCCAGCATCCGTCCGGTCAGGGCCTGCCGGCTGGCCACGGTGAAGTCCCAGGCCAGGTAGAGGTGGTGGCGCTTGACCCCGGCACTGGACAGGTCGGCAAGGATCCGCTTGAACCGCGGGGCGCCCCGCTCCGGTGGGTGGGCGCCGGCGCCGGTGACGTACGCCTGGAACGCCGCCGGTGGCGGGATCAGCGCCCCGGTGTCGTTCCGCATGCCGCGCAGGCCCACCACGTACCGGGTGCCCTCGGCCAGCGCGACCGCCGGCCGGATGATGAGCAGTTGCCGGTCGGGTTGCCCGGCGGCGTGGGCATCCAGCTCCGCCCAGTACGGTGTGCGCCGGCCGGTGGCGGTGTCGAGCAGCACGATCGGCGCGTCCGGCGCCAGCGAGCGGCCGATGTCGGTGACCGGGGCGATGCCGGTGGCGGCGGCGTCGAGGCCGGGCACGTGCACCAGGATCGGTGAGCCCGGGCTGAACCCGTCCTGCCGGTTCCACTCCGTCGGGTCGATCGGGGTGCCGTGCGCGTTGGTCGGCATCGAGGAGGCGGCGAGCCGGACCCGCCTGCCGGTGGGGCTGGCCGGGTCGGGCACGGTGAAGTGGTCGTTCGGGAAGGGCAGCAGGCAGGCCGTCGGGTCGATCGGGTCGCAGGCGCCCGGTGACACCTGGTGCGGCGGCCCGGTGGGCGGCCCCGCCGCGGCGGACGCGCCGAGCAGGACGGTTCCGGCGGTCAGCAGCGCCGGCAGGGCGAGACGGAGGCGTCCGGGGGTGGTCACAGGTACCTCCATCGGGGGTGGACGGAGCGGCCGGGTGCGGTGTGGGGACGTGAGGTCCTTCCTACGCTCGCGAGGGATTCTCGCGCAAGGGCTGGTGCGGATGCCGGTTCCGCGCGATTCGATTGATTGACATCTTTCGTTTGACGTATGACGTTGTTAACGCTAACTTCGCTCTCACGAGTCGTCCGGCGACCGGGAGCCTGATGACTCACCGGCACTTCTGCGCGCGGGCCGGTTTCGGGCCGGGGCTCGGCGCGCTTCCGGCGGTCAGGCACCGCCGGCGAACATCTCCGCACCACATTTCTCTGCCGACGCCACCACCGGACGCCGGCACACGCCTGGGCACGCGCGCGGGTTCGGCTCGCGGGTGTGGCCCCGATCGAAGGAGTGGACCATGAAGGCCATCGGTGAGGCCCGTCCCGCCTCTCCACCCCGCCACGGCTGGCGCTCAGTCCTGGCCGTGGCGGCCGCCGCGATCATGGCGGCGGGCACGCTCGTCGTGGCGAACACGGCGCCCGCGGCGGCGGCGACAGTGGACACCAGCGCCTGGTACGTGCTGGTGAACCGGAACAGCGGCAAGGCGTTGGACCTGTACGCGTCCGCCACCAACGACGGTGCCCGGATCAGCCAGTGGACCCGCAACAACGGCGCGAACCAGCAGTGGCAGTTCGTGGATTCCGGCGGCGGCTACTACCGGCTGAAGTCCCGGCACTCGGGCAAGGTGCTCGACGTGTACAACTTCTCGACCGCCGACGGCGGCGCGATCGTGCAGTGGTCCGACACCAACGGGACGAACCAGCAGTTCCGGCTGGCGGACTCCGACGGCGGTCACGTCCGGTTGGTCAGTCGGCACAGCGGCAAGGTCGTGGAGGTGCAGGGTGCCTCCACCGCGGATGGCGCGAACATCGTGCAGTACGCCGACTGGAACGGTGCCAACCAGCAGTGGCAGCTCGTCCGCGTCGACGGTGGTGGCCCCACCCCGCCGCCTTCGGGTGGCAGCGGGTGCGGCAAGGCCCCGACGCTGTCCAGCGGCACGCACACGATTCAGAGCAACGGCAAGAGCCGCCAGTTCATCCTGCGGATGCCGGCCAACTACAACAACAACAACCCGTACCGGTTGATCTTCGCGTTCCACTGGCGCGGCGGCACCATGCAGGAGATCTCCTCCGGCGGCACCAGCGGGACCGCCTGGTCCTACTACGGCCAGCAGGAGCAGTCGAACAACAGCGCGATCCTGGTCGCGCCGCAGGGCTTCGGCAACGGCTGGGCGAACAACGGCGGCGAGGACGTCACCTTCGTCGACGACATGATCAGGCGGATCGAGAGCGACCTGTGCGTCAACCCCAGGCAACGCTTCGCGCTCGGCTTCAGTTGGGGCGGCGGCATGAGCTACGCGCTGGCCTGTGCGCGGGCGGACGTCTTCCGGGCCGTCGCGGTGATCTCGGGGGCGCAGATCAGCGGGTGCAGCGGCGGTACCCAGCCCATCGCGTACTTCGGGCTGCACGGCATCACGGACAACGTCCTCAACATCAGCCAGGGACGTTCGTTGCGCGACACCTTTGTCCGGAACAACGGTTGCGCCTTCCAGAACCCGCCCGAGCCGGGCGCGGGCAGCCGTACGCACATCACCACGACCTACTCGGGCTGCCGGGCCGGGTACCCGGTGCAGTGGGCGGCGTTCGACAACGGGCACATGCCGGGCCCGGTGGACGGGACCTACGCCGAGAGTGGCATCACGACCTGGACCAAGGGCGAGATCTGGCGGTTCTTCGCGCAGTTCTCCTGACCTCGTCCGGACACGGCTGATGCCGGGGCCGGGCGACAGCCGCCACTTCCGCACCGGGGAGTGGCGGCTGGCCGGCCGGGTGGGGGAGAGGTCAGCGCTGCAGGCGGGTGGGCCTGCCCGAGCCGCCACGCCGGACCAGCCAGGCTTCGGTGATGTGGGTGAACATCGCCTCGGCGGCGCCGTCCGGGTCGTGGGCGGCGATCCGCTCGTAGATGTGTCGGTGCCCGCGGTTGGACGCCACGCACAGCGACCGCTCGGTCCGGCCCATGTACCGGGCCGTGTTGACGACCTGGCTCTCCAGCGCGCGTACGACACCGCGGGCGATGCGGTTTCCGGAGGCCTGCATGACGGTGTCGTGGAAGGCCCGGTCGTGCTCGTGGTAGGTGACGTGATCATCGACGAGCTCGTCCATCCGGTCCACCAGGGCGCGCAGGCGGTCGACGGTCTGCGGGTCGGCGACGCGGGCGGCGACGTTCGCCATGTCGGACTCCAGCAGCCGCCGGGTGACCACGAGATCGTCGAGGATGGCGAGGCCCTCGTCCTCGGCGATGGTGGCGGCGAGGACGAGTTCGTCGAGCATGTCCCACATCGACGGCGGGTTGACCATGGTCCCGGCGCCCTGGCGGACCTGCACCAGGCCCTTCTCCTGGAGGATCTTCACCGCCTCCCGGACGACGGTCCGGCTCACCGAGAAGGTCTCGCAAAGGATGGGTTCGGGAGGCAGGGCCGTCCCGGACGGGTGCACCCCGCGAACGATCCGCTCCACCAGCTCGGCGGTGACGGCGCGGGCGAGGTTGGTCGGTCGCCGTGTCCAGGCCGGGGCGGCCAGGGCATTCAGCGCCGTCTCCGGCGATGGCGTCATGTGCCCTCCGATCGGCTCGCCGTGGCGCGACGTCCGTGGTCAGTGTACGGGCGACCGTTGACGCCAAACATCATACGAGTTACCTTTCGATCTCATCCTGGTTGGACGGTCGAGCCGTCAGCCACTCCCTGCAGAGGTGAACAACGATGAAACAGCGAGCACTCTGGTCGGCGCTCCTCGTTGTGACACTGGCGATGACGGGCTGCGGAAGCGCAACCGGTTCGGACCCCTCGTCCGGCGGATCCGCGGGCAAGCTGGTGGTGTGGGACTGGAAGTCCGGTGACGCGTCCGCCGCCAGCTACCTCGAGAAGGCAAAGGCCGACTTCGCCAGGAAGCACCCGAAGGTGACGGTCGAGTTCGTCGCGCAACCGTTCGACCAGTACTACACGTTGCTCGGCGCGGCCCTCCAGTCCGGCAAGGGCCCCGACGTCATGCTGTTCAACGGCGGAGGCCAGATCCGTGACCGGGTGGACTCGCTGGTGCCCCTGGACGAATACCTGACCGCGGACCGGGAGCGGCTGGCCGGTTGGGACGCCTTCACCAAGGACGGCAAGGTCTACGCCGGCCCGGTGACACTCCAGGGCCACCCCATCTACTACAACAAGGCGCTCTACGAGAAGGCCGGCCTTGATCCGACGAGCCCGGCCACGACCTGGGCCGAGTTCGTCGCCGACTGCACCGCCATCGGCAAGGCCGGCGCCGCGTGCTTCGCCCTCGGCAACAAGGAGGGCGTCGGTATCCAGTTCTGGCTGTCGGCCCTGGGGTCCGCCGTCCTCACCGCACCGGAGTACGACGCCTGGATCGCCGGCCGGCGCGACTGGACCTCACCCCACGTGAAGCAGGTCTTCCAGCTCTGGAAGGAGGCCGGCGACGCCGGCTTGAACAACGAGGGGGCCAACTCGACCGCGATGTTCAACGATTCCTTCGCGCTGTTCCAGTCCGGCAAGGCCGCGCACGTCATCGGCCTGATGTCCGACGTGGGGCACTGGAAGGATTTCAACGAGTTCCTGACGGCCGACAAACTCGGCGTCATGAGGGCGCCCGTCGTCACCGCCGGCACCACCCCGAGCCTGCCGTATGACGGCGGCATCGGCTACGCGGTCGCGAAGTGGACGAAGGACCCGAAGGTCGCCGCCGACCTGGTGCGCTCGCTGACCTCGACCGACGCGCTCACGGCGTTCTACGCCGACGCCGGCGCGATCGCCGCCGACACCACCATCGACGTGTCGCAGGGCGGCCCCGCCGCCGCCGCGATCGTCTCCCAGATCAAGGGCGGCAAGCCCGCCCTGCACGTGGCGCTCTCCTCGAAGACCCTGGATCTGATGGGGCGGCTCTCCCAGCAACTGCTCAGCGGGTCGGTCACCATCGACGAGGCGGTGAAGCAGTTGGCCGCTTCCGACCAGGCTGGCTGATCCCGTGCCGATCGCAAACGCGCGACCGTCGGTCCGCCCGGCACCGCCCGGACGGACCGACGGGGTGACGGCCGGTCGCTCCGGCCGCCGTCGGGGTGCCCGCTCGCGGCCCCTCGCCGGCGGCTCGCGGGCCGAGCGTCTCGCCCCCTACGTCCTGGTCGCACCGGCCGTCCTGGTCATCGTGGTGCTGCGGCTGTATCCGCTGCTGCTCGGGGTCAACTTCTCCTTCACCGGTGACGGTCAGCGCAACGGGACGGCGGTCGGTCTCGACAACTACCTCGAACTGCTCGACGACCCGCTGTTCCGGACCGCGTTGGGCAACGTCGGGCTGCTGGTGCTGCTGCTTCCGGTGGCGGTGGCGATCCCGGGACTGCTCGCGACCTTCATCCATCTGCGGGTGCCCGGACACCGCTTCTACCGCGGCGTCTACTTCTTTCCCGCGGTGCTCTCACCGGTCATCGTCGGCGCGATCTTCAACCTCCTGCTCGCCGTCGACGGCCCGCTCAACGCCGTCCTCGGATCGGTCGGCCTCGGCCCGGTGGACTGGCTGGGGAACCCGGACGTCGCGATGTTCGTCGTGGTCGGCGTGCACATCTGGGCCACCTTCGGAATGGCGCTGGTGGTGTTCCTCGCCGGGTTCGCGACCCTGGACGCCGCGCTGCTGGACGCGGCCCGGGTGGACGGGGCGTCGCTGTTCCAGGTCATCCGGCACGTGATCGTCCCGGGCCTGTCCCGCACCATCGCGTTCGTCTTCGTGACCACGATGATCGGGATGCTGACCTCGATGTTCGGCCTGCTCTTCGTGATGACCAGCGGCGGCCCGGAGGGGTCCACCTACCTCCCGGAGTACTACATCTGGATCCAGCAGGGCCAGTTGAACCGGCCCGCCCTCGCCTCGGCCGCGTCGACGGCGCTCTTCGTGATCATGCTGGTCGTGGGACTGCTGCAGGTCAAGCTGCTCCAGCGGGCCGGAAGGGAGGACTGATGACCCGCGTCCGGCCGAGTTGGTGGCTGCTGGCCGTGCCGATGTCGCTGCTCGCGCTGGGGACGATCTACCCACTGCTGTTCACCGCGAACGTGGCGATGAAGACCCGGCGCGACTACGTCCTCGACCGGTTCTCCCTGACCGACGCCCTGCGCTTCGACAACATCGGCACGGCGTGGAACAGCGTCGGCATGGGCCGCTACTTCGTCAACTCCCTGATCGTGGTGACGGCGTCGGTGGTCCTGCTGCTGCTGCTCGGGTCGATGGCCGGCTTCGCCCTGAGCCAGCTTCGGTTCCGCGGCTCGTCGGCGCTGTTCCTGGGGTGCCTCGCCGGGCTCTTCGTGCCGTTTCAAGTGATCATGGTGCCGCTCGCCCGGATCATGGCCGACAGCGCCCTCATCGACACGTACCCCGGTCTGGTCCTCGTCTACGTGGCCCAGTTCCTGCCCTTCACCGTCTTTCTGATGACGAGCTACTACCGGGCCGTCCCGTCGGAGATCATCGACGCGGCCCGGATCGACGGCAACAGCGTGTACGGCGTGTACCGCCGGATCATGCTGCCGCTGGGCACCCCGGCCCTGCTGTCGGTCGGCATCCTCGACGTGCTGTTCTGCTGGAACGACGTCCTCATGTCGCTGGTGATGATGCCCTCGGCGGAGCACCGGACGCTCATGGTCGGGGTGACCTCGCTGCGCGGCCAGTACTCCGACGACATTCCCACCTTCGCCTCCGGAGTGCTGATCGCCGCGTTACCCGTCCTGGTGGTCTACCTCTTCCTCCAGCGTCAGATCGCCGACGGCGTCGCCGCCGGCTCCACGAAGGGCTGACATGCGGATCACCGGATATCGGACGCTCACCACCGTCCAGGAATGGGGACGGCCGGTCGGCGACGCCAACGGCGTCTTCACCGACGGGACGGTCGTGGTGCCGATCGTCATCGTCGACACCGACGAGGGCATCGCGGGATTCGGCATCGGGCCGCACGTCGAGATCGACCGGGTCTTCGCGGCCATCGACGGCGAGGATCCGCGCGCCGTGACCGCGCTCTACGACCGCATGCTGCGCCACACCTTCAAGGCGGGCCACGGGGGCGCGGTGTTCGGCACCATCGGCGCCCTCGACACCGCCCTGTGGGACATCAAGGCGCAGGCCGCCGACCAGCCGCTGTGGCGGCTGCTGGGCGGACGCGACCGGCTGGTCCCCGCGTACGCCTCCGGTCTCGACATCGCGCTGACCGACGACCAGCTCGTCGCGACGTACGACGCCTACGCCCGGCACGGGCTGCGGGCCGCCAAGCTCAAGGGCGGCCTCGACATCGAGCGGGACCGGCATCGCCTCCGGCTGGTCAAGGAGGTGCTGATCGAGGGCGGGCAGGGACAGCGCCCCGGTCTCATGCTCGACGTGAACGAGGCGTGGACCCGCAAGCAGGCCGTGCGGCACGTCTGCGAACTCGAACGCACCCTCGACCTGATCTGGATCGAGGAGCCCGTCCGGCGGTGGGACGCCGAGGGACTCGCCGCGGTCGGCCGGGGGGTACGCGCGTCCGTCGCCACCGGGGAGAACCTCACCGGGCTGGAGCAGTACCGTCCGCTGATCGCCGCCGGGGCGGTCGACATCGTGCAGACGGCCGCGGTCGGCGGAGTGACCCACTTCCTGCGGGTCGCCGCCCTGGCCCACGCCTACGACCTGCCGGTGAGCCCGATCGGCAACAGCCCGCTCGGGCTGCTGCACGCGGCGACGTCGGTGCCGAACCACCTGACCAGCGAGCTGCAGGACCTGCATCCGCCGGTCGGCGTCTCCGTCGACCTGCACGTCGCCGACGGCGCCTTCGTCCTCGGCGACTCGCCCGGGCTGGGTGTCCGGATCGACGAGGACCGGATCCGGTCGGGGGGGGGGGGGCCCGGCGGGGGGGGGCGGCGCGCCCCCCCCCCCCCCCCCCCCACCGCGGGCGGAGGGGGGGGGGGTA
>NZ_JBFAID010000090.1:0-13563 GCF_040654475.1 Micromonospora sp. NPDC050686
CGGGGGAGGCGGACGGCTGCCGCTACACGGCCGGTTCGTTCCAGCCGGACCTGGCCTTCAGCCTGGCCAACGGCGCGCCCAACCCGCCCACCACCGCGCCGCCGACGACCGCGCCGCCGACCACGGCCCCGCCGACGACCGCGCCGCCGACCACGGCGCCCCCCACCACCACGCCGCCGCCGACGGGTAACGGCTGCTCCGCGTCGGTGGCGGTCAACCAGTGGTCCGGCGGCTTCACCGCGAGCGTGACGGTCACCGCCGGCTCCGCGGCCCTCAACGGCTGGACCGTGACCATCGCGCTGCCCGGCGGCGCGGCGATCACCGGCACCTGGAACGCCCAGGCCAGCGGCAGCAGCGGAACCGTCCGGTTCACCAACGTGAGCTACAACGGACAACGCCTCCGTGGCGCCCGCCCAGCAGGACCACCACGCCCGTCGATCGAACCCGTCCGGGTGCAACGACGGGCCTCCAACAGCGGGATCATCATGGTCGCCGGCCAGAAGATCGCCCTCGGCCGGCTGCACCGGCACCAGACCGTCACCGTGACCGTCTCCGAGACGACCCTGGCCATCGAACTCACCGACGACGACACCAAAGTCGTCCGACGCACCACCACCCAACCAGTCCGTAGCATCAAAGGCCAGCGACCGCGGATCGCTACCTCAGTTTCCTAGACCACCCGTCGCACATCACCTGGCAGAGCTACGTCGCACATCAGCTGTCGGATCACACCGACCTTCTGCTGCAACGGATGTCGGCGCGAGCCATCCGCTTGCGGGCCAGCTCCTGATCCCAGCTCGGGTTGAGCCAGCCGCCCATCCGCAGCGTCTCGGCGACAGTGAGACTGCCGTACAGCGGCTTGTCCTGGGCCACAAAACCGACCTCGGCCAGAGCCGAGCGCGGCGACCTGCCGAGCACCCGGACATCCCCGACGCTCGGACGAAGCAGGCCGACCGCGAGACTCAGTAACCGGTCTCGCCTGCACCGTTCGGCCCGACCAGCCCGATGACCCGCCCCGCCGGCAGGCTCAAGAGAACAGTCGCGAAGTGCCCATTTCTTGCCGTAGCGCCGGCCCAGACGGCTGGCTTCAAGTACGGGCGCCATGCAGTGCCTCCGTGTCGTTGACGTCCTGTCGCATCACCGCGCGGTACATCGCCTCGATGTCCTCGTCGACCAGACCAGCGCGGCGTGCGGTGAGCACCCAGTGAGCGAGTTGTTGACGCAGCTCCGTCTGCTCGGCCGGATCGTGGCGGGACAGCGATTTGAGTACGAACGTGCCGAGCCCGGGCCGCGCGCCGACCAAGCCTTCGCGTTCCAACTCGCGGTAGGCCTTCAGCACCGTGTTCGGGTTGATCGCGAGCTTGGCGACGACCTCCTTCGCGGTCGGCAACTTGTCGCCTGGCCGCAGCAGCCCAAGCCGCAGGGCGTGCCGGACCTGCTGAGCCAGCTGCAGGTAGGTGGCGACGCCGGATTGGGCATCGAGCTGAAAGTCAATCACCCTAACCTCATTCCACTAAGTGCTTAGTGAAATGGTGTTACACGTCGTCGCATCAACATCGCCGAGGGCCCGGGCAACTGCCATCCCTGTCTGCCATCGACCCGCCACCCTGCGGCGGGCTACCCGCGGGCCTACCCGTGCCCAGGACGCGGGTGCATACTCGGCACTGGACATGTGGGGACCCTCGTTGTGGTGATGGCGTGCAGTTCCGGGTGCTAGGTCCGCCGGAGATCGTCCGGGACGGGCGGGTGGTGCCCCTCGGAGGGCCGAAGCAGCAGGCGCTGATGGCCCTGCTCCTGCTGCGGCTGAACCGGTTCGTCGCCGCCGACTGGCTGGTCGAGGCGCTGTGGGACGGGCAACCGCCGCCCAGCGCTCAGATGACGCTGCGCACGTACGTCGCCGGGCTGCGTCGGGCCATGGAGCCCGAGCGGTCCCACCGCGAGCCGGCGCGCGTCCTGCGTAGCCGCCCGAGGGGGTACGAGCTGCGGGTGGAGCCCGAGGCCATCGACGCGATCCGGTTCGGCAGCCTCGTGGACCGGGCTGCGGACGCGCTGGCGGCCGGGGACCCGGCGGCCGCCGAGTGGAGCTACGCCGAGGCGTTGGCGTTGTGGCGTGGCGAACCGTTGGCGGGCGTCGCCGATTTGGCTGCGGTGCGTCCGGAGGTGGCACGGCTGGCTGAGCTGCGATTGAGCGCCGAGGAGGGGCGGTTGACCGCCGGCGTCGCGGCCGGCCGGCACGTAACGCTCCTGGCGGAGCTGCGCCGGTTCGTGTCGACGAACCCGTTGCGCGAGGGAGCTCGGGCGCAGTTGATGGTGGCGCTGTACCGGTCCGGGCGGCAGACCGAGGCCCTGGCGGCCTTCGACGAGGGGCGCCGGGTCCTGGCCGGTGAGTACGGGCTCGACCCCGGTGAACAGATACGGGAGGTGCACCGGCTGATCCTGGAGCAGGCCGTACCGGCGGAGTCCGGCCGTCCGGCGGCGGTCGATCCGGACGTCGTGCGGGCCGCCGAGATCCTGCCACCCCGCGTCGAGTCTGGACCGAGTCAAGCCGCGGTGGTCCCGAACGGGCCCGGAGCCTGGCCAACCGAGACCGAACCCCTGCCGGGCGACAGCGAAGCCAATGTGGACCGGAGCGGGACGCGTTCGAGCGGGGCCGCGCCGTCCGGGCGGGGTCCGGCTGTGGCCGGTGTGTCGCCGGACCGGGGCGCAGGCCCGCTGGTGGGTCGTGGCCCGGAGTTGGAGCGGCTGCGGGAGACGCTGTACGCGGCCACCCGGCAGGGCGGGCGGGTGCTGGCTCTGGTGGGGGAAGCCGGCATCGGCAAGACCACCCTTGCTGGGGCACTCGGCGCGCAGGCCGCCGCGAACGGCGTTGCGGTGGTCTGGGGCCGCTGTCCCGACGTCGGGCAGGCGCCACCGTTCTGGCTGTGGAGCCAGGTGGTACGCGCGCTCGTGGCGATGCCGCAGGCCAGCGCCACGGGCTCGGCGGGCCGGCTGGACGGGTTCGTCGCCGGATCACTGTCCGGCCCGGTAGGCAGTGGCGGACTCGACCCGACGGCGCGGTTCCAGGTGTACGAGGCGGTGTCGGAACTGGTGCACGCGGTGGCCCGGCAGCGCGGCCTGCTGGTCGTGTTGGACGACCTGCACACTGCCGACCCGGACTCGCTGCTGTTGCTGCGGTTCCTCTCCGCCGATCTGTCGGCGGCCCGGGCCCTGGTGGTCGCCACCCTCCGCCCGTACGACCATGATCCGGCCCTGGTGGCGACCGTCGCCGAGCTGGCTCGCGGGTGGGGTTTCGGCCAGCTCCGGCTCGCCGGGCTGGACGCGGCCTCGGTCGCCGACCTCATCCGGGACCGAACCGGGGCGGCACCGCCGGAGCCGGTCGTGGCCCGACTCGTCACCCGTACCGGCGGGAATCCGTTCTTCATCACTGAGCTGCTCCGGTCCCCGGCCGACCCGGCAGCCGCCGCGGAGCTGCCGCCGAGCATCCGGGACACCGTGCGGCTGCGGTTCGGCGGGCTGCCCGACCCCGCCCGGCGCTGCCTCGACCTGCTCAGCGTGGCCGGACACGACCTGGACCTTCAGGTGATGGCGGCGGCGCTGAACACCACGGCCCCGGCGGTCGCCGAACGGCTCGCCCCGGCCTACACGGCCGCACTGGTGACGGAGGCCGCACCGGGCGCGGTCACCTTCCGCCATCCGCTCTTCGCCGAGGTCACCTACGCCGAGCTGGTTCCGCCGCGCCGGGCCGCACTGCATGCCCGGCTGGCCCTGGCCTACGAGCGGGCCGCCGACGTCGCACCGGCCGAGCTGGCCCACCACTACGGTCAGGCGATCGGACTCGGCCACGACCAGGACCACCTGCGGTGGTCGCTGATCGCCGCCGACGACGCGACCCGGCGGGTCGCCTACGAGGACGCGCTCGGTCACCTCGAACGCGCCGCGCACCGGCTGGCCCCCACCGCGGAGGTCTCACCCGACGTGGCGCGGACCGAACTGGCCGTCCAGTTGCACCGCGCGTCTCTGTTGCAGATGACGGTCGGGGTCGGCAGCGACGCGGTCGACCAGGTCTGCGCCCGCGCCCGTGAGCTGTTGACGCTGGTGGGGCCGGACGCCGACATCCGTCACGCGCTCTGGGCACTGGGCGAGCTGGCCGCCAACCGGGCCGAGTTCGCGATCTGCACCGACCTCGCCGAGCGGCTGGTGCGGGCCGAGGACGACGGTAGCCGGCTGATCGCCGTGGCTGGCGAGTACCTGCTGGGCGCGGTGGGCTACTTTGCCGGCCGGCTGGCCGACGGCGAGCGCCGGCTCACGGCCGCGATCGACCGGCTGCGAACGGTCGATCGGGGGCTGCTGCGCCGGGAGGTTGGTCGGCGTCCGGTCCTGGGTTGCTGCAACTTCCGGGCGTTGGTCCGCTCGGTGCGCGGCAACCCCTCCGGCGCCTGGGCGGACATCGCCGAGGCCGAGGCCCTTGCCGAGGAGCTTGACGACCCGTACGGCCGGGCGAATGCGGCACTCTTCGCCGCCTGGCTGGCGATGCAGGAACACGACGTCGCCGCCGCGCACGTCGCGGCGCGCCGGTGCCGGGACATCGGCCGGGCCACCGGCCTGCCCCATATGGTGGCGACCGGTGCGTTCTTCGCCGAATGGGCTGCCGCGCGGGGCGGCGACCACGGCCGGCTCGAAGCGATGCGCGCCGCGGGTGACGAGATCTACCGTCCCGGACTGCGGGCCACCCGGACCGTCCTGCTCTCGGCGATGGCCGAGGCGTACCTGACGGCCGGTTACCCGCAGACCGCGGCGACGCTGGCCGAGGAGGGGCTGGCCGTTGCCGACCGGGTGGGCGAGCGGGTGTTCGTCGCGGAACTGCACCGGATCCGAGGTGTAGCCCGCCACGACCGGACGGAGTGGGACGTCGGGGCCCGGATCGCCGTCGAACAGGGCGCCGGGCTGTTGCTGCCCCGGTTCGCCGCCGAGGACGTTTTCTGACCGGTTGTAGAGGCCGGCCTCCACGTCGTCTCCACAACTTTTCCACGCCGACCTGGTGCCCTGGATTGCGTCAGGGGAGGACGGCCGGAGCCGTCGCCACAGAAACGTGTTCCGAAAGGGCACCGCCATGCGTCCAGTTCAGCCGTCGGCTCCCCACCCGGCCGAGGAGGTCGAGGTCGCCATCATCGGCTGCGGGCCGGTGGGCGCGCTCACCGCCAACCTGCTCGGCGCCCGCGGCGTCACCACGCTGATCGTGGAGCGGAGCATGGCCCCGCACGGCCAGCCGCGGGCCTTCTCCTGCGACGACGAGGCGTTACGCATCTACCAGCAGGCCGGCCTGCTCGACGAGGTACGGGGTGAGACGCTCGCCCCGCCGCTCGTCGAGTACGTCAACGGCGAGGGCCGGTGCTTCGCCCGGATGACGCTGTCCGAGACGGACTTCGGGTACGGGCACGCACCGCTGCGCTTCTTCGACCAGCCACGGCTCGAACGGACGTTGCGGGCCGGGCTGGACCGCTTCCCGCACGTCCAAC
This sequence comes from Micromonospora sp. NPDC050686, assembly GCF_040654475.1. Lineage (NCBI taxonomy): Bacteria > Bacillati > Actinomycetota > Actinomycetes > Micromonosporales > Micromonosporaceae > Micromonospora > Micromonospora sp. NPDC050686. The sequence continues at coordinate 5,517 of NZ_JBFAID010000090.1, forward strand.
TCTCGCTCGGCACCGAACTGGTCGGCCTGGTGCAGGACGAAGACGGCGTGACGATACTCCTGTCCGACGTGGTCACCGGGCAGCGGCGGACGGTCCGCGCCAGGTACGTCCTCGGGTGCGACGGCGCCCGCAGCACCACCCGATCCGCCGTCCGGATCCCGCTGGCCGGGGCGAGCTACGCCGAGCCGTGGCTGGCGGTCTCCGGCGACGTGCCGCCCGACGCCGTGCGGGTCAAGAACACCACGTTCGTCTGCGACTGGCAGCGGCCGGCGTTCGTGTCCCCCGGCGCGGCAGGCAGCTACCGCCTGGAGTTCATGCTGCGCCCAGGGGAGACCGACGCCGAGATGCAGCGGCCGGAGAACATCGCCGCGCTCGTCTCGCCCTACCTCGACCCAGGGCGGTTCACCGTCACCCGGGCGGTGGTCTACACCTTCCACCACCTCATCGCCCAGCGGTGGCGGGAGGGAAGGGTCTTCCTGCTGGGTGACGCGGCCCACCAGATGCCCCCGTTCCTCGGCCAGGGTTTGTGCAGCGGTCTGCGCGACGCGGCGAACCTGTCGTGGAAGCTCGCCCTGGTGCTGACCGGCACCGCCGACGCCGCGGTACTGGACACGTACGAAACCGAACGGCGCCCGCACACCCAGGAGATGGCGCGGACCAGCGTCCGGCTGGGACGGGTCTTCCTGGCCCGCAACCGGCCCACCGCCTGGATGCGGGACACCGTCCTGCGGACGGTCCAGACGATCCCCAGGGTACGGCGGTTCGTGCAGCGGTTCGAGTTCAAGCCGGTGCCGGCATACCGGCGGGGCCTGATGGCCGGAGGCCGGCGGGACGGTGTGGTCGGGACGATGTTTCCCCAGCCGCGGATCCTCATCCCGGGATCACCCGACGCGCGCCTGCTCGACGAGGCGCTCGGCGACGGCTTCGTCGTGCTCGGCCTGGCCACGCCAGGCAGTCAGCTCGGACCGCAGTGGCGGGGGCTGCCGGTGCGGTTCGTCGCCATTCACCCGTCCGGCACCTCGATGGCCGGCCTGCCGGCACCACCCGTAGACCGCCAGCCGGACCGGGTCGACGTCGTTGACGTCGACGGTGTGCTCGGCGGGTGGCTCCGGCACCACCGCGCGGACCTGGTGGTGCTGCGGCCGGACAGGTTCGTGTTCGCCCTGGTGGCGGCCGACGGGATCGACCGGGTCGGGCGGGAGCTCACGGCCGCCCTCGACATGCCCTCTGGCGGGCCGGGACGGTCCCGGCCGGACAGGTTGGGGCCCGCCGGCGGCACCGGAGGCGGACCCAGTGGTCGTGACCGGGTGGGCCGACCTCACCCAGCCGAACGACGGTAGCCGCCGCCCTTCGGGGTGGGCGGGCGGTGTCCCGGTGACCCGGGTCAGCGGTCGCTGGTGCCTGGGTCGCACACCAGGGCGGGTAGCGAGCCGCCGTCTCGGGGCCGACTAGCCGCCGGTGCTCCTTGGGCTACGGACGACTGCCCAGCGAGGGAGTGTCCGCTGCACGGTGATGGCGTGTCGCTGCCTCGGTATTGCGGGCACAGTCAGCCGGTCGTCGATGCGCTCTACCTGTGAAGATCCGGCAGGGGCAGGTCGTAAACCGCCTGTCGTACGTGATCGTGGGATCAGCCTGGAGGGGCGGCAGCCTGGTCGATTGTGAGCCACCGACGTCACCGGCTACGACGCTGGCAGCGGGCGGCAGGGCCGGAACCACCCTCTCCGGGGGATCAGGTGAGGCGCTGGTCGAGGGCGGTGTGTCGACGTCCGGCGCCGACGGCGCGCACGGGGGCAGCCAGGGCGCGGCGGGAGCCGACGAGGACGACGAGTTTCTTGGCGCGGGTGACGGCGGTGTAGAGCAGGTTGCGCTGCAGCATCATCCACGCGCTGGTGGTCAGGGGGATGACGACGGCGGGGTATTCGGAGCCTTGGGAGCGGTGGATGGTCATGGCGTAGGCGTGGGCGAGTTCGTCGAGTTCGTAGTCGATGCTTTCGTCCGCGTCAGTGCCTACCGTGAGGGTCTGTTCCTGGCCGGTGAGGGGGCGGTGACGATGCCGAGGGTGCCGTTGAAGACGCCGGCTTGGCCCTTGTCGTAGTTGTTGCGGATCTGGGTGACCTTGTCGCCGATGCGGAACGCCCGTCCACCCATGCGCCGCTCCGGCTGCCCCTCCCGAGGCGGGATGAGCCGCTGCTGGAGCAGGGTGTTGAGGGCGCCGGCGCCGGCAGGGCCGCGGTGCATGGGGGTGAGGACCTGCACGTCCCGGCGGGGGTCGAGCCCGAAGCGCGTCGGGATTCCGCGACGGGTTCGGGAAAGGGGCGGTCGAACACCTCGCCGAGATACCCGGCGGTCACCGAGGCCACGTGCTTGACCAGCCCGAGCAGGTTCGTCCCGGTCGGCACGAGCGGGCGCCGTACGTCGTACTCCGACAGCCCGTCGAGCTTCCCGAGCAGCGCCCCCGCAGGTACTGATAGAGATTCGCCTTGGCGTCGAGGTCGTCATGCCGCCCAGGATCTCACCGCCGCGGCCGCTGCGATGCCCTGTACGCCCGCCTTCCGAGCCGCGTGGTGACCGCGCTTGATCGGTCACCATGCATGGGCGGCGGCAGATCCGTGTCCCCGATCAAAATGGTGTCGTTTGTCTAGTCGACTCGTCCCGGCGTCTGCTGAGGCTGTGGGTTTGAAGCGCGTCAGACGATGAATTGCACTTCCGGGAAGGCCGGGTTCGGGCCGTTGAGCAGGTGTCCCCGGTGGCGTAGGTGCAGGTCGAAGAACGCGAGCGGGTACGCCTGCTGGATCCGCACCGCCCGGGCCGGGTCGAGGGTGCCGACCCAGCCGGCGAGGTCCTCGTCGCTCATCCCGATGATCCTCGCGAGCTGCGGGATCAGCCACTGGTTGTCGCAGTACGACGAGTGCGCCGCCCCGTCGGCCTGCACGTTGAGCCGCCATCCGCGCAGGTACGACCAGAACTGCTCGACGCTCGGCTCGGCGGCGCGGGTGAACTCCGCGGTCATCAGCATGAACGGCCGGTCGATCTCGGCGACCGGTGGCACCGACTGCATTGGGCCGTCGAAGCCGAGCCCGGCCCGCACGCGCCGGTCCTGGTTCATGACGAGGGCGGTCGCGGTCGCGCCCTTCGACCAGCCGAACATGCCGATGCGACGCAGGTCGAGCGCGGCGCCCAGGCCGGCCGGGAGCGGACGCCGCTCGGCGTCGGGGTTGCGGCCGGCGGCCAGGTCCTCGATGCGGTCGAGGACGAATCGGGCGTCGTGGGCGTGGTCCCATGGTGTGAACGACAGATCCTCGGGGACGGTGAGCCGGCCGTCGGGGAACTGGCTAAATGCGTCGTACGTGTGATCGACTGTGACCACGACGTAGCCGTGGCTGGCGAGTTCCTGGACCACGATGGTGGCCTCGGCACGGTGACCGTCGTTGCCGTGGGAGAACACGATCACGGGCAGCCGTTCGGGTGCCCGGAGTGCCGGAGCGCCCTCGTGGCCGGCCGTGAGGGGCGCCGCCGCGGCACCGGCGTCGAACCCGGCGGACACGAGCAGCGCGCGCAGCGGCGCGGCGGGCATCCAGGGCACCACCGGATGACGTCGGGCGTCCCGGACGGCGGGGTACCAGACGCTGGCCATCAGTTCGCGATAGTGCCCGGGGCCGGCGACCGGATCCGGGCGGGATCCGTCGACGAGGTGCAGCGACACGGTGCCGACACGGTGCGGCCCAGTGGGTGGGGGCAGCGTGAGCCGTGCCGTGCCGGGCGCGGCCGGCGCCGCCCAGCCGCGGCCGCCGTCGCCGAGCGGCACGGCGACCCCGGTCACGAGCGCGGCTGCGAGCAGGTGTCGACGGGTCAATGCGTTTGTCATCGGTCCTCCCGGGTGTCGGTGGTGTCGACCCGCGCGATCAGCTGCCTCAGCCGCCCGATCTCTTCGGCGAGCGCGGTGTTGCCGGCGGCGGTGAGGGTGATCCAGGTACGGCCGCGCCGGCCGGCGTAGCCCTTCTCGATCTCGACCAGGCCGGCGGTCTCCAGCACGCCGAGGTGCTGGGAGAGGTTGCCGGCGGTCAGTTCCAGCTGGGTGCGCAGGTAGCCGAACTCGACCCGGCGGGCCTCGTGCGCGATGGTGAGGATGCCGAGCCGGACCCGCTGGTGAACCACGTCGTCCAGGCCGGTGACCGGATGCGGGGATTCGCTCTCGTCCGGTTCGGGGGTATCGGCGGGGCCGGTCACCGGGGCCGCCGCAGCCGTTGCGCCAGCGCGAAGCCGGCGCTGCCCAGCAGCAGCACGCCGCCGTTGATCACCAGCTGCGGTACGAACCAGGTGTGCGGCCCCCAGTGCGCGCCCCAGCCGAAGTTGATCGGCACCAGCACCACCGTCAGGTAGCCGATGGCGAACAGCAGCAGCGCGACGTGCCGCTCCAGCCAGGCCAGCACCAGCAGGGCCAATCCGATCGCGCCGGGCGGGTCGAGCAGCCGGAACAGGGACTGGGCGATGGCGGACGGCTCCTCCGGGTAGGCCAGCGGGTTGAGGCGGACCCACACCGCCGCAAGGGCGAAGCCCAGCCCGACGAGCGCCACGCCGGTGACCGCGTAAGGCAGCACCCGGGCGTCCACGCCCCGGGCCCGGGCCACCCGCAGGTATCCGCCGGCGATCACCACGTACGCCAGGACTAGCGCCGCCAACCAGTAGAACGTCACGGTCTGGAACCAGACCTCGCACACCTGGCCGTCGCCCACCGCCTGGCAGTCGCTGACGACGCGACCGTACCGGTACACGGGGATCGCCCCGAAGATCACCAGGGCCAGCACCAGCAGCGGCAACCACGTCACCCGCTGGGCGAGACGAACCCGGCGCGCGAGGTCGCGCACATCAGCCAGCAGCCGGCGGGGATCGCTGGCAGGAACCGCATCGGAAGTCATGCCAATAGGTTTCCATAGCAAACCCGTTTCCGCTAGTACTCGCTTCGGCGCACAATCAGCCCGCAGCAGCACCAGCCCGCGTGGGTCTCGGCTCCGCGCAAGGGCGCGATACTTTAGTCATCGCATACCGACACCGGGATCAAGATCAGATATCCGCTCATCGGCCATATCCGAACCGCGAGCCGCGAGCGGTCACGTAACCCCGCGTAGCGCGCGGATCGCGGCTACCAGCGCGATGGATCGCAGTGCCTGGCGAAGCTCGCCAGACTGGCGGATGTGGGCGGGCACTCGTAGTGTCAGATCGGCTGAGTGTCGGGTGGTTCGGGGCGGCGTCGGCGGTCCGACGCCGCCCCGGACCGAGGCGGAAGTGTTTGTCGTTTAGCGGGCGGCGAGGGACTCGGTGATGGCGATGGTGACCTGCGCGCCGGTGGCGTGGCTGCGCACGATGGACATCACTCGGTCGTGCAGGTTGGTCTCACCGAACCGGTCGTAGGTGTCTGAGATGACCAGGTCCAGCCAGGGTCGCTTGATCGGTGCCGGCTTCCCTGCGATGGGCTTCGCGAAGAATCGGGCGAGCGCGTCGGCGATCCGGCGCTTTGCCGCACCGACCTGCTCTGGCAGGTCACCCTGCCGGTCGGCCGGCACCTGGTCCACGGTTGCCGTCGCGTCGGTGAGGTCGGTGACGGCGGAGTCGATCTGGTCGGCGTTGGTCAGCTCGGCTGCGGCGATCCGGTCGAGCAGGTCGCGGGCCTGGACGAGGAGTTTCACGACCGCCAGCCGCTGGTTCAGCGCCGCGACCTGGGTGGCGTCGGTGACCTTTGCGATGGCTGCCTCGGCGGCCGTGATCGTCTGCGCCGACGGGTTTGCCTCGGCGGCGGTGACAGCGTCCTGCGCCGCCTTCAGCAACTGCGCCTGGGTGTCGAGGAGTTGCACGCTCATCGAGCCGATGATGAGGGGCAGGTTGTTCGCGCCCACGATCCGCATGTCGGCGTTGCCGTTCTGCCGATTGCGGAACATGGCCTGCGGCAGGTCGAGTGTCACGGTCTGCCAGGTGTTGACCATCGCGGCGGTGATGTTCACGCGGGTCGTGCTCTGGTACGCCGACCCGCTGGCTGCGGAATCGTACTGGAGGACGAACGAGCCGACGACCGGGGAACGGTACTCGATGGTCGCGGTGACGTCGTACGGGCCGCCGGTGAGGTAGCGGTCGTCGACGCCGAGGTAGAGGTTGTTGCCGGAGTTGAAGGTGTTCTTGTCGATCTGCAGGGCACGCCGACCGTCGACGACGATCTCGTGGGCGGGCCCACTCTCGTACGGAATCCAGGTCAGCCCGTCGGGCTCACCGGAGAAGTTCATCGAGACCCGGGTCACCGGGGGAGCCGGTGGGACCACGTCAAAGCGCACCGCCGAGATCGCGAGCGGAAAGTTGGCAACTGTGTTCAGCCGCAGGTCCGCGCCTCCGTTCTGTCGGTTGGTGAAGCGGATGTCGGGGATGTCGATGGTCGCGGTCTGCCACTGGTTCACCTGACCCGCGCCGATCGTCACCGCCGCCGAACGCTGGTAGGCCGAGCCACTCTGTTGCGAGTCGTACTGGAGGGCGAACGAGCCAGCGACCGGAGAGCGGTAGCTGATCGTGGCCTTCACCTGGTACGGCCCACCGGAGATCGCCGCATCGTCGACGAACATGTACAGCTGGTTGGCGCCGCCGAAGGGATTCTTCTGCAGCTGCAGCGCTCGGCGGCCGTCGACCTCAGTCGTCACGAACGGGCCGTCCTCGTAGTTCTTGTAGGTCAGCCCGTCGGTCTTGTCCGCCGCGACGTCGAACGAGACCGTGTACTTGTTCGGGATCGGGCTTCCGCCCGGGTCCGGATTCGGGTCGGTCCAGTCTGAGCGCTCGGCCAGATACGCCCGGCCCTGCGCGTCCTTCTTCAGCAGGAAGTAGTAGTCGACGGTGCCCGGCAGGGACAGATACTCCGCCTTCAGCGAGTCCGAGGTCACCGTCAACCGCATCGCCCCGAAGTGGGTGGCATCGCGGAACCTGCTGCCGGGGGTGACACTGAACAGCGGCGTCAGGCCGGCGCCGCCGTTACCGGAGATGGCGATGTGGTAGCCGTCGGCCGTCTCGATGTGCTCGGCGTGGTGATCGTGGCCGGCGAGGATCAGATCCACGCCCGGCGTCATCAGCCAGGAGCGGTCCAGGTTGTTGCCGGCCTTGCCGGAGGAGTAGATCGGCTGGTGGCCGCCGACGACCTTCCAGGCGGCCGAGCTGTTGGTGAGCGTGTTGCGGTACGCGTCGTAGATCGGCGGCTTCGCGCTGCCCGTCGCCGTGTGGCAGTTGGCGTCGGGGTTGACGAAGTCGAACAGTCCGTTACCGAAGCCGGCGACGAAGGCGGCCGGAACCTTGAAGTAGTTCAGGCTTGGCTGGACGCTCTCCGGCGAGCAGCCGTTGCCGTAGTCGTGATTCCCCATGATCGGGAACAGCTTGCCGGCGTCGATATCCGCCTTGTACGGCGCCTGGGCCTTCACCACCTCATCGGGCAGGCCCTGCTGGTAGGTGTTGTCGCCGGTGGTGAGGATGGCCGCCGGGTTCCAGGAGTGGACCATGTCCGCGACCTGATACTCCTCGGCGCAGGTCCGGTCAGCGCCGCAGCCACCGTAGTCCCCGATCACGGCGAGCACCAGACGATCCTGGGGCGGGTGATTCGCATCGACCGGCGGGGTGATCCGCGCAAGCTCGCCATCGACCGCACCCGCCGCAGTGGAAAGCCCCACCGACAAGATCAGCGCGGCGACCGAGGTCACTGTGATGCCGAGTTTTCGTTTGACAAGCACGCCCAGCTCCTTTGCATGTCGTGATCAACGACGTCTGGAGGCTAGGCGGCCGCGGTGATCGCCCGGTGAACCCGACACCAACCGGAATGGGCTGGCCTCTGACCAGGCACAGCGCACTGATATCGGCAGCGTCGGGGCGCCAGTCGGGCAGCGGTTTGGCGTATTGGTCGAGTAGTTGGGCGATGCGTGGCAGCTCAAGGAGGGCTAGGGCGTGTTTCAGAAGTCGTGGTGGCCGGAAGGTCACGGCGTGGCGGTGATCGATAGCTGAAGAGGTCTCCGGTAAACGGTTCAGCGACCAA